>NZ_JAOCCT010000009.1:0-160735 GCF_029840555.1 Stenotrophomonas sp. GD03877 | reverse complement strand
AGCCATGACCCGCTGTTGCTGTTGCTGTTGCCGTTGCTGTTGCTGTTGATCTCGAAGCAGTCGCGGCCGCAGGCCGCGCGGAACCCTCACAGATGCCGCAGTTCCTGCTTCAGCGTCGCCACGCAGCGGCGGCTCACTTCCAGCGGCTGCTTGCCATGCCGCAGCATCGCCTGCACCTGGCCGCCCGTGCCACGACGCAGCTCCACCAGTTCGTGGCGTGCCACCAGGCAATTGCGATGGATGCGGATGAAGCGACTGGCGAACTCTTCTTCCAGCGACTTCAGCGACTCCTCGATCAGGTCTTCGCCGCGTGCGTGGTGCACCACCACGTACTTCTCTTCGGCCTGCAGGTAGTGGATGTCGTCCAGCGGAATCAGGCGCAG
The DNA here is from genome assembly GCF_029840555.1 of Stenotrophomonas sp. GD03877. Lineage (NCBI taxonomy): Bacteria > Pseudomonadati > Pseudomonadota > Gammaproteobacteria > Lysobacterales > Lysobacteraceae > Stenotrophomonas > Stenotrophomonas sp. GD03877. Next base: position 160,352 of record NZ_JAOCCT010000009.1, on the reverse strand, counting down.
GCTGCCGCGCAGGCGCGCGCACAGCATGCTGCGGGCCTGCTGCCCGCGGTGGTCCTGCGGCTGGCCGTCGCGGCCGGCCAGGAACGTGCGTGCGCGTGCGATCGCTGCAGCCAGGCGCTCGGCACGCACCGGCTTCATCAGGTAATCGATCGCTGCCGCTTCGAAGGCCGACAGTGCATGCGCGTCGTAGGCAGTGCAGAACACCACCGCCGGGCGTGGCTCGAAGCTGGCAAGGTGGCGGGCCGCTTCCAGGCCATCCAGCCCGGGCATGGCGATATCCAGCAGGACCAGGTCCGGCTGCAGCTCCGCGCACGCGTGCAGGGCCTGCTCGCCGTTGCCGGCCTCGGCCACCACATCCACGCCGTCCTGCGCGGCCAACAGGCTGCGCAGGCGCTCGCGCGCCAGCGGTTCGTCATCGGCGATGACTACCCTCACGATCGCTCCCTCACTGGATCGGCACTGTCACCTGGCAGGCATAGTAGCCCTCGCTCCAGCCAGCCGTCATCCGCGCGGCGCTGCCGAAGCGCCAGGCCAGCCGATGGCCGATGCTGTGCTGGGCATGGCCGGCACCGCGCGCCAGGGCCAGCCCGGGGGCCTGCGGATCGGGCGCCGGATTACGCACGCGGATCTGCAGCTCATTGCCCTCGCGCGCCAGCTGCAGCTCGATGGTGCCACCCTCGGGCAGCCGCGAGATGCCATGCAGCACGGCGTTCTCCACCAGCGGCTGCAGTACCAGGCGAGGCAGGGGAAGATCCCAGGGCAGTGGCTCGTCGCGCTGCCAGCGCACCTGCAGGCGCTCACCCAGTCGAAGTGATTCGATCGACAGATAGCGCTCGGCCAGCTCGCATTCGTCACGCAGGGTGGAATCGCCCTCGCCCGCCCCCAGCGCGGCACGGAACAGATCGGACAGGTCCAGCACCGCCCGCTCGGCCACCACCGGGTCGCGATGCAGCAGGCTGGCGATCAGGTTCATGCTGTTGAACAGGAAATGCGGGCGGATCCGCGCCTGCAGCGCGTCGGCCTGTGCGCGTGCGTTGGCCTGCACCTGCGCGGCCCAGCGATCACTCACATAGAAGTAGCGCAGTGCCAACGCCGTGATCAGCGCCGTCGTCGCGGCGCTGCCCAGCGTGAAGCGCCAGAAGCTGATGCCGCGGGCGAAGTTGTCGCCAAGCACCGCGTACAGGGCATGCACGATGCCCGCGCAGACCACCGCGATCAGCGTCGCCAGTGCGATGGCCGAGACTGCCCCCAGGACCTGGGGCAACCGCGACAACGCGTTCCGCAGCAGGCACAGGCTGGCCGTCACGGCCAGCGCCAGCCACAGCGCGAAACCACTGGCCGACAGCAGTTCGCCCACGGTCCAGTGGCGGCTGCCATCCGGGGCCAGGGCCAGCACCACCACCACCAGTTCGGCCAGGCCGAGCATCGCCGCCAGCCGCGGCAGGCGGCACAGTTCCGGCATCCAGGGCGGGGCGCTGGCCGGTGACATGGCTCAGGCGGCGCCCAGGCGTTCCTGCAACCAGTCACCCAGCGCCTGGATCTCTTCGGCGCAGACCTGGTGGGCCATCGGGTAGCTGTGCCATTCCACCTCCAGGCCCATCGCCTGCAGGGCCTGCGCGCTGTGTACGGCCACCGCCTGCGGAATCACCGGGTCGCTGCTGCCATGGGCCATGAACACCGGCACCTGCACCGCTCCGTCAACGCGCTTGGCGCTCTCGGCTTCCGGCAGGTAGGTGGACAGTGCGATCAGGCCAGCCAGTGGCGCGGTGCGCGACAGCGCGGCGGTCAGGATGATCGCGCCCCCCTGCGAGAAGCCGGCCAGGAAGATCTTCTCCGGTGCGATGCCGCGCTCGATCTCGCGCGCGATCAGCGCATCCAGCTGCACCACCGATTCCTGCACGCCAGCCATGTCGGCGCGCGAACGGAAGTCCATGCCGACGATGTCGTACCAGCCACGCATTGGTACGCCGTTGTTGATCGTGATCGGCCGCACCGGCGCATGCGGGAACACGAAGCGCAGCGCCGGCCAATGCGGGCGCACCAGCTCCGGCACGATCGGCGCGAAGTCATGGCCGTCGGCGCCGAGGCCGTGCAGCCAGATCACCGACCACTGCGGCGAGACGCCGGTTTCCTGTTCCACCGTTTGCAGCATGATGCGGCTCCTTCAAGTTCGAGCCGCATTATGCCGCTGCCGCGGGACGATCAGTACAGCGGCGGTTGTTCGGCGGCTTCCCGTCGCAGCTGCGCGGCGCGTACCAGCACCGGCGGCGGGATGTTCTCCTCAGGAATATCGAGCAGGCCGAGGCGATGCAGGAAGGCACCCGGGCCGCGCGAAGACGTCAGCGCCACCACCGGTACCGCCAGCACCATGCCGATCACCACCGGTGCCATCCACGCGGCCAGCGAGGGCGATACCGCCCAGGCCAGCAAGCCCATGAAGGCACCGAACACGCCCAGGCCGCCGTAGCCGCGGATCAGCGCCAACCACGAGATGCCGCCATCGTCCCGCTGCTGTGCGTCCCAGCCGGAATCGCGGCCGGACAGCACTTCGGCCACGCCGCGCGACTGCACGTACATCACCACCGGTGCCATCAGTGCCGCCAATACGGTTTCCACCAGCATCGAGACGAACGCGCGCAGCGCGCCGCCACACCCGCGGCGGTCGACCGGGTCCAGCAGCATCGCCAGGTAACCCAGCACCTTGGGCAGCAGCAGCACCGCCATGGTCGCCGCGAACAGGCGCACCACCTGTTCCTCGTCCTGGGCCCGCCAGTACACGCTCGGCGACAGGTGCAGCAGGGCGTTGAAATCGATGCCTTCCTGGAACAGCGGGATGGCGATGCCGATCAGCATCAGCATCGCCCACATCGGCGCGGTGAAGTAATGACCGATGCCGATCAGCATGTGCATGCGGCTGATCCAGTGCAGGCCGCGGCTGCCGACCACCTTGCCGTGCTGCAGGTTGCCCTGGCACCAGCGGCGGTCGCGCACCAGCAGGTCGGTCAGCGTCGGCGGACCTTCTTCATAGCTGCCCCCCAGGTACGGCACCATGTGCGCGGCCCAGCCGCCCCGACGCATCAGCGCCGCTTCGACGAAGTCATGGCTGAGGACGTGGCCACCGAACGGCTTGCGCCCCGGCAGCGCCGGCAGCCCGGCCTGATCGGCAAAGGCGCGGGTGCGGATGATGGCGTTGTGGCCCCAGTAATTGCTCTCGGCACCGTGCCACCAGGCCACACCGCGGGCGATCACCGGACCGTACACGCGGCCGCCGAACTGCTGCATGCGCGCGAACAGGGTGCGCCCACCGATCACCGACGGCAGGGTCTGGATCAGGCCGACATCGGCGTTGTGTTCCATGCCCGCGACCAGGCGCACGATGCTGTCGCCGGTCATCAGGCTGTCGGCGTCGAGGATCAGCATCTGCGGGTAGGCGCCGCCGAAGCGACGGACCCAGTCGGCGATGTTGCCGGCCTTGCGCCCGCTGTTGTCGCCACGGCGGCGGTAGAACAGCCGCGCCTGGCCATCGGGCACGCGCTCGCGCAGTTCGGCGAACACCTGCTCCTCGGCCCGTGCGATGTCTTCGCGGCGGGTATCACTGAGCACAAAGAAGTCGAACCGGTCGAGCTGGCCGGTGGCGGCCACCGACTCGTAGATCGCCTGCAGGCCGGCCAGCAGCCGGCGCGGGTCTTCGTTGTAGGTCGGCATCAGCAGCGCGGTGCGGCTGTGCACCGCCGGCAGCGGCTTGTCCGGGTCGATGCCGAGGCGGTAACCCCGGTCGAACACGGCAGTCAGGAAGCCGGCCACTGCACTGGCGAAAGACAGCGCGATCCAGGCGAACAGGCCGACAAACAGGACCAGCAGGCAGGCTTCGAGCACGCTGATGCCATTGGCCGACAGCACCCGCCACATCATCCGGGTGGCGATGGCAGTCATCGCCAGCGTGCCGCCGAAGATGTAGAACCGGCGCAGGCCGATCAGACGCGGCGAGGTGCGGTGGCGGCGAACCTTCAGTTGGCCTTCGCGCAGGGTCTGCTCGGGCATCTGCAATGGCGATTCTGCCGGCAGCAGCGTCCAGCCGGCATCACGCCGGGACGTATCTGCTTCCGCATGGATGGTCTGCACCCCCATTGCCGCCTACTCCGCGCAGTCGGCACGGCCGGCCATCCCGGCCGGGCTGCATGCACCAAGGTTCCCGGCGCGCTTTCCCGGCGCCCGCACTTGTCCTGGCTGCGTCGGCCTCACGCCACGCAGTCGCTGTCTGTCACTACCGGAACCCACACGATCTCCAACGGGGCGGAATCGAAAATGCGGCTCAGTCTAGGGCGCCGGATGTAAGCCGAGTGCGAAGGTCTACGCCGGGATTTATCCCCATTCAGCAAACAGCAGGCGAGTGCCGGGGCGTGGGTACGGATGTCACTTGGTCGTCCCAGGTACTGGATCGTAACAAACGCGAACGGTTATCATTTCATTAACCAGGCAGGTCACCGTCTTCCGCACGGCCGAGACCCACCCAGCTGCGCCGGTTCGAGCCGCGCGCCCAACGACCCATGGAAGGGGGGCCTGCCTGCTTGTCTGCTTGCGCCCGTTGCTTCCATCCGGTCCCCCTCATCCGATGGAAGCCGTCATGTCCCTGCCGTTCCGTACCCGTTCCGCGCGCCTGCCGCGCACCCGCCTGTCCCGCGCTCTGGCCACCGCCTGCCTGCTTGCCCTGCCCGGCCTGGCCGCTGCAGAGGCCAGCGCCGATGCCTCCACCAAGGATCTGGATACCGTGGTGGTCACCGCCTCGGGCAACCAGCAATGGATCAAGGATGCGCCGGCCAGCATCAGCGTGATCAGCCGCGAGGACATCGAGCGCCAGCCGGTGCACGACCTGGCCACCCTGCTCAGCCGCGTGCCGGGCGTGACCGGTGGCCTCAGTGCGGTCGGCGAGCAGTCCAAGATCAAGCTGCGCGGCATGCCGTCCAATTACACGCTGGTGCTGGTGGACGGCAAGCGCATGGGCAGCTCGGCCTCGACCAACTACCGCCCCGACCTCGGCCGCCAGGATCTGAACTGGATCTCGCCCGACCAGATCGAGCGCATCGAAGTGGTGCGCGGACCGATGTCGTCGCTGTACGGCTCCGACGCCATGGGCGGCGTGATCAACATCATCACCCGGCGCATCGGCGATGACTGGAGCGGCAGCGCAACGCACAGCTATACCCGCCCCGGCGATGACAAGCGCGGTGATACCCAGCAGATCGGTGCGACCTTCTCCGGCCCGCTCGGCGAGCGCTTCGGCCTGCGTATCGGTGCCAACAGCATGCGCCGCGACTCGGACCGCTCCAACGGCGGTGTCTACGGCAACGCCTACGCCGGCGAGAAGGACCGCAACGTCGACGCGCTGCTGCAGTGGAAGCTCAGCGATGCGCAGGAACTGTCGCTGGAAGCCGGCCATGGCGTGCAGCAGGCCTTCATCGATGCCTCTCTGGAGAAGCAGGACGAAGGCGCCTGGGGTGCCAGCGAACTCAAGCGCAGTTCGCTGGCGCTCAACCACGACGGCAAGTGGAGCTTCGGCAACTCGAAGATCAGTGCGTACTGGACCGAGTACAAGAACGACATCGGTGCCACAGGCCGCTCCGAAGCCACCGATACGATCATCGAGGGCAGCCTGACCACGCCCTTCACCCTGGGGGTTGAACACCAGTTCGCCGTGGGCGGCCAATGGAAGCGCCAGGAGCTGACCAACACCGACACCATCGGCCGCGCGCCGATCGACTATGCCGGCAATGCCGTCAGCGGCTCCGATCTGGAAGTGGATACCTGGGCCCTGTTCGTCGAAGACGAGCTGAAGCTGCACCGCACCCTGGCGCTGACCCTCGGCGCACGCCTGGATCACCATGAGAAGTTCGGCGGCCACGTCAGCCCGCGCGCCTACCTGGTCTGGCATCCGGCCGAGCAGTGGACGATCCGAGGTGGCGTTTCCAAAGGCTTCCGCGCACCCAGCCTGACCGAGAATTCGGCCACCGCCGCCACCCAGTCCGGCGGTCGTGGCTGCACCTCGCTGATCCCGCTGGGCTATACCCGCGGCGGCTGCTACATGGCCGGCAACCCGGACCTGGATCCGGAAACCAGCACCAACCGCGAGATCGGCATCAGCTTCGACAACGACCTGGTCGATGCGGGCCTGACCTACTTCCATACCGACTTCAGGAACAAGATCGAGTACGCGCCCCTGGGCAAGTTCAACGGCATCTGGTGGACGCGCATGAGCAACGTGCAGCGCGCACGCACCAGCGGCATGGAAGGCAACCTCAATTTCCGCTTCGGCGAGCACTGGCGCTGGCGCACCTCGGCGACCTGGATGAAGGAAGCCAAGAACCTGACCACCGGCCGCAACCTGATCGATACTCCGGAATTCTCTGGCTATTCGTCGCTGGACTGGACGCCCAGTACGGTGTTTTCCAGCAGCCTCTCGGCGCAGTACACCGGCAAGCAGACCGGCACGGCGACGACCTTCCTCAAGGCCTACACGTTGTACGACCTGACTGCGGCCTGGAACGTCAACGAGGTACTGACCCTGCGTGGCGGCGTCAGCAACCTGGCCGACAAGAAGCTGTATGCCGAAGGCTCCACCGACTACTTCGTGGCCGGGCGCAGCTATTTCATGAGCATGACCGCGCGGTTCTGACCGGCGGCGCGCGCCGCGATCGCGCTGGCAGCACGCCAGCGCGATCGGCGGTGTTGCGGATTACTCGCTTTCCAGCGCGGCCGCGGCCGCGTTCTGCGTAGCGGCCGTGCGTGCACGGTCCATCGCTACCGCCAGTTGCTGGCGTGCGAGCAGTTGTTGAGCCTGCACCACTTCAGGTGTCGGCAGGAGCACCGGTCCCGGTGCGTTTTCCGGTGTAGCAGGTGTGGTCATGCAACCTCCATGGACATCCCGCCGCCACCCGGGTTCAGCTGGGGTGGCAGCGGAACTGCGCACCCTATCCTAAAAACAAGGCGGATGGGTGACGGAGCGGCGCCCCGCCACACCACGTGGAACACGGCAGGCGTCACATTTTTGACGCCGGAGCTTGGATCCTGAATAGGACTTGTCCTATCATGAAAACGTTTTCCAACAGGGATGTTTCCCATGAATACCACTGACCTGTCCCAGTTCAGCCCGAAGTGGCAGTTCCGCTTCAACTTCTTCCGCCAGCACGGCGCCCCCAAGAATCCCGGCTTCAAGCAGGCCTGGAAGGCGCTGTCCTTCGGTGACCGCCTGAAGATCAACCTGAACTTCTTTGCGCTGTTCTTCGGCGCCATCTACCTGTTGATCCTGGGCATGTGGCGCAAGGCACTGGTGCTGATCGGCATCAACATCGTGCTGGCCATCGTCTCCATGTTCCTTCCGGACGTCGTGGGGCGGATGCTGTTCATCGCCATGAACCTGCTGGTCGCCTCCAGCACCAACTACAGCTATTACCTGGAGAAGGTGGAAGGACGCGCCAGCTGGAACCCGTTTGAAGGCATGTTCTGAGCCCTCAGAACTGCGCACGGATGCGCGGCAAGGATGCAATCGACGCCCGGCCCCCGCCGGGCGTCTTCGTTTGCGGGATCAGGCCGCGCGGCGAGCCGTGGCCACCGGCTCGGCGTGCAGGCGGAAGCGCGAGACCGCCACCGCCAGCTGCTCGGCCTGTTCTTCCATCGCACGCGCGGCGGCACTGGCTTCCTCCACCAGCGCGGCATTCTGCTGGGTGGTCTCGTCCATCTGCACCACGGTCTGGTTGACCTGCTCGATACCCGCCGACTGCTCGCGGGAGGCCGCCGAGATCTCGGCCATGATCTCGTTCACTCGACCGACCTGGCCGACGATTTCCTGCATGGTGCGGCCCGCGCCGTGCACCAGCTGCGCACCGGCACCGACCTGCGCCACCGAGGCGTCGATCAGTTCCTTGATCTCCTTCGCCGCGCCCGCCGAGCGCTGGGCCAGCGCGCGCACTTCGCTGGCGACCACGGCGAATCCACGGCCCTGTTCGCCGGCACGCGCCGCTTCCACCGCCGCGTTCAACGCCAGGATATTGGTCTGGAACGCGATGCCGTCGATCACCGAAATGATCTCCGCAATGCGCTGCGACGAGGCCTCGATCTGCTCCATGGTCTGCACCACCTGGCTGACCACCTGCCCGCCTTCGCTGGCCACACCCGCTGCGGAGCCGGCCAGGGTGTTGGCCTGCAGCGCGTGATCGGCATTCTGGCGCACCGTGGAGGTCAGCTCCTCCATCGAGGCCGCGGTCTCTTCCAGGTTCGCTGCCTGCTGCTCGGTACGGCGCGACAGGTCACTGTTGCCCGCGGCAATCTCACCCGCCGCCAGGCGGATGCTGGCCGCCGACTGCTGGATCTGGCCGACGATCTGGGTCAGCTGCTGCACGGTGCTGTTGGCATCGTCGCGCATCACCGCGAACACACCGTGGAAGTCGCCCTGCATGCGCGCGCTGAGATCGCCTGCGGCGATCGCGCGCAGCAGCGTCGACAGCTCGGCCAGGTTGTGGTCGCTGACCTGCATCATGGTATTGAGGGTTTCCACCATGCGGCGGAAGTCGTGGTCGAAGCGCAGCGTGTCGCCGCGCACCGCGAAATCGCCGGCGGCGGCGGCGGCGGCCAGCTGCTGGATCTGATCGTTGATCGCCGCCAGGTTGCTCTTGGTGGTGGCCATCGCAGCGGTGAACACCGCCTTCTCGCCCGGCAGCGCTTCCATGTCCACGCTCAGGTCACCCACCGCATAACGCTGCATCACGTCGACCAGGCGCTGGGTGACGGCGTTGCTGGAGGCCACCAGCTGGTTGCTGTCGGCCACCATCCGGCCGTACTCGCCCGGGAACGCCGCGGCGTCCATGCGGTAGCTGATTTCGCCGGCGTCATGGCGACGCGCCATCTCCGCCTGCGCCGCCATCACCGACTGCAGCTGACCCCGCATGCCCTGCATCGCATCCAGCAGGCGGCCCACTTCGTCGTTGCTGCGTGCCGGCAGGGTGCTGTCCAGCTTGCCTGCGGCGACGTCGCCGGCCACGCGCACGGCTTCGGCCAGTGGGCGGATCGCCAACCGGCGCAGCAGCACATAGACACCGGCACTCAGTGTCAGCGCGGCCACCACGCCAACCAGCAGGGTCAACCACAGCAGCTGGCGCGCCTCGGCCACGATCACCGCGTGTGGCATCACCACGCCCAGCGCGAAGCGCTGCGGCGCATCGCCCACGCGCAGCGGCACGTACACGCGCACGTTGCCTGCCGCATCCGGAGTGAAGGCTTCGAACCGGCGGTCGGCGGCGATGTCGGCCAGCATGCTGCGGGTCAATGCGTCGTTGCGCGGCTTGCCGATCTCGGCGGCGTTCGCCGAGGCCAGCACCACGCCGTTCGGCGAGAGCAGTTCGACGCGCCCGGCGCCCATCGGCTTCAGCGTGGCCAGGTGCTTCTGCAGCGCCGCCAGCGAGAAATCGACGGTGAATACACCGAGGAACGTGCCGTTCTCGATGATCGGAGTGCTCAGCGTACTCATCAGCACCTGCTGGCCGGCGATGTCGTAGGCATAAGGTTCACTGACCTTGGGCAGCTTGTCGCGACTGGGCACCACGTACCAGTCGGCCGAGCCGTCAGCGGCTTCGGTGTAGTCAGTCATGGTCGACTGCTGTGGCTTGCCGTCATGCCAGGCCCAGTAGCTCATGTAGCGGCCGCTGGCATCGTGCATCTCGGTATTGGCGAACTCGGCATCCTTGCCGTCGAAGGCGTTGGCTTCCCACATGGTGCTCTTGCCCAGCCATTCGGGATGGCTGCGCAGCTGCTCGCCCAGCACGGCCGCCAGGCTGGCGCGATCAGGCGCGTCACCCCGCGCACGCTGGGCGAGCACGGCCTCGACCATGGCGTCGTTGCTTGCAAAGGCGGTGCCCAGATCGGCCGCGACCTGGCGGGCTTCGGCGGTGGCCTCGCTGGCCATGGTCTGGCGCGAGGCATCGATCAGGCTGGCGCTGGCCTGGCGGTAGATCAGGAACGCGGTCAGGCCGAAGCACAGCAGCGCGATCACAGCGGTGCCCAGCATCAGCTTGTGGGCGATGCTGCCCGGGCGGCGGGCAGCGGCGGAACGGGGAGAAGGCATGGAAGGGTCCGCAAGGCAGTTCAGGACGACCGGCACCGCGAGGGCACCGCGCAGGTGCGCGATCCGTCGCGCAGGCCACCGGCCGCCGGGACCCGCCCGGCGCTGGAAGCGCACCGGGTTAGCGGCCGCCTGCGAACGAGGTTGAGGCGCTCCGCCTGCACATTCCTGAACCTGCTCAGGGTCGGGTCAGGAACCCGCCCCGTTCCGTCCTATTCGGCAACCCGATCCTTGATCCACTGCGCCCGAGGCAGCACCTCGATGCTGCCAGCCGCGTACTGCTGCAGCACGTCGTCCGGGCCGAAGCGCGGCTGCCAGCCCAGTGTGCTACGCATCAGTGCACTGTCGTAGACGCGGTCGATGCTCAACGGCAGTGGCCAGCCACGGCGCTCGAACTCGGCCAGCAGCTGCGGGGCGCGGCGGGCCAGTACCCGGCGGGGCTGGGTCGCCAGTTCCAGGCAATCCTCGCGCAGGAACGGTGTCGGTGCGCAGGCAATATAGCGTGCGAAGGCAGCGCCCACATCGTGCAGCAGCGCGGCATGTGCACTGGCCACGTCGCGCGCGTCGATGCCGCGGTGCAGGCGGAACATCGCCATCCGCTCCGGTGGCTCGGGGAAGCAGCGGGCCATGCGCAGCACGCGCACGCTGAAGCCCGGTGCCACGGCGGCTTCGGCCAACGCCTCTGCCTGCAGCTTGCTGCGATGGTAGATCGTGCGCGGCAACGGCTCGGTATCTTCATCGATCCAGCGGCATCCGCCCGCCACTACCGCATGGCCATACAGCGCCGTGGTGCTGGTCAGCACGAAGCGGCGTGCACCGGCCTCGCGGGCAGCCTGCAACAGGTGTGCGGTCGCCTCCACATTGATCTGCTGGAATACCGCATCCGGCACCAGGCCGACATGGGGTGCGTGCAGGGCGGCGGTATGGATCACCGCATCGACCCCCTGCACCGCCCGCGTCACGGCCTGACGATCGGTGACATCGGCAATGATGCGGGTGGTGGCAAATGGGCTGCGATCCAGCCCCACCACTTCGTGGGCCGCCGCCAGCGCGCCGAAGATCGCACGCCCGATCCGCCCGGAACTGCCGGTCAACAGAATCTTCATTGAGTCCATTCACTCGAAGCGCCCGGGAACTACCGGGATGCTTCGATTCTAGGCACGCTGCATGTCGTCTGCGATAGGGCGCGGTTGCAATTGTGCGTTCATTTTGGCGATGCCGATCGGGCCAGCAGCTGCCGGGCGACGAACAGCGGATCGTCACCGCCTGCCGCATCAGGCGTGACCCCGGTACGTTCCCAGTTGGTTCCGGTACGAAGGTTGATCGGCTGCCGGTCGGGAATGCTGATCTGATAGCCATCCGGCAGCAACACAGGATCATCAAACATATGTGCCGCGCCGCCACTTCGACTCCCAACGACACGTGCCCGCCCCTGCGCCTGCAGCGAGTACGCGACGAATTCGGCGGCCGAGCCGGTGCGGCGGTCGATCAGCACCACCAGCGGCTTCAGGTACAGCCCCAGGCTCGCCGGTGGCAACGGTACCGGACTGCGTTGGCCACGTTGTTGCAGTGACTGCACCTGGGTGATCTCCGCCGCCAGCAGGGTCCGCACCAGCAGGTCCGCACTGCCGTCATCACCACCACCGTTCTGGCGCAGATCGAGCACGAGGCCATCGGTGTCGGCCAGCAGGGTGAAAGCCGCGGCCAGCTTCGGCCGGGCCAGATCGAGCGGATAGAAGGTGCTCAGGCGCAGGTAGCCGATGTTGCCTTCCAGCACCCGCACCTCGCGCACGCCCGCGCCATTGCTGCGTGCATCCGCGCGCCAGGCCATCAGCCAGTCGTCCTGGCCGGCGCTGGCATCCACCCGCTCGACATGGAAGTGGCCATCGAACACGTCCAGATCCTGGTTCAGGCGTGCGCTGAACGCCTTCGGGTCCGCGCAGCTGTCCACATAGCGCTGCTGGCTGGACCAGCCGCGCACCGCCTCGGCAATGCGCACGCCTTCGGCCACGTCCAGGTACTGCGCCTGTATCGCCGTGGCCGCCGCCTGCAGCACCGCGTCCTGGACCGGGCAGGACGCCGCCAGCAGCGCGCCCAGCATCCACGAAACCGCCATGACCGCACCCCATGTTGATGATATGTAAGTGCTTATATATCATCGCCAGCATGGATCTCCAACACGCCACCCTGGGAACGCTGCTGCGGGCCCTGCTCGACCAGCTCGACCCGGCGGTCGAACAGGCCTACCGCGACCTGAAACTGGACTACCGCCCGCGCTACACCCCGGTGCTGCGCACGCTGATGGCGCAAGGCCCCTGCCGCATCAAGGACCTCGCACTGGCCTGCGGGCTCAGCCATTCGGCACTCAGCCAGACGGTTTCAGCAATGGTGCGCGACGGCTGGCTGCACGCTGCGGTCGGTGAAGACAGCCGTGAGCGCATCCTGCAATTGAGCCCGCGCGCACTGCAGGCGCTGCCGGCGCTGCAGGCGCAGTGGCAGGCCACGGCACGCGCGGCGCGCAGCCTCGATGCCGATCTTGGACAACCGTTGGAGCAGGTGCTGCGCGACGCACTGCAGGCGCTTGAGCAGCGGCCGTTCGCACAGCGACTGCACGACGCACGTCAACACTGAGGTCGTTACTGCTCGGCCGCGATCTCGATCTCGCTGAGGAAGGTCCAGCTGCCATTGGCCAACCGCAGCTCCAGCGTGCGGCACTGCGCGGCCAGCGGCGCGGCATTGCCCAGCACGTATTCCTCTTCGGTCGAACCGCTCAGCCCGGCCTGGGTGAATGGTGCCGACAGCACGCCGATGCTGATTGTGGCAGTGCCCGGCTCAGCGCACATCACCTCCACCGACGTCGGCGTGACGATGCCCCACGCCGGGCGGGTCATCGTATGCAGGCCGATCCAGTCCACCCGCCGGCGCTGGCCCAGGTCGATGGTGATGCTGACGTTGCCGTGAACGCCCACCCAGCCGGCATCCATCGGATTGCGCGGATCTCCCACGCGGCGATCGAACAGCTCGTGACCGCTGCTGTCCGGATAGTTCGCATCCGGCGCCACGCTGTAGCTGTAGGTGGTCTGCACCGGATCGACACTGTAGGACGCACCGAGGCCATACAACCCGCGATAGGTGTTCATCAGCCGCGGCGATTCGCCATAGCCCTGGCCGGGACCGACCACCTCGGACATGTGGTACTGGTTGAGCCAGGCAACGCGCTTGCCGGCCGAGCGCGCACTCCACAACTGCTGGTTGATGCGCTGTACCGAGGCCGGGCGATAGGCACCGGACAGCCCGTTGCCGGTGTCCAGGAACAACGGGCTGCCATGGTTGAACAGTTCGATGTCGGCCCACAGGCCGCTGGCACCCAGCGCCGCCGACAGCGCCTCGTAGTACGCCTCGGTGGAATGACCCGGGCGATCCCACTGGAACAATCGAGCATGCGAGGCCGCACCGATACCGTCCTGCCAGATCTGCACGTCCACGCCGGTGGCCGTACGGAACTGTGCAGCAGCCCGGCCCACGCTGGCCGGATCCACGCTGGATGACGCCAGGTAGGGTGCCACCATCACCGGCCGGGAAGGCGTGCTGCTCTTGAGCGCAGCCACGACCGCGCGGTAGAAGGACGCGCGCTCAGCCGGCACCTGGGCCGGCTCGTCGGTGATGTACCAGCCTGCGAACGCCGGATGCGATCCGTACTGCTGGCCCAGCTGGGCCAGCGACTGCGCGGCATCCTGCGCGACTGCCGTTGCGTTGCGGCCCTGCCAGAAGGTGGCGCACTGCCCCGAGCTGTAGGTGGTGCCGACCACGACCTTCATGCCGCGCGCCGCCGCTGCATCGAGCACCGTGCCAAGCTTGCCGGGGAAGCCGGCAATCCATTCGAAATCCTGCTCGCCGCTGGCACAACCCACGCCGGCCCGGGTGGCACGGGTCTGGCCGAGGATGATCGTGTCGTTGCCCAGGTCCTGCAGCTCATCCAGGAACAGCGGCAGCTGCGCGGCCGGCAGTTGTTCATCGCTGGCCGAATAGCCGACGTGGACGAAGCTGCCGGACAACAGGGGGCTGGCTGCATGGACGGAGCCGGCACACGCCAGCAAGGCGATCAATCCAATCCTGTTCATCTTCTACGTCCCTGTCGTGGCCAGGCGAGTGGCGTTGTCACTCATCCTATCAACAGCGGCCAGCACACCACGATCACCTGCAGCGCTGCGCAGGCGCCGACTTCCACTGCTCCCGCAGCAATGCCCATGCAAAGTCGATTCAAGCGGTTGATTCATTCATCTGCGTGATCGAGCCTGCGCGCTCCTTCCCCCTGGAGCACCCCTCATGCGTACACCGCCCGCACCGCTCACCCTGGCGGAACGTGACCGCCGCTGGGCCCTTGCCCGTGACATCATGGCCAGCGAACGGCTGGATGCACTGGTCGTGCATGGCGATCGGGAAGCCGCAGCACCCGCCGGCTTCTCACCCGATTGCTACTTCACCAATGACCGGCCTGGCTCGATCGTGGTGTTCGTGGGTGACGCGGTCCCGCGTGTGTTCACCTTCGCCTCGCTGATGATCGCCGACCACCTGCAGGCCGGCCTGCGAGGCGACCTGCAGTGGATCGCACCCGAGCAGCTGTGGGTGGGCAAATCCGGCCAGGAGGTTGGCCGCTGGCTGCAGCAGTGTGGCCTGCATTCGGCACGTATCGGCGTGCTGGGCCTGGAACCGTACCCGCCGTTCTACTTCGACGGCGCGATGCCCGCACGCACTCTGCAGGGCATGCAGGCCGCCGTGCCCGCCGCGGAATTCGTACCGGTCTACCGCGCCTTCTTCCAGCGCGCCTCGGTGAAGAGCCAAGAGGAACTGGCACTGATCGCGCATGCCGCCTGGATCGGTGAATCGATGAGCGAGGCACTGCGCGCCACGGCCCGCCCGGGCGTTTCCGAAGCCGAGCTGGTGGCCGCGGTGACCGCTACCTGTTTCTCGCTGGGAGGCTATACCGCCGAGGTGCTGCTCGGCTCGGGTCCCGAGTATGTAGGCTGGGGACCGCCCGCCTGGCAGTACCGTGCACAGCCGCCGCGCATCCTGCGCGACGGCGACCTGGTGCTGTCCGAGATCTTCGCGCTGTATGGGCTGATGGAAACCCAGCACCAGGCCGCCGTTGCCATCGGCGAGGTGCACGACGACATCCACCGTGCCGCCGTCGTGGCCCGGGCCAGTTACGAGGCGGGCCTATCCGCACTGCGCGTGGGCAATACCTTCGGCGATGTCGTCGACGCAATGGAGGCGCCCCTGCTCGAGGCAGGCGGCTGGCACGTGCACCCGCTGGTCCACAGCCTCAACCCCTACGGGCCGGTCGGCTTCGGTCGCGCACCGGGCATCGAAGTGCTGCCCGAGGCGGCACGCTATGCACGCATCACACCACTGCCGACGGTCGGGCGCGAGCTGCCCCTGCAGGCCGGCATGTGTTTTGCCTTCGAGCCGAACTGTGCGTTCGGCCGGCACATGGCCAACATCGGCGGGACGGTCATCGTCGGCGAGCATGCGGGTGCGGCGCTCAACGAAAACTCGACCTGGCTGATGCGGGCCGATGCCTGAGTTCACCGCCCACCTGCAGACGCCGGCACGGCGGCGCGCGGCCGAGACGCGCAGCGGACAGACCCGGGCCCGCCTGTTGCAGGCCGGGCTGCAGCTGTTCAGCGCACTCGGCGTGGACGGTGTGCGCACCCGCCAGTTGGTGGACATGGCCGGCTGCAGCCAGTCAGCCATTCCGTATCACTTCGGCGGCAAGCAGGAACTGTATGCCGCCGTACTGGCGCGCTGCGCGCAGGCCATCGTCGAACACCTGCCACTGCCAGCCACGCCACCCACCGGCACGCGCCAGGCGGCGCAGCAGCTGCAGCAGTTGATGCGGGCCTTCGTCCACGCGTTGCTGTCGGCACCGGATGCCGGCACGCGCACGCTGCTGCTGGCACGCGAACAGATCCAGCCGACGGCCGCGTTCGCCAGTGCACACCGTACGTTGTTCGAGCCGTTGCACGCGGCACTGGCCGGCTGTGTTGCGTGCCTGCGCGGCAGCGGGCCATCCGACATCGAAACACTGCTGCGTACTCACGCCCTGCTCGGCCAGGCCATCGTCTTCGCCGTGTCCCATGGAGCGCTGCAGGCACGGTTGAAGCAGGAAGCGCCCACCGCAGACGTGGAGATGATCGCGGCGGTGGTCAGTGGCATGGCGCTGGCCGCAGCGAAGGCGGCGCCCGCCTGAACAGCCACACCATCAACCGTGTGCGCAGGCCGCGTGAAGACGGCCGCGAGGATGGCGACCTGGACTTAGCGCGCGATGGCCAAGGATGGCCACTGTCGTCGACGACGGCGGCACCCACCCAGTAGGAGACGTCACATGGCCGACCAGAACCCCCGCAGCTCCAACCGGGGCTTTGCATCAATGGACCAGGACAAGCAGCGCGCGATCGCTGCCAAGGGCGGGCGTGCCGCACATGCCTCCGGCAACGCGCACGAATTCAGCCCGGCCGAAGCACGTGTCGCAGGCCGCAAGGGCGGTGAAGCGATCAGCCGCAACCGCCAGCACATGGCGGCGATCGGGCGCGAAGGTGGACATGCTCGCCACGCCAATGCGCGCCAGCAGCAACAGCAGCCACAGGAGACCGGACGCACGCCAGAGGGCCCGCAACGCCAGCAGGGCTGAAGGCTGCGCTTCAGGCCGGTGCGCGCTGCCGATACAGACCCAGCGCAGCAAGTAGGGCCAGCGCACCGGCCACAGCCATCGCCCAGCCGAAACCACTGGCCATCGCACTGCGATACCACGCAAGCATCTGCGGCGTGGCGTGCATCGAGCTCGGTTGCAGGATCAGTTCGCGCGCCTGTGCCACCAGCCCCCGCTGCCCGGCCGCCTGCGCGGAAACGGCGAAGTGCTGCACGGCGCGCTGGCCCATCAAGCTGCCCAGCAGCGCGATGCCCAGGCTCATGCCTGCCTGGCGCAATGCGTTCATCGTTGCTGAAGCGATACCCGCGCGCTCGACCGGCGCGCTGGCCATGACCGCCATGCCGGTCGCCGGCACTGCCAGCCCCATGCCAATGCCAAGCAGCACCAGCACAGCGCTGGCAAAAGCACGCGACGTAGCCGGTTCGAACGTGGCCATCGCGCACAGCGCCACCCCGGCCAGGGCGTAGCCCAATACCAGCGCGGTGTGCAGCCCGAGGCGGGCGACCAGACGACCGAACAACAGCGAGACGACACCCATCAACAGGAACTGCGGAGCCAGCTGGGAGCCGGCCTGCGCAGCGCTGTGGCCCTGAGCCTGCTGGAAGAACAGCGACAGGAAGAACAGGCTGGCATAGGCAGTGAAGCCCAGCACGAACGATGCCAGGTTGAACATGCCGAAGCGGCGGTCGGCAAACAGGTCCAGCGGCAGCAATGGGCGTACCACCCGGCGTTCAACGATGCCGAACAGGATCAGTCCGGCGGCTGCGACGCCCAGCGCCAGCAGGGTCACCGGGGACAGCAGGCCATGCTCGCCGATCGCGATCAGGCCATAACTCAGCGCACCCAGCGCGACGATGCTGAGCAGCTGCCCGGCGGGGTCCAGTGCGGCGTGCTGCGGATGCCGCCGCTCGGGAATTCCCCATGCGCCCAGCGCCAGCGCGAGCAGGCCCAACGGCAGGTTGATCAGGAAGATGCTGGGCCATCCGGCGCGCTGCACCAGCACGCCGCCCAGCAGCGGGCCAAGCACCAGGGCCAGCGCACTGAACGCCGACCAGCCGCCGATCGCACGTGCACGCTGGCGCGGGTCGGGAAACGCGTGGCTGAGGATCGGCATTGCGGCGGGAATCAACAATGCGCCCGCGATGCCCTGCACTGCGCGCCCGGCCACCAGGGTTCCAAGATTGCCGGCACAAGCGCACAGCAGGGACCCCAGCGTGAAGGTGGCGACGCTGAGCAGCCACATCCGCCGATGACCGTAACGATCCCCAAGCGGCCCCGCCGACAGCATCAGCGCCGACAACGCGATCGCATAGGCATTGATCACCCACTGCAGCCCGGCCATGTCAGTGTTCAACGCCTGCTGCAGGGTCGGCAGGGCGACGTTGACGATGCTGATGTCCAGCGAGGCGAGGAATGTGCCGAGGTAGGCGGCCAACACCAGGGCCGGACGTTGGAAACGCTGCATGTGTGGATCCCGGGGGAGGACGTGCGCGCATCGTAGCCACTGACTGACCGTCGGTCAATGACTGGCGGTCAGTCAATTCCAAAGGACAGCTAGAATGGCCACCGTCGCACCCGGACCTTACCCACCATGCAGACCCCAGCTGTCGCCAGGCCTCGCACCAAGCCTGCGGAAACCCGCCAGGAAGAACTGATGGATGCCGCGCAGGCACTGTTCCTGTCAAAGGGGGTAGACGCCACTACCATCAGCGACATTGTCGCGGCGGCCGACGTGGCCAAGGGCACCTTCTATACCTACTTCGCCTCGCGCACCGAGATTCTGCAGGCGCTGGCGCAGCGCTACACGCGGCAGTTCATGGAAGCGGTCGACCAGGCCGTGCAGCAGCACCCCGACGGCGATGGCGTAGCACGCCTGCGCGCCTGGATCCGCGCCAACATCGAACTTTACGTGCGCACCCATGCACTGCACGACGTGGTGTACGCCAACCATCATCACCACCAGCGCGGCAACGCCGAACGCAATGCAATCCAGCAGCAGCTGCTGGGCATCCTCGAAGCGGGCAACGCCGCCGGTCTGTGGCAGCTTCCGGCGCCGCAGGTTACCGCCTCGTTGATCTACGCCGGCGTGCACGGCGCTACCGACGACCTGATCGCCACACCGGCACAGGATGCCGATGCGTTCATCGAAGCCGTGCAGGCCAATTGCCTGCGCATGGTCGGCGTGCCACCGGCCGGTGCCAAGCGGCGCTGACGAACCGTCTGTCGCTCAGGTATGGGCGAGGATGTTCAACAACCGCCCGAACGGGTCACGGACGAAGAAGCGACGCACGCCCCAGGGCTCATCGGCCGGGCCATATTCCAGCGGGATGCCGGCCGCGCGCATGCGCTCCAGTACCTGCTGCAGATTGTCCACTTCGATCGACAGATCCGGCACTGCGGTGCCGGAACCCCCTTCACTGGCAAAGCTGACCTGCGCCAGCGCGCTGCCCTCGCCGCCGTGGGTGACGATCCAGCCGTGGTCCATCACCACCGGCATGCCCAGCAGCTCGCCATAGAACGCTGTGGCACGCGCAGGATCAGGCGTGGCGATGTTGGCGACGACACGTTTGACGGCCATGTGCAGCGGCTCCGATGCGATTCCCCATCCTCGCCGCTGCGTGCATGGCCTGCAAGCGGGCTGCGCTGAAACAGAAGAGCCCCGTCGGTGACGGGGCTCGTCATCAGTCCTGCATTGCCACTGCTTACACGGCGCCGCAGCGATCCATGACGCAACGATCGTATTCGTACTGGCATTCCATCGCATCACCGCCACCGGACAAGCAGGCCTGGTAAGCCTTCCAACAGGGAAGATCGCATGGCGGAATCGGCCCGGCCACAGCAACCGAACCGCTGCAGGCCAAGGCGAACACGGCACCCACGATCATTTTCCTGAAAGTACGCATCGACATCACTCCTTGATAGGCCTGGTGACCCCAGGCCGGGCCACGGTAGCGGGGTCTCCGGGAGATGGAGTGAACACGCGCGTCACCGAACATTAACCTGTTCATTAAATTTCCTTCACACCACTGGGGGTGATCGGCGCGCTGCGGGGTTAACGGCCTTGTTGTCCGTCAATCAAGGAAGTTGTCCGATGAATCACCCGCTGCACGGCCGTTCGTCCCGCTCCCGTTCTCTCCTGCACAGCCGCCTCGCGCTGGCTGTGGCCAGTTCCCTGTTGCTGGTGGCTGCCACGCCCGCCATCGCCAGCGAATCACTCGACACCTGGCAGCAGCAGCGCCAGTTGCAGGCGGCCTGGGCGCAACCAGGCGGCGGCGCGTCCGCAGCACCGACGGCCACCACGCCAGCGGCGGCCAACTCGTCCGTTCTCGGCAACCCCGGGGATGCGGCCAGTTGGCGCAGCGAAGAATTCAACGCTGACTGGGGGCTGGGTGCGATGGGGGCCGATTACGCCTATGCACGTGGACTGACCGGCGAGGGCGTACGTCTTGCCCTGTTCGATTCGGGCTCGGCACTGGCCCATCAGGAATTTGCGGGGCGCAATACGTCCAGCATCACCATCGGCGCGGACTGCGCCACGCCAGGCGTGGTGGCCGGTACCGGTGCCTGCGAACAAACCCGTGGCGAGCAGCCAGGCTACAACTACTATGGCCTTGGCCCCGGCGTTCCCGCCGCACTGGCCTCACGCCTGATCGCGGCAGGCCAGCCCTATGGCTTCAGCTACGCCGACCACGGCACCCACGTGCTGGGTACCATCGGTGCCAACCGCGATGGCAAAGGCATGCATGGCGTAGCATTCGGTTCGAACCTGACCGCAGCCCGTGTGTTTGGTGATACCTACTATGAGTGGCGCCTGGATCCGGACAACTTCTATCGTCCGCGCGCGCTATATCGCACCGATCCCGATGACGCCGCTACCTTGGACATGTATGCGCAGATCCAGGCGCAGGGCGTGCGCGCCATCAACCACAGCTGGGGTATCTCTACCCGCAACATGACTGCTGCCGCGCTGGATGCGCAGTATGCAGCGATCGGTGACGGCTACGGCGTGTATGGCAGCATCTACGCCAGCGATGGCGATGCTCCCGGCTCCACCCTCATCCAGGTGTGGTCGGCTGGTAACGGCAGCGGCGCCGTCGCCGGAATCACGGCCGCCATGCCGCGCTGGAAGCCGGAACTGGAACCGTACTGGCTGGCCGTGGCCAACGTCCGCCGGCCCAACGCTGCTGCGGGCGAAACCGACTACGTGATCGATGGCAGTTCCAGCATCTGCGGCGTTGCCGCCAACTGGTGCATCTCGGCACCCGGCACCGACATCCTGAGCACCATCGTGTCCGGTGATATCCAGGGGCGCGTCGAGAACACTTCCGCCTATGTCCGCCTGATCATCGACAGCGAGAACACCCAGTACGTCTATGGCACCAAGACGGGCACGTCGATGGCGGCGCCACACATCACCGGCGCGCTCGGCCTGCTGATGGAGCGCTTCCCCTATCTGGACAACGCCCAGGTCCGCGACGTGCTGCTGACCACCGCGCGCGATCTTGGCGCACCGGGCGTCGACGAGATCTACGGCTGGGGCATGGTCGACCTGCGCAAGGCCATCGAAGGCTACGGCTCGCTGCGCGTGGATACCAACGTGGTGATGAACCAGAAGGCCGGTGGCCTGAAGGTATGGGAAGGCAACGCCTGGGACGACTGGACCAACGACATCGGTGGCCCCGGCAAGCTGACCAAGTCCGGCATCGGCTGGCTGCGCCTGAGCGGTGACAACACTTTCAACGGCGCGGTACTGCAGGACGGTACGCTGGAATTGAATGGCGCCAACACGCTCACGTCTGCGGTCGAGGTCCAGGGTGGCCAGTTCCTGCTCAACGGCAGTCTCGTCTCCACCGCCCTGAACACCACCGGGGGCGTGAGCACGGTCAGCAGCAGCGGCCTGCTGAAGGACAGCAACCTGGCCGTCAACGGTGGCGTGGTGTCCTTCAACGGCACGCAGACCGGCGGCACCACCACGGTCGGTGCCAACGGCCTGCTGAAGGGTGTCGGTACGCTAGGCAGCACCCACGTCGACGGCATCATCGCGCCCGGCAATTCGATCGGCACGCTGACCATCAACGGCAACTACGTGCAGGGTGCAACCGGCGTCTATGCCGCCGAACTTGCTCCGGGCGGGCGCAGTGACCAGTTGCACGTGACCGGCACCGCCACCCTCGGCGGCACCCTGGTCGCACTGCCGGAGCCGGGTACCTACTACCTCGGCGAGCAGTTCAATTTCATCCGCGCCGACGGCGGCGTCAGCGGTCAGTTCGCGAAAACCGACTTCAGCGCGTTCTCGCCGTTCCTGCAGTTCAGCCTGGCTTACGGTGCCAATGGCACCCGCATCGACGTGGCCCGTGGTGCGTCGCTCGCCAGTGCCGCCACCACGCCGAACCAGCGTGCGGCCGCAACGGCGGCCGATGGACTGGCGATCAACCAGGGCCTGCCCAAGCCGCTGACCCAACTGTTCCCGCAACAGGTCGGCGGCGTGCTTGATGGCCTCAGCGGTGAACTGCACGCGGCCACGTCGCTGGCCCTGGTCGAGGGCAGCCGCCATGTGCGCGATGCCGCACTGTCACGCCGTGCCGGTGCAGCCGCACCGGGATCCGATACGGGTGATGCCACCGGTGCCTGGGTGCAGGCCCTGGGCGGCAACAGCAAGTTGGATGGCAACAGCAACACCGCGCGCACTGATGCCAACAGCAATGGCCTGCTGGTCGGCATCGACCGCGAGTTCGGTGGCTGGCAGATCGGCGTGCTGGCCGGTACCGGCCGCACCGACGTGAAGCAGCAGGAGCGTCGTGCCAAGTCGAAGATCGACAACACGCACTTCGGCGCCTACGCCAGCCACACCTGGGGCGGGTTCGGCCTGCGCGGTGGCGTGGCATGGAGCCGCAATGAAGTGAAGAGCACGCGTGATGTTGCCTTCGCAGGCTTCAGCGACAGCCTGAGCGCGCGCTACAACGCACATACACGCCAGGCCTTCATCGAGGCGGGCTACCGTTTCGGCAATGCGGAAGGTGGGCTGGAGCCGTACCTGCAGGTCGCCCGCGTGGAAGTGGACCTGAAGCAGATCAACGAGCGCGGCGGCGCGGCGGCACTGCACGGCAAGGTGGACGACACCGGCACCACCATCGCCACCGCCGGTCTCCGTTTCGACAAGGGTCTGAAGGCATCGTTCCAGCAGGACAGCTGGTTGCACCTGCGTGGCGGTGTCGGCTACCGCCGTGCCTCCGGCGACCGCAGCCAGGTGGCCAACCTCGCCTTCGCCAACAGCGGCACCACGTTCGCGGTCGAGGGTGCTCCGATTGCGGACAACGCCGTCGTGGCCGAGCTGGGCCTGGCGGCGTGGCTGACCCCGCGGCAGCAGCTGGAGCTGGGCTACAGCGGTCAGTTCGGCAGTGAAAGCCGCGACCATGGCGCCACTACACGCTGGTCCGTCCGCTTCTAAACACGTGTTCTCTTGACGGGTTGGGGCGGCCTCGCGGCCGCCCCTTTTTTTGCCCGCCATCCAGCGCTATGTGCGATGCCGCAGCACGGCGGTACCTGCCAGGCTGGCAAGTGGCAGCAGCAACCCATAGGCCACCAGCGGCCACACGGTATCGCCGGGCAGCACCAGGGTAACCAGCGTGCCGATGCCTGCCACGATCAGGCTCTGCACCGCGTAGTACAGAGCCACCGCCGTACCCGACGCATCGGCGAAATCACGCAGCGCGCCGCTTGCGGCCACCGAAACCACCATCACCAGCCCCACCGCGATGCCCCACATGGGCAGCACCACCGCGATGAACGAGGGAGGCCACGCTGCGGCCAACGCTATCAGCAGCACCCCGGCCACCATCACCCACAGGCCGCGCAGGAAGGTACCGCGCACGTTCCAGCGGGCAATGCACACGTGCGCCATCCGCGCCGTGACGATCATCACCAGCGCCACCGTGGCGAAGGCAAGGCTGAACGACAGCGGCGAGTACTGCATGCGCCCGACCAGCAGCCGGGGCGCGACCGAGAAGAACACGAAGAACGTGCCCATGCCCGCGCTGAAGCCCAGCGTGTAGACCCAGAACGCGCCGCTGCCGAGGATGCGTCGTACCGCCGGTCGCGACGCGTCATGGCACCGCGGGCGGGTTTCCTGCCAATGCCGTACCGCGCGCATGCCGGCGATCATGCCCAGTGCGCCGAGCAGAACGAAGATCGCGCGCCAGCCAACCGCGCCTGCCAGCAGTGCGCCGAGGATCGGTCCCAGCGCCGGCACGAAGGCCAGCATCGCGGCGAACAGCCCATACAGCGACGCACCTTCGGGTGTATCGGCATACACGTCACGGACCGTGGCAAAGGTCGCCACCAATGCCGCCGACGCCCCCACCGCCTGTACGGTTCGCCAGGCCAGGAATGCTGCGCCGCTGCTGGACATGGCCAGCGCAAACGATGAAAGCGCGAACAGCAACGCCCCCAGCAACAGGACCGGCCGCCGCCCGATGCGGTCGGACAACGGGCCGAACAGCAACTGGCCCAGGCCGAGCACCAGCAGGTAGATGCTCAACGTCAGCTGCACCAGCGTCGGTGATGTCTGCAGTGCCCGCGGCATCACCGGCACCACAGGAAGATAGATATCCATGGCCAGCGAGGCCAGGAGGTCGAACGGCGCCATCAGCACAATGGCCGATGGCAGCGGGTGGGCCCAACGCGGGGCCTGTCGATTGAACATGGGGAGTCTCCGCCCAGAGTGAATCCGGCGGTGATCCATCCACTTCGCGTGCATCGCAGGGATGAACACCGCAACAACGTCTGCATCGTTGTTGCGGCTCAGCGAACTGTCTGCGGACCGTTCCCGTTGTTCATGATGTCCATCGAATGCGTATGCAGGTGGCGCAAGTGTAGCAATCGTCCACCTGCCGCGCGGCACTCAGGCCAGGGGCAACATGTCGATGCGCCTGCACGGCGTCTCCTTCACCTGCTCGATCAGCCGTCGCACCACAGGCGAGGTCTCCGCCCGCCGGTACTGCACAGCGATGGTCGAGACGATGGTGGGGCCGGCCAGTGGCAGATAGATCATTCCGGGCAGCACCAGCGTGCGTTGCAGTACCGATGGCACGATCGCCACCGAACCAACGCCGACCGACACCTCGGCCAACACCGCCGCCAGATGCCCGGGCTGGGAACGGATACGTGGAATGAACCCGCCGCGGCGCCCGACTTCCATTGCGCCCACCGGCTGCTCCGGCATGACGAAGCTTTCCCGGGCCAATGACGCCGGCTGTACCGGCGCGCGGGCCTGCGCCAGCGGATGGGTTTCCGGCAGGGCCACGCAGAACTGGTCTTCGACCAGGGTGTGTTCGCCGAAACTGTCGGGTACATCCATCGGAGGCCGGCAGAACACCACATCCACCCGGCCTTCCTGCAGCAGCTGCGGGAGCTCGCCCATCGGCCATTCGCTCACCTGCAGGTCCACGCCCGGGTAGCGGCTGCGGAACCGGCTGAGCTGATCCTGCAACGCACCGGCATACAGCGCGGAGCCGACGTAGCCGATCTCGATCTTGCCGATCTCACCCCGCCCGGCGCGCCGGCCCAGGGTTTCGGCCTGTTCGAACCGGCGCAGCACATCGCGGGCTTCCGCCAGGAACACCTCGCCTGCGGAGGTCAGCAGCACTTCGCGCCGGCCGCGGTCGAACAGGCGCGTGCCGAGGCGACGCTCGATGTCCTGGATCTGCACGCTCAGCGTGGGAGTGGCGATCCCAAGCCGCAGGGCGGCACGACCGAAGTGCAGTTCCTCGGCCAGGGTGACGAAGTACTCCAGGTGACGGCGTTCCATGGGCGGCATTTCGTTAGGTTCAAGCTAACGTAACCAGAAAACACCGAGAATGAAACAAACACCGATCGTTGCTGGAATGGCCGTCCTCCCTTCCTGCGAGTGACCGGTGCCGCCCTCCCCTCCCTCTTCGCCTGCACGGCACACGCTGCCTGACGCGATCCTGCTGGTGGCCTCGCTGGGCTGCACGATGACCGTGCTGGAGACCAATGCCGTAGCGGTCGCACTGCCCAGCATCGCGCGCGACCTGCACGCCGGATTCGCCGATATCGAGTGGGTGATCAGTGCCTACATCCTGTCCTTCACCTCACTGCTGCTGCCCGCCGGTGCTGTCGCCGACCGCTACGGCCGCCGCCGGGTGCTGCTGATCGGCATCAGCCTGTTCGCCATCACCTCTCTGCTCTGTGCACTGGCGCCCGGTGCCACCCTGCTCTACCTGGCGCGGGCACTGCAGGGCATCGGTGCTGCTTTCCTGCTGGCGCCCTCGCTGTCGATCATCGGCCACACCTACCACCAGGGGGCCGCCAAAGACACTGCATGGGCGTTCTGGGGCACAGCCATGGGCGTGATGATGGTGCTCTCGCCACTGATCGGCGGCCTGCTGTCCGCGCTCTGGGGCTGGCGCGCGGTGTTCGTCGCGATCCTGCCGTTCCTGGGCCTGCTCGGCTACGGCACGCTGCGCTGGATACCCGAGTCGTCCGACAGCGTGGTCCGCCCGCTCGATCCGCCCGGCATCATCACCTTCAGCGTTGCCATCTTCGGCATCGTGTTCTTCCTGGTGGAAGGACTGGCAAAAGGATGGTCATCGGCGCCGGCGCTGAGCGGGCTCGGCCTGGCCATCATCATGGCCGCCGCCTTCGTCACCGTTGAACGGGCACGGTCACATCCCATGGTCGATCTCGGGCTGCTGGCCAGTCCGCGCTTCGTCGGCGCACTCATTGCCATGGTCGGCTATTCGGTCAGCGCACAGGTGATGGCGTCGATGCTGCCGCAGTACCTGCAGAACGGCATCGGCCTGGGCGTACTGGCTGCGGGTGCCGGCATGCTCCCGTTCGCTGCGGCGATGCTGCTGTTTCCCAGCGTGGGCCGGCGGCTCGGTCGCCATCTGAACAGTCCGGCGATGCTGGCGATCGGGCTGTCGATCACTGCCGCGGGCAATGCCGTGGCCGGACTGGCCGCGTGGCAGCATCTGCCGTGGCTGGCATTCGTCGCAATGGTGGTGATCGGTGCCGGCGGCGGCATCCTCAATGGCGAGACCTCCAAAGCCATCATCGGCGCGGCACCGCGCGAGCGGGCCGGCATGGCCTCCGGCATCAGCGCGACCACGCGCTTTGTCGGCATCCTGCTCGGATTCACCGTGCTGTCCAGTGCCTTGAGCCTGGGCATCCGCAACGCACTGTCGGCTGTGGTTCCCGCGCGCGATGTACTGCCGATGGCCGATGCGATCGCTACCGGCACCTTCGCCGATGCGCGCACCGTGGCCTTCGCACAGGCGATCTACAGCTACGGATTTGCCAGTGCACTGTGGACGTCGGCCATTGCCGCACTGCTGGCCAGCCTTGCGGTGTTGCTGCTGGGCCGCAGCCGGTCTGCGGCGGAAGCACCGTCCCTCCCGCAACACCCGGAATCGCGCGCATGCGACTGAACCTACCCCTGATCCTGTTGCTGTTCGCCATGCTGGCAGCCACCACAGAGGCGGCATCGCCCAATCTCCCCGTCGAGCCGCCACGTGCAGCGCTGCTCAGCCAGATCGACCAGGGCATGGCGAATGCCGTGGCCTGGGAGTACGCGTTCAATGCCATCGCCTCCTGCGATGTCGCACGGATCGACCACACCCTGCGCAACCAGCATCACAGCCACCCCGTGCAGGTACAGCCGCTGCTGGATGCAGGCTACACCGCGACCTATCGCACGGCCGAACCCTATCCGGCCCTGCAGGACCGGCTGGCCACGCTGCGCGATGCGGAAATCGCCTGCATGGCTGTTGCCGATGGCCGCAGCCACGCAAATGTCATCGACCGTGCTTCCGCGCTGCTGGCCTACATCGCCGGGCAACCGCTGTAACCATTGTCTCGATGCTCCATCGCATGCGCACACCCACCATGGCGCCACGCCGCACGCGTGCCCATGACTTCCGCCGCCGCTAACGCCTGACCTGCGCCGCACTGGCCATACTGGCGGGCCTGCTGCTGGCGCGGGCCGCCGACGTCCAGATCGTTCATCATCACTTCTACCGGCACCAGGCCGAAGCACGGATGCTCCGCCACCATCCACTGCGCGCGCATCGCGGCACGCTGTACGACCGCCACGGCATCGTCATTGCCGGATCGGCTCCCGTGGCATCGCTGTGGATCGACCCGCGCGCCTTCTTCGACGCATCAGGTTCAGTCGAGCAGCTGGCCACGGTTCTGGATACTGACGCGATTGCATTGACCAGAGTGCTGGCGCGCAACCGGCAGCGACGCTTCGTCTACCTGCCTGGCTTCCGTCGCGGCGATCCCGCCCGCCTTGAAGCACTGCAGGCCAGGGCGCCGATCGGGGTCCACCTGCAGCAGGAGTTCAAACGCTTCTACCCACAGTCGGAACTGTTCGCGCAGACCGTCGGCATCACTGATATCGAGGGCCATGGCCTTGAAGGCCTTGAGCATCTGTTCGATGCGCGCCTGAGCGGACAGGCCGGCTACCGTGACGTCATCATCGATCGCAAGGGTCGCCCGGTCGAGCTGCGCGACCGCGGCCGTCCGGCGCGTCCCGGCGAGGACATCGTGCTGTCGCTGGACAGCCGCATGCAGCACATCCTCCATGCTGGACTCGGACCGGCAGTACAACGCCACGGCGCGGTTGCCGCCAGCATCGTGGTGCTGGAAGTCGGCACCGGCCAGATCCTGGCGATGGTCAACTGGCCCACCTACAACAGCAATTCGCCCGGCACCGGTGCCGCGGATGCACGCCGCAACCGTGCGGTGACCGATGTGTTCGAGCCCGGCAGCACGGTGAAACCCTTCACCGTCGCCGCCGCGCTCGAGGCCGGCGTGATCACGTCTGCCAGCACGTTCGACACCCACCCCGGCTGGATCCGCAATGGGCGCTTCACCACCCGTGACTATCGGGATCTGGGCGTACTGGATACCACCGGGGTCCTGAAGAAAAGCTCCAACGTGGGCATCTCGTTGATTTCGCACCGCCTGAGCCGGGAACAGCTACACGCCATGTTTGCCGCGCTGGGCGCCGGGCATGTCTCGGGGAGCGGATTTCCCGGCGAGCGCAACGG
Organism: Stenotrophomonas sp. GD03877; assembly: GCF_029840555.1. Taxonomy (NCBI): domain Bacteria; kingdom Pseudomonadati; phylum Pseudomonadota; class Gammaproteobacteria; order Lysobacterales; family Lysobacteraceae; genus Stenotrophomonas; species Stenotrophomonas sp. GD03877. Next base: position 131,461 of record NZ_JAOCCT010000009.1, on the reverse strand, counting down.
CGTACTGGCCGCGCCTGCTGCATGGAGTGGCACCGGCAAGCAGACCCTAGCCTATGGATACGGGCTATCGATGACCACGCTGCAGCTGGCCAATGCCTACGCGACGCTGGCCAACCATGGCCTGCGCGTACAACCGACCTTCGAGCATGGCCGCGCAACAGTGGTGAGCCGTGCCATGCCCGCAGACGTGGCCGACCAGGTGCTGGACATGATTGCCACCACCAGCGAGCCGGGTGGCACCGCGACGCGGGCCCGCATCAACGGCTATGCCATCGCCGGAAAAACCGGGACCGCGCGCAAGGCGGCTGCCGGCGGGTATGCGCGCCACTACATGTCCCTGTTTGCCGGGGTCGTACCGGCGCAACATCCACGCTATGCGGTCGCCGTGGTGGTGGACGATCCCGATGCACGCCGCGGAGGCTACGGTGGCGGAGCAGTCGCCGCCCCCATCTTCAGCGAGCTGATGGGGCGGGTGCTGCACCTGCAGGACATCGCGCCCGATGCGCCCCGCTGAGTCCTGCACGCCACGCCGAAGTTGGCCGGGGCAGCCACGCTGCCCCGGCCGTGGCGGCCCCGGGGAGAAGGCCGCCGATGATCGTCAGGCCGCCTTCATGGCGTGCTTGCGCGCACGCATCACGTTGTGGCATTCCTGCACTTCAGGCAGCAGCTGGGTGACTTCCTGGCGCACGGCCGGCGGCAGTTCGTTGTCCTTCAGCACGTCCTTGAACGCGCCAAGCAGCCGGTCTTCGGACTCTTCCAGCTCGGCCACGTAACCATAGTTGGTGTCGCCGAATGCAGCGCGCACCTTGCCGTAGAACTGCTGCATCGACCCGACCATGGTGCCATGCTCGGCGGGCTTGCCGCCGCTGGCGGCGACCGAACTGCTCAACGCGGCGACGATGCGGCCCTTGACGCCGGCAATGCGGGTGAACAGGGCCGACAGTTCGGCATCCTTCACCTTGGTCGCAGCTTCTTCGTAGAACGACTTTCCGTCCCGGGCAATCTCGATCAGGTCGTTGAGGCGATGTTCGATGGTGGACTGGGTGCTCATGGAATCGCTCCTGTGTGCTCGATGGTCTATGGAGAATGACAGCGCGAGTGCGTTGCCTTCGGGACTACTGTGGAGGTTTGAATGTGCCGGCTGGGTGAGTACGAATTGATGCGTGCATCACCACCCTCAACGCGTCCTGACTCCTTCATCCCATCGCATTTCCACGTTCACGGCACCTGAGCAGAACGCCCACGATTCACCAGGGCGCGATGACGATGATCAGCATCACCAGCAGTGCGATGGCAAGCACCAGCAACAGCACATGCCACTGCTTCCACGTGGGTTTTGGTTTACCGGGGGTATTCATCGGATGTCTCCTGGAGTCTGTCATCGGCCCGCAGCCAGACTGAAGCAGAGCACCCCCGGTGCGCGTCGCGGTTTCGTGCATGGCTTGTGCATGAACGCTGTAGCCGGCGCGCGACGATAACGCGTCCATAACGTAATCGAGTTGTAAACGGAATGTTAGGTTCCTTCCGATTCCGCACGGCGGAGTTTCAGATCGGTTTCCACGCAGCTATGCGGAAACCCATTCAACTGGATTTGGAGAGAGCCAAATGCATTACAAGTACACCCTGCTTTCCCTGGCAGTGGGCACGGCCCTGGCCGCCGCCTGGTCACCGGCCGCGCATGCGCAGGACGACGGCGACAAGACGCCGAAGAACCTCGATCGCATCCAGGTTACCGGCTCCGCCATCCGCAGCGTGGATATCGAAACGCAGCAGCCGATCATCGCCATCACCCGCACGATGATCGAGCAGCAGGGCTTCACCACGATCGCCGACCTGCTGCAGAACCTGACGTCTACGGGCGCGCCGGCGATCTCCCGCGCACGCGCATTGTCGTCCGGTGAAAATGTCGGCGGTTACTACGTCGACATCCGTAATCTGGGCGCCACGCGCACGCTGGTGCTGGTCAATGGCAAGCGCCTCGGTGCGACCACCAGCGGCCTGCAGGATCTCAGCCAGATTCCGATGAGCGCGGTGGAACGCATCGATGTCCTGAAGGACGGCGCCTCCTCGCTGTACGGTTCGGATGCGATCGCTGGCGTGGTCAACATCATCACCCGCAAGAACTACGAAGGGCTGGAAGTGTCCATGCAGCACGGGCAGTTCAGCCAGGGCGATGGCAAGGACAGCACGTTCTCGCTGGTGACCGGCGCCCGTGGAGAACGTGGCGGATACACCCTCGCACTGGAATACCAGAAGTCGGATCCGGTATTTGCCCGCGACCGCGAGTTCTCCCGGTACGGCGGCGCCGGCCCCAATTACCCGGGCGCGGACTGGAGCAACATCAGCCAGAACGGTTCGTGGTGCGACCCGGCGCTCTACAAGTGCAACACCGGTGACGCGGTGTTCAAGACGCTCAACCGTGGCGGCGACCCGAAGAATCCGAACGACTACCACCCGATCACGCCGGCCGAGTTCGCCAACGGCAGCGACCAGATGCACCTGCAGACCGGCATCGAGCGTCGCTCGCTGTTCCTCAGCACGGACTACGCGCTGACCGACCAGATCAAGTTCGCCGCCGACATCGGCTACAACGAGCGCACCACCGACCAGCAGATCGCGGGCTACCCGTACCAGTCGACCAAGTTCGGCACGCCCCTGGACGCAAGCAGCGTTTTCAACCCGCTCGACCACAGCATCGCGTTCAATCGCCGCCTGTGGGAAGTGCCGCGCACGACCGAAAGCAAGCTGAAGTCGCTGCGCATTGCACCAAGCCTGTCCGGCTACTTCGAACTGGGCGCCAAGACGTACGACTGGGAAGTCGGTGCGCTGTTCAACCGCAATGAAGTCACAAAAACAGGCCGTGGCGACATGAGCCTGATCGCTTCCCGGCAGGCATTGGGGCCCTCCTACCTCGATGCCAACGGTGTGGCCCGGTGTGGCACGGCGGCATCGCCGGTCACGGGCTGCCTGGCCTGGAATCCTTTGCTGCCATACGGTGTCGCGGGGGCTGGCTCTCTCTCCGATCCCGAACTGCAGCGCTTCTTGTTCCCGACGTTCAACGATACCGGCATCACCAAGACCCGCAGCTATTTCGCCAATATCTCCGGGCCAGTGATCGAACTGCCTGCCGGTGACCTGTCCGTCGCTCTGGGTTACCAATACCGCAAGGAAGAAGGCCGCTTCGTGCCCGACGCCTTTGCCCAGTCGCGCCAGAGCACGGCGCTGGGCGCGTCCACCACCTCGGGTGAGTACAGCCTCAATGAGTTCTTCGCCGAAGTGAACGTGCCGGTGCTGCGTGACCTGCCGTTCGCCAAGGAACTGACCGTGAACCTGGCCACGCGCTATTCCGACTACAGCAATTTCGGCAACACCACCAATTCCAAGGCCAGCTTCGCCTGGCGCCCGATCGAGGAATTGATGATCCGCGGCACTTTCGCCGAAGGCTTCCGCGCCCCGAGCATCTCCGACCTGTATGGTGGAATGGGGACCAGCTTCGAAACCTATGTCGATCCCTGCGGCACCGGCGCCACCAACAGCGTCAACGGCAACGCTGCCTGCAACGCTGCCGGCGTCCCGCTGGGCTACCAGCAGCTGAACCAGAGCCTGAAGCCCTGTGCCAGCTATCCGTGTGCCACGCCCGACGAATTCACCACCGGCTCCAACGCGAAGCTGCGACCGGAGGAGTCCAAGAGCAAGACCGTGGGCGTGGTCTGGAGCCCGCGCTGGGTCGATGGCCTGGACATCAACCTCGACTGGTACAGCTACAAGATCACCAACATGATCATCGAGGACAGCGTCGACCGCATCCTGCGTGACTGCTACGTGCTGGGCAATTCCTCGCGCTGTGGCAGCATCAGGCGCGCTGGCGATGGCCACATCACCAGCATGTTCTACGGCCTGGCCAACCTGGGCTCGATGGAAACCGAAGGCTGGGATCTGGGCATCCACTACCGCCTGCCCGAGTTCTCGTTCGGCCGCTTCACCATCGACCTGCAGAACAGCTATGTCTCCAAGTACGACGAGGAGAACCAGAACTCGGCCGGCGACACCATCATGATGGGCCGGATCGGTCGGCCGGGCATCTTCCGCCTGCGCTCGAACCTGGGTGTGAACTGGCAGCTTGGCAACTTCAGCACGCAGTACACGGTGCGCTACTACTCCGGCATGGCCGAAAGCTGCGTGCCGAACCGTCCGTGCTCGCTGCCCGATCGCTACGCCTACGGAGAACCGGATGCTCTGCGCAAGGTGGGCTCCAATGCCTTCCATGACATCCAGGTCAGCTACAGGCTGCCGTGGGACGGTACCGTGGCGCTGGGTTCGAACAACGTGTTCAACCACCAGGGCCCGATCATGTTCTCCAAGCCGTCCAGCTCCTTCCCCTACTACGGCGGCTTCGATATCGGCCGCACCGTGTACGTGAAGTACTCGCAGCGCTTCTGACGGGCATGTCCGTGCTCGTGGCCGGCGGGAGGGGAGTCCGCCGGCCACGATGCACACCACCTCCACCCAATCTCCATCGTTTTTCGACGGAATCTCCAAGGTTCCCGGCAACACTTGATGTCATGACGGCTAAGGAGCAGGACCGCATGGATCGCCACGCGCCCCGACACTGCACACCCGTCTCCAGGTTCACCACTGAATGTGGCGATGTGGCCGGGTTCCGACCCTCCGGACGTGACGCCGCAAGGGAAGTACGAGATGACGACGGCAGTTCGCACCGGCCTGACCGACCTGGTCGCTGACGCGCAGCGGTACCTGCGCAGGATTCTCCCCGGGCTCGCCTCGGCGGTGCATCCACTTGCTTCATTGCATGCCATTCCCCACGCAACGGCATCGCGCTACCACCTCGCCGGACTGATGCTGTACGGGGAAACCCCCGCCATGCTCGCCGTGGCCCGCGAGCCCGGCGAATCCAGCACCCGTGTGATCCAGGATGTACGCTGCCTGCGCTCTGCTGCGAATGCACTGGTGCTGTACGTCTCGCCCTATCTCACGCCGACCCAGCGTCGCTTCCTGGTCGAGAACCACATCGACTTCGTGGTCCCGCACACCCAGTTGTTCGCGCCCAGCCTGGCCATTGAGTTCCGCGACGACCCTGATCATGAGAAGAAGGCCATCTCGCTGCTGCCTTCGGCGCAGGCCGTGCTGATCCACGTGCTTCTGAGCGGCGAGTCGCGCTGGTGGTCGCCGCGCGAGATCAGTGCTGCCGCCGGCTACACCTCGATGACGGCGTCGCGCCTGTCTGCCGAACTGGTTGGTCGCGGCCTGGTTGAACGCTCCACCGGTGGCCGCGAGCGCTTCCTGAAGCTGGCCGGCAACCGCGACGAGGTCTGGGCCAGGGCGCAGCCGTTCCTGCGTTCCCCCATCCTGAAGGAAGTGGATGTCTGCTGGGGCCCGACCGCCGAGGCGCTCCGCGATGCCGGGCACCCGGCGCCGACGGCGGGCCTCGATGCGCTTGCTGACACGTCACCGCCCGCGATCGGCGGCACCCGCGCGCTGCACATCGATGCGTGGCGGTTGCTGGGTACACTTCCCATGCCCGGCCCGGACTGCGCCCAGAGCGCACGGCTGCAGATCTGGGCCTATCCGCCGGCATTCACCAGCATCGGCGATGTGGTTGACCCGCTTTCGCTGTATCTCAGCCTGCAGGGCAAACGCGGCCATGATGCAGACGCGCTGGAACAGCGGGTGGAACAGGCGCTGAGCGGGGACACATACCCCGCATGACCGAAACCCTATGCGGGCTGCTCGCCCGGCACCGCAGCGGCGCGCCTGGCGCTGTACTCGGCGAACACCACGCCGGACACCGCCAGCAGGCCACCGCCCAGTACCCAGCCACTGAGCGATTCGCCCAGCAGCAGCACGGCCAGCGCGGCGGTCACGATCGGCACCAGGTTGAAGAAGCCAGAGACGCGCGCAGCGCCCAGGCGTGAAAGTCCGGTCATCCAGGTCAGCGGCGCCAGGATCGAGGCACAGACCGCCGCGAAGCCGATACAACCGACGGCGGTCAGATTGCTCACCCCGGTACCAACCAGCAACTGCAGTGGCAGCAGGATCAGCGAGGCCGCCGTGGCCTGCAGGAACAGCGACTCCAGCACCGACAGAGGAATCTTCCAGCGCTGCATCAGCACGTTGTAGGCGGCGAAGGCCAATGCGCCGATCAGCATGATCGCGTCTCCGCGGTTCAGGCCCTGCGCCGCCAACCGTGCCAGGTCGCCCTGAGATACCACCGCCACCACGCCGGCGGTGGAGATCACCGCGCCAAGAATGGAAGCACCACGCACCGGATGGCCCATGAACACGCGTGACAGCGCCAGCGCGATCAACGGAATCAGCGCCTGGATCACCCCCATGTTGGTGGCCGAGGTGAAGTGCGCCGCATAGTAGGCCAGGCACTGGTACATCACCCCACCCAGGCAGCCCAGCACCAGGAAGCGCCCGAGGTTGGCGCGCACGGTCGGCAGATTGCCGCGCAGCCGCGGCAGCGCGAATGGCAGCAGGACCACCGCCGCGACCAGCCAACGGAAGAAGCCGATATCGATGGGACCGACCGAGCCCGAAGCAAGCTTGGTCACGATGGTGTTCGCGCCCCACAGAAGGCAGGCGAGGATCGGGAAGAGATAGTTCACGCGTGCAGGTATACGTGGGGGAATGGCCAGCGTACGCTTGGCGTATATCGAGGACATCCCGAAAATGCGCCACCCCGACCCCGGCTTGCGGCAATCGATGGAGCCGATCCCTACCTTCCGCCAGCTGCCCGGCCCGATCTACTTCCGGCAGGGCGCGATGGAGCCCACGGACTGGGGCACGCACAGCCATCCGTGGGGTCAGTTCAACTTCGTCGCGCAGGGGGTGATGGAGATGAAGATCGACGGCGAGTGGATGGTGTCGCCGCCGCACTACGCGATCTGGATTCCACCAGGAATGGCGCACTATTCACGCAACCGCTCGCAGCTGGCCTACCGCTCGGCCTATCTGTCGGCGGCGCTTTCACGCCGGCTGCCCACGCGTTGCAGTGCGCTGGAAGTCAGCCCGCTGCTGCGCGAACTGCTGCATGAACTGGCACGACAGGGCGTGACCGATCCGCAGACACCGGTCCAGCGGCGCATGGCCGCCGTGGTGATCGACCAGATCGTCAATGCCGCTGTGCTGCCCAGTTTCCTGCCGATCGCCAGCAGCGATGCCTTGAAGCAGGTGATGGCGTACATGGAGAAACACCTGTCGGCGGCCGAATCGGTTGCCGAGATCGCGCGGCGGCACCACATGAGCGTGCGCAAGCTGGAGCGCCTGGCACGCAGCGAACTGGGCATGTCGCTGGGCGACTGGCGTGGGCGGGTGAAGTTCGTGCGCGCCACCGAGGCGCTGTGTACACGCCGGCCGATCAGCCGGATCGCCGAAGAGCTGGGCTATTCCGGCGTCAGCGCCTTCGCCGAGATGTTCAAGCGGCACGCGCAGTGCACGCCGGATCAGTACAGGAAGCTGCATCGGGCGGGGTGAGCGCGGCCTAGAGAGCGACCAGCAGGTCCACAAGCAGCCTCGGCAGGAACAAGGCGGCCAGAACGCTGGCCAACAGGATCAGCAGGACCTTCGCCGTCAAGGGGCGACGGCGCGGATTGCTGAAGTACAGGTGCAGATCGCGCAGTTCGTCTTCCAGCTCCTTCCGCACGCCTGCGCTCTGTGCACCGGGTTCGAGCAGCTGTCGCTCAAGCGCCTTCAGGCGCTTCATCAGTTCACGCGGCGGTGTAGCCCGCAGGATCAGCTGATTGAGCTCCTGGAGCCGGCGCGCCTGCGGCATCAGCGCTGCCACGAGATCATCCGGCGGAAGCCGTGAGACCCGTCGCAGGGCGTCCGCATCCATCTCAGCCTGCAGCACATCGCGTTGCCGCTGCAGTTCGGCCAGGGAGGTGCGGCGCTGCCACATGAGGAGGCACAGGGTTGATGGGTGGCGGGCAGTGTATCGCCCGGCGCCCCGGGAAGGTTGTCGATGTCCCGCCCCGTCGTTCGTCGGAACAGGAAAGGCGGGTCTTTCAGCCTGCAGGAGTGCCCCGATGTGCCCGATCCTCACCGCCTTTGCCACCTCTCCCGACCGTGGCCAGGGCCTGGCCCGTGACATGCGCGTACGCTGGGCGCTGGAGGAACTGGCCGTGCCCTATGAGGTGCAGCTGCTCAGCTTCGCCGAGCTGAAGCAGCCCGTCCACATGGCACGCAACCCCTTCGGGCAGATCCCCACCTGGCAGGACGGCGACCAGGTCCTGTTCGAATCCGGCGCAATCGTCCTGCACCTGGCCGAACAGCATGCCGGCCTGCTCCCCGCTGATCCGGATGCGCGCATGCGCGCGATCATGTGGGTGTTCGCTGCGTTGAATACGGTGGAACCGCCCATCGTCGAGCGCTCGATGGTCTGGGTGCTGGAGCGCGAACAACCCTGGTATGCACAGCGTCTTCCGATGCTTGAAGAGCGCGTGCGTACGCGGCTGTCACAGCTGTCGGCCTGGTTGGGCACGGCGGCGTGGCTGGATGGCGACTTCAGCGTGGGCGACCTGATGATGGTCTCGGTGCTGCTGCGCCTGAAGAGCAGCGGCCTCCTCGACGAGTACCCGCAGGTGGTCGCCTATGTGGGCCGTGCAACGCAACGCCCCGCCTACCAGCGTGCGTTTGCCGCGCAGCTGCAGGTGTTCCGGCAAAGCGCAGACGCGCCATCACCGACGGATGACTGAGGCAGCCGCCTTCGGCACTCGAAGGTCCCCGGCCGCGCGGAAACCGGAAGGCAGCCGTGTCGTGTATACACGGGCTTCACTGCCTGTGGGCTCCGATCGCGTGGGTCGGACACCCTCAAGGACTTCACTGTGAGCACTTCCTCGCACTCGCTTGCTTTCCTGCTTGCGCGCATCCTGTTGATGGCACTGTTCCTGGTCTCCGGCCTGGGCAAGCTCGGCGACCTCAGTGGTACCCAGGACTACATGGAAGCAATGGGAGTGCCCGGCATCCTGCTGTGGCCGACCATCGCCTTCGAGATCGGCAGCGGCCTGTGCATCCTGCTCGGCTTCCAGACCCGGCTGGTATCGATCGTCCTGGTGGGCTTCAGCCTGGTCACCGCCTTCATCTTCCACCACAACTTCGGCGACCAGACCCAGCAGATCATGTTCCTGAAGAATCTGGGCCTGGCCGGTGGGTTCCTGTTGCTGGCCTGCACCGGAGCCGGGCGCTACAGCATCGACGGCCGGGGACGCCGCGCATAGGTACCGGCCAGCAGGCTCGCCACGCTAGCGACGGAGCTCCGCCTCCGGCGCCAGCGTGTGGACCACCTTGCCCTGCGCATCGAGGAACTCGATCGCCCCGTAGCCTTCCGGCGTGACGGTCAGCCGCAGCCGCGGCCGATCCACCTTGTCGTTCAATGCAATGGCCGGCGTTCCATCGGCGCCGACCACCAGGCCGATGCGGGTCGGTGCCTGCACACCAGGAATCAGCGCATTCCCGAGCGTGGGTTCGCGTATCAGCTTCGGTGCCTGGTTGATCGAGAAGCTCACCTGGCCATCGGGAGACACCCGCCATCCGATCGCATCCATCGCCGGATGATCCAGCGCCAGCACCGCCATGCCGCCGTCGACATCAGCGGTGCCGAAACCACCGCGCTCGCTGCCCTTGTCGTCGTACAGCACCATGCCGGCCACGTTGAAGGCGCGTTTGTACTGGATGCCATCGATGATCGGCGCCGGCGTCTTTCCGGACAACGTCATGCGGATCACGCCCTGGTCATCGACGATATCGATGCGACGCGCGGTGATGCGCTCGCTGTCGGGCGTCGCGATCCGCGTCTGCGGAGCCTTGTCCACGATCAGGCGCTGCAGGGTTTCCACCGAAGGCCGCTTGGGCGCTCCGGCATCTTCGGCCGCACGCGCCGGAATGCTGTGGAATGCAATGAGCAGGACCAGCGTGCAGGCAGGGCGCATCATGCGGCCTCCAGAGCGGCGTGCACCGGGCGCCGGCAGGCGGCCTGCACCAGCATCAGCTGTGCCACCAGGATCAGCATCGCGCAGCCGGACAGCAGCCATGGGTCGATGTACCACTGGGCATTGAAGCTGAATTCACCGGCGGAGATACGCTTCCAGCCGTTGAAGTGCTGCATCGCCGCGACCACGAACGCGAAACCACCCATTGCGTTCGAAAGCCACGGCACGACGATGCCACCCGGCCGTGCAAACATCATCAGTAGACCCAGCACGCCGATGACGGTGCGCTGCACGCGGCAGTAAGGGCAGACATAGGCCAGCCCACTCCATTCCACCGACCAGGCCAACAGGCTGATCAGCACCGCTGCCGCCCCCGCGACGTACAGGACCCTCGGCGCCATCGCCGTGCTGCCGTTATGTGCCATTGCGTGCCTCCCTCCAGTGCGGACCCATGTGCAGGGTAGCGTGAAGCGGACACGGGCGCGGCAGGCGTCGCCTTGCGAGCCTCAGTCCTTCTTGAACACGGTGCGCTGGCCGATCGGGCTTCCCTTGCGGGCGGTGGGACGGGCCAGGCCGGGAATCAGGAAATCCGTCACCTTGTGGCCCTTCTGGACCTTGGCGGCCAGCCAGCGCGGCATGCGCCCGCGGCCGGACCAGGTCAGGCGCTTGTATTCCGGGTCGCGGTATTTGGCAGCAACCTTGCCCGCTTTGCGGCGGCTGGATTTCCGCGGCGTTGCGGGTTCTTCGACGGACGCATCGCCAAAGAGTTCTTCGAGCGTATAGCCCGCTTCGGCGGCCGCCGCCTTCAGCATGCGGCGCACCGCACTGGCCGGACGACGGCTGGAAATGAGCTGCCTGCGCTGTTCAGCGGCAACCACCAAGGCACCCAGCTCCCGCAGGCTGAGCGATTCGATATCGATAGTCATGGCGGGAAAGGTCCACTCCGGCAGGGTGATCTGTCAAGAGCAATGAGCGCGCGGGTGGCGAGCCGCCATTATCGTGCCAGGTCCTTCAGCAGCTGATTCATGTGTGTTGACCAGTGCGTTGCAGACGCAACGTCATCGAGCAGTTTGTTGCGCAACTCAATCAGGTGCTTTGGAAGATCCACTATGGGAATCCTGAGATCCTCCTGTAGGAGTTCTTCCGAAAACGCGCCAGCCTGTTCATTCCACAACAGGATGGTCTCGCGCGCCTGCCCGATTTTCTCGTCGTACGTGTGAGATGCCTTCATCCAGATTCGCGGTATCAGCAAACCCTCCGGCCCATGTTCCCGAAAGAACTCTGAAAATGCCTCCATCTCGTCGCGAGCAGCCTTGTTCGCACGCTTGGCTTCATCAATCCAGCTCGCAATATCTTTTTCCAGACACTTTCCAAGTGCGAAACGTGTAGTGGCAGTTGAAATGCCAAGCGCCACCTCCTGAAAGTGCCGGGAACTGACAAGGGACACATTGCATCAACACTGGCGTGGCTCAGCGTTGCCCGCCCCGCCTGATCCGGAAGTGATCGCGATACGCGGACGGCGACATGCCGACAATGCTCTGGAATGCCTTGCGGAATGAAGCCGCGTCGTCATAACCCAGGCGCGAGGCCACCTGTGCGATGGGAAGATCGCCGAGCTGCAGCGCATCCTTGGCCTTGGCCATCCTGGCCTGACGGATGTAGTCGGCGGGATTGCGTTCCGTGGCCCTCTGGAAGCGCCGGATGAATGTTCGTTCGGTCAAATGGGCACGTTGGGCAAGCCCGGCCACGGTGTGGCGCAGCCCAGGTTCTGCAAGGATCAGATGCTGGGTCGCCAGGATGGCGGCATCATCGTGATCGAGCCGGGGCAGGAATCCCTGCAAGGGACGCTGGTCCTGCCGGATGCCGTCACTGAGCATGAAGCGGGCCGTGGCCAGCATGACACTGGGGCCCATGACGCGATCGACGATCAGCAGGCCGAGATCATTCCACGCGAGAATCGCCCCGGAGGTAATGACGTCACCGTCATCGATGACGACATTCTCGGTCGTCACCTGGACATCCGGATACGCGCTGGCGAGCAGCCCTGCAAAGGCCCAGTGGGTGGTAACCCGCCGTCGCGCAAGCAGGCCGGTCTGGGCGAGCACGAACGCCCCTGCGCAGACCGAGCACATGATTGCGCCACCGGCATGGAGTTCCTTGAGCCACTGCGCCTCACGCGGCATCGCCGACATCCGCTCGGGCATCGCGACGCTGGGCGGCGAGATCACGAACGCGGGGGCGTTCACCTCGCCTGGATCGCTGTCCCAGCAACATTCCATTTGCGCCGACACCGGGTCCAGCTGCCAATGCGTTACCCGCAGGGAACACCGCCGGTCATCTTCGTGGGGATACGCCGCCCACTCATTTGCAATCCGGAACAGATCCGTCAGGCCATGGATCGCCGCCATCTGGCAATCCGGATAGATCAGCAGGGCCACTTCGACCCGCTTGTCAGTTTCGATACCCATGAATGTCACCTCCGCCAATTTCAATTGATGCAGCGCTTCCTAGAATGGATTCGGACGGAGTGATGGCCGCCTCAGGATAGAAGGAAATGCCGCCCTGGGGCCACTTCTGCAACACACACTGACAGCGTCCTTCCTCCTGCACCGATGCAAGGTTGCCGGTAGGCAGGACGCCCCCAACCCCAACTGCGAGGAACCCGGAAATGGCTACGGTTACTACGAAAGACGGCGTCGAAATCTTCTACAAGGATTGGGGCCCGCGCGACGCCAAGGTCATTCATTTTCATCATGGCTGGCCCCTCAGCGCCGACGACTGGGACGCGCAGATGCTGTTCTTCGTCAACAAGGGATATCGCGTGGTTGCCCACGACCGCCGCGGGCATGGTCGCTCCAGCCAGGTGTGGGACGGCCACGATATGGATCACTACGCGGACGATGTTGCGGCGGTGGTCGAGCACCTGGGTACCCACGGCGCGATGCACGTGGGCCATTCCACCGGCGGTGGACAGGTGGTCCGCTACATCGCTCGCCACGGCGAGAAGAACGTGTCCAAAGCGGTGCTGATCAGCTCGGTGCCGCCGCTGATGGTCAAGACCGCGGCAAACCCGCAGGGCACGCCCAAGGAGGTCTTCGACGATTTCCAGGCGCAGCTGTCGGCCAACCGCGCGCAGTTCTACCACGACGTGCCCGCAGGTCCCTTCTACGGCTACAACCGGCCCGGCGCGCAGCCTTCAGATGCGGTCATCTGGAACTGGTGGCGGCAGGGCATGCAGGGTTCGGCCAAGGCGCACTACGATGGCATCGTTGCGTTCTCCCAGACCGACTTCACCGAAGACCTGAAGGGCATCTCCATCCCTGTGCTGGTGATCCATGGCGATGACGACCAGGTGGTGCCGTATGCCGACTCGGGTGTCCTTTCCGCGAAGCTGGTAAAGAACGGCACGCTGATCACCTACGAAGGTGCGCCGCACGGCATTCCGACTACGCACGCCGACCGGATCAACGCCGACCTGCTGGCGTTCCTGGAAAGCTGATCGTGAAGGATCCGGGAAGTGCTTCCGGCACTTCCCGGACGGGGATGGCAAGAGCGGCTGCCACACACACACCAGCCCTCCCATCTCTGGAACCAGGTCAGCCCCTACGCAGCTTCAACATAGGGTGCTAATGCAACGGCCAGCACGTCGATCCCCCACATCGACCCGGCGATGTCGTCTGGCCCGCTCTTCTTGAAGCGCGACCAATCCGCCCTCGCCAGTTTCCCCACCAGCAGTTGATCTGCCGGCAGGCGATGCATCGCCCAACAGGGAAACTGCCGCGAAGACACGCGACCTCGCGCCAGCTCAACAATGTCGGTGTGACTCGTCGACTGCATCACACGCTCGTAGACACTCGCAACGCCGTCTTCAGGTCCTTCGAAGTACTGGACGAAGCGATCACCGTCGTGCAGCAGGACACCTGTAACCCCGGCCATCCTGTTGAACCTGGCGGCGTCCGCAGCGAGCGACTCCAAACGCTCCGCGGAAAGATCCGCGGCAACCTGACTTGCGTAGACAACAGCCCGAAGGGGCATGGATTCTGCCTTGAAATATGTGCCGGGTAGGCACCTGCCGGCACTCTAGCACCGGCGCCACGTGCAGGTCGGGACGTGCATTCTTAACTCTTCAGAATTCGATCGAGCGCCCTTCGTGCCATGCGACCGGCAAAGCAGCATGATGGGCGGCCCCAGGAAAGTCAGGGTTCTCGTTCATCTTCATGCGTGACATCGGACAGTTCTACGTAATCAGCGTCGAGGGAGTGACGCGGGCAGACGGCACCCTGCTGCAGGTCACCCGAATCGATTGCTCCTGCATCAAGTGCTCCTGGCAGTTCAGGGCCATTCCCAACCATGGCCTTGTTGATCTCGACGGTGCGGCGGCGCTCAGCTGCCCAACCTGCGGCAATCACCAGTCAGTCAGTCGCGCACGGCTTGAAGAGCTCAATCGACGCAACGACGAATAGCCTGCACTTCAACCATCCATCAACGCGGCACCGACACGACCGATACCTGGTTGGCTCTATCGTTCGTCAACAGGCACCATCCCGGCATTCCCATGAGTCATACCGGCATTTTTCAGATCACCGATCTCACCTACACGGCTGGAGAGGAGGGCGCGCTGGCCCGCGCACTGCAGATCGTCGCCACCTGCATCGCGTGCGGATCCACGAGCATCTGGCGCGAGCATGAGATGGAACACGTCGCCGGTGGAACCGTCCTCTCATGCCGCACCTGTGGTGTCCGCCAGGCCATCAGCAACGCGCGCCTTTCGATCTGCCCATCAGACATCCGCCATCCGCGCCGCTGAAGGGCACCGGGCTCGTACTGCGTAGCGAACCGGCAGAAGCAGACGTTCACTCGGCTTTTACAACGCATCGCCGCTCCAGGCCAGGAAGCCCCCGGGCGCATCCACCTGCATCCAACGGCCGCGCCAGCGCGTATGTGAGATGCCCGCGCCTTGCGGGCATCCCACAGAGGAACGCGCCGTGAAAGCTCTTCAGCGGATAGCCGCCACAGTAAGCTTCGCCGTACTCGTCTCAGCCACTTCAATGAGCTTCGCCGCCAGTACCGTGATGGTCGGCGGAGCGGAGATGTATCCCACCAGGACCATCGTCCAGAACGCCATCAACTCCAAGGACCACACGACCTTGGTCGCTGCGGTCAAGGCGGCGGGCCTGGTCGATACTCTCAATGGAGCCGGCCCCTTCACCGTTTTCGCGCCCACCAATGCAGCTTTCAGCAAGCTGCCCGCAGGTACCGTCGATACGCTGGTGAAGCCTGAAAACAAGGCACAACTGACCAAAATCCTGACCTATCACGTGGTACCGGGCAACTACAGTTCCGCGCAGCTGATGGCCGATGCCAGGAAGCACGGCGGCAAGGCCATGCTGAAGACCGTTGAAGGTGAACCCCTCACCGTCGCTCTGCACGATGGCAAGCTGTGGGTCATCGATACCAAGGGCGGCAAGGCGGGAATCAGCATTGCCGATGTCGGCCAGTCCAATGGCGTGATCCACGTGATCGACACCGTGTTGATGCCGAAGTAGTTGCATGTAGCACGACGTCCACATGCGCGGCAGCCGCATGGCGGCTGCCGCCGTCAGGACAATCGGTGACATGGCCAGGCACCGGCTATGAGTGCCTGCGAACAGGATTGTCGACCGCGATGGTGGGCCCACCAGGATTCGAACCTGGAACCAAGGGATTATGAGTCCCCTGCTCTAACCGTTGAGCTATAGGCCCGGCGCAGCCTCACAGTGTAGTGAGGCCGGCAAAGGGTTTCCACTGCGCGCCACTACTGCCCCAGGCGCTGCATCAACCGATCCAACGGCGCGCGGTCGTGGTACTCACCGCGCAGGCGGCGCTCGCGCTCGCCACACTGTCCGTTGTCAGCCACCACCAGGTCGGCGCCGCGCAGCAGTACACGTGTCGTGCAGTCACCCTGGCGCAGATGCAGCACGTCTTCGTCCTCCTCCGGTGCAGCGCGCCCCAGGAACCGCGGTGCGGCCCCCTCGCCGCCCTCCTGCGTGCTCAGCTCGAATGCGTCCCCCTTGGCTGCGATGTCGATGGCATTTCCGTCACTGCGTTCCCAATGGGCGACCCAGCTGGTCAGGTTGGTCTCGTAGTAGTTGCTCGTTTTCATCACGCGCGACTCCGGCGCCCAGCCCACCACTTCCTTGCTCGGCGGACGTGCTTTCACGCAGTAGTAGCTGTTCCAGCGGTCACCGATCACCAGGCCGGTGCCCGGTTCCATCTCCTCGCCACTGCGGCACCCCTCCCGTTCCTCGTCCAGGCAGCCTTCTGCCTCGCCCAGCAGCAGCACCTGCCCGGCGTCGACCACGCGACCCACGGCATAGTCGAACTGGCTGCTGAAGAAACTCTCGGCATTGCATGCCGGTGGTTGTGGAGTATCCGCCCAGGCAACCAGCGGTGACAGCGAGAGCAGCAGGATCGGCAGTTTCATCGGCATTCCATTGACCAGTACAAAAACAGGACATGCATCCTATCCCGTCGTACGCAACGCGGACGTCCACAGGCAAAAAAACAGACCCCGCTTGCGCGGGGTCTGTCGGGTGCTTCATATGCAGCGGATACCGGTCAATCGATATCCAGGAAGCTGCGCAGCTGCTCCGAGCGGCTCGGGTGACGCAGCTTGCGCAGGGCCTTCGCTTCGATCTGGCGGATGCGCTCGCGGGTCACGTCGAACTGCTTGCCGACCTCTTCCAGCGTGTGGTCGGTGTTCATGTCGATGCCGAAGCGCATGCGCAGCACCTTGGCTTCCCTCGGGGTGAGGCCGGCCAGCACGTCGCGCACGGTTTCAGACAGATTGATGTTGGTGGTGTTCTCGATCGGGGACTCCACGTTGGTGTCCTCGATGAAGTCGCCCAGATGGGAATCCTCGTCGTCGCCGATCGGGGTTTCCATCGAGATCGGCTCCTTGGCGATCTTCATCACCTTGCGGATCTTGTCTTCCGGCATGTCCATTTCCTTGGCCAACTCCTCCGGCGTAGCCTCGCGGCCGTACTGCTGGAGCATCTGGCGGGAAATGCGATTCAACTTGTTGATCGTCTCGATCATGTGCACCGGAATACGGATGGTGCGCGCCTGGTCGGCAATCGAGCGGGTGATCGCCTGGCGGATCCACCAGGTGGCGTAGGTCGAGAACTTGTAACCGCGGCGGTACTCGAACTTGTCCACGGCCTTCATCAGGCCGATGTTGCCTTCCTGGATCAGGTCGAGGAACTGCAGGCCGCGGTTGGTGTACTTCTTGGCGATCGAGATCACCAGGCGCAGGTTGGCCTCGACCATTTCCTTCTTGGCCTTGCGCGCCTTGGCTTCACCGTAGGCCATGGCACGGCTGATTTCCTTCAGCTCTTCCAGGTCCAGCTGGGTCAGCTTCTCGATGTCGATCGTCGCCTGCTGTTCGGCGATGATCTGGTCCTTCACTTCGCGCAGGGCCGACGACCACTTCTGCTTGCGCTTCAGTGCGTCTTCCACCCACTCCAGGTTGGTCTGGTTGCCTTCCCAGGAACGGATGAAGTCCTTGCGCGGCATGCGTGCAGTGACGGTGGCCAGGTTCAGCACGCGGCGCTCATGGGCCTTGATCGACGCCATGGTGTCGCGCAGCTGCTTGGTCAGCACGTCGGTCAGCGGCAGCGGCAGCTTCAGGGTGACGAACACCGCCGACATCTCTTCGCGCAGGCGCGGCAGGTTCTTCTTGTCGCCCTTGGTCGCGGCCTTCTTGAAAGCATTGAAGGCATCGCTCAGCGCCTGCATGCGCGCAGCGACCTCCTCCGGGTCCGGACCGGTCGGTGCGGCTTCTTCGTCGCCACCCTCGACATCATCGTCCTCGTCCTCGTCGCCTTCGGCGTCGGCATCGTCGCTGTCATCAGTGGCAGCTGCGGCCGGCGCCGGGGCTTCGTCCGTCAGGTCGTTGAAGCCGACGATCACTTCGGCCAGGCGCTTCTTGCCTTCCTTGTGGGCTTCGTAGTCGGTCAGCAGCGACTCGACCGAGACCGGGAACTGGCCCAGGGCGGCCTGGACCTGCGAAAGGCCTTCCTCGATGCGCTTGGCGATGGCGATTTCGCCTTCGCGGGTCAGCAGCTCGACGGTGCCCATTTCGCGCATGTACATGCGCACCGGGTCGGTGGTACGGCCACCTTCGGTGTCGAGCGCGCTCAGTGCAGCGGCGGCTTCTTCGGCCGCGGTGTCATCGACTTCGCGGTTACCGGTGTTGCCGTCGTTGAGAAGCAGGGTTTCCACATCCGGCGCAACTTCATGGACATCGATGCCCATGCCGTTGATCATGCCGATGATGTCTTCGATCTGTTCCGGGTCGACCATGTCGTCCGGCAGATGGTCATTGACTTCGGCGTAGGTCAGGTAGCCCTGTTCCAGGCCCTTGCTGATCAGTTGCTTGATTTCGGATTGGGCAGGACGTTCGTTGGCCATGTAGTGCTCGCGCCACCGGCTAGGGAGAAATAGGGAACGTAGCATTATACCAGCCCGGGGCCCGGCCTGCCGGGCGGTGGTCCCGGCGGCCTAGGGCCTGAGAAGGAAGGTCACAGGACCGTCATTGACCAGGCTGACGACCATATGGGCACCAAATCGGCCCGTTTCCACCCCTGGCGCGTGATTTTCACGACAGATCTCGACAAATCGATTGAACCCGCGTTCAGCCTCGTCCGGCGGCGCGGCGCTGGTGAAGCTGGGCCGCATGCCCGATCGGGTGTCGGCCGCCAGGGTGAACTGGCTGACCAGCAGCAGGCCGCCGCCGGTGTCGCGCAGCGACCGGTTCATCTTCCCGGCCTCGTCGGCGAACACCCGGTAGCCCAGCAGGCGCTCGGCCATGCGCCGCAGCTGGGCCTCGGTGTCGCCCGGTTCCATGCCCACCAGCGCCAGCAGGCCCGGGCCGATCTGGCCGACCGCTTCATCATCGACGTGGACGGCAGCCTGGCTGACACGCTGGATCAGGACGAGCATCGTGGGCTCCTAATGAACACGGCCGGCCACGATAGCAGCGCCCTTGGCTAAACTGGCGCCGATGAATCCGCAACGCAAAGCCCGGCTGGTCTACCGCGCCACCACCCTGTTCGCCCGCCTGCCCTGGCCACTGCTGCGGGGAATCGCCCGTGCCCTGTCCTGGACCTGGATCAGTCTCAACGCCCGTGAGAGCCGCGTCACCCGGCGCAACCTGGAGCTGGCCTACCCGGACCTGGAGGGCGCCGCGCGCGACCGCCTGCACCGGGAGCTGCTGCGCTCCACCGCCCTGCAGGCCATCGAAACCCTGCGCCTGTGGAGCCAGGCGCCGGCCGACAACCTGCGCCTGCACCTGAAGCAGCGCCACGGCGAGGCCCTGTACGACGCGGCGTTGGCCAGCGGCAAGGGCGTGATCGTGGCGGCGCCGCACTTCGGCAACTGGGAGCTGCTGAACCAGTGGCTGGCCTCGCGCGGGCAGATCGCCATCGTCTACAAGCCACCGGAGGACGAGGCCAGCGATGCCTTCCTGCAGCTGGTGCGGGGCGGCCAGAACGTACAGCAGGTGCGTGCCGAAGGCCCGGCCGTGCGCCAGCTGTTCAAGGTGCTCAAGGACGGCGGTGCCACCGGCATCCTGCCCGACCAGCAGCCCAAGGCCGGCGATGGGGTGTTCGTGCCGTTCTTCGGCGTGCAGGCGCTGACCATGACCCTGGTCAACCGGCTGGCCGAGCGTACCGGCGCCACCGTGCTGTATGGCTGGTGCGAGCGCATCGGGCCGGACATGGAGTTCGCCCTGCACATCGAACCGACCGACCCCGCCGTGGCCGACCCGGACCCGCAGGTGGCCGCCACCGCGCTCAATGCAGGCATCGAGCGCATCGCCCGCCGCGACCCTGCGCAGTACCAGTGGACCTACAAGCGCTATACGCTGCGGCCATCGGGCAGTGGCGAGGAAGACCCCTACGCGACCGAGGAACACCCGCATTGACGGCCGCTCCACTCAGGCCACCGGCCCCTGCGACCGGCGGCCGCACCACGTTGAATACGACGCCGGCGCCCCCATAGAGACTGCGATGTCCGCCTCCCCCGGTCCTGCCATGCCTGCTGCTTCTTCCCTGTTCGGCGATCCGGCCGCGATCCGCTGCGAGCGCGCGGTTTCCGAACTGCGTGCCGGTCGCCCGGTGCTGCTCCACGATGGCCAGGGCCAGCGCCTGGCGGTGATCGCGCTGGACAGCGCCACGGCCAGCAGCTTCGCTGCCTTCGCCAATGCCGCCCACGAGCGGCATTACCTGTTCCTGACCGCCACCCGCGCCCGCGTGCTTGGCGTGGAGGCCCCGCAGGGTGCGCGCCTGCCGCTGGCCGGTGTTGCCTTCGACGCCCTGCCCTCGCTGGGCTATCTGCGCGAACCGGGCCCGATGCCGGACGGCTGGAGTGCCGGTGACGCCTTCGACGCAGGCGCCGTGGAACTGGCCCGCCTTGGCCTGTTGCTGCCGGCCATGGTGGCGGTGCGCCTGGACGCCGAAGACCGCACCTTCGATGGCGCGGCCGAGGTGGCCCTGTGCGACCTCGCCGAAGGCGCAGCACATGCCGCGCATGATTACGAACTGGTGGCGCGTTCACCGGTGCCGTTGCGCGATGTCGGCATGACCACCTTCGCGGTGTTCCGTGGCGGCGTCGCCCAGCGTGACCAGGTCGCGATCATCGTCGGCGAACCGGACCTGTCGGCGGTGGTACCGGTGCGCGTGCACTCCTCGTGCCTGACCGGTGACCTGTTCGGCTCGCTCAAGTGCGACTGCGGCGACCAGCTGCGGCGCGGCCTGCGCAAGCTGAAGGAACTGGGCGGCGGCGTGCTGCTGTACCTGGACCAGGAAGGCCGCGGCACCGGCATCGCCGCCAAGATGCGCGCCTACGGCTACCAGCACGACGGCCTGGACACCATCGACGCCGACGCACAGCTCGGCTTCGGTGCCGACGAGCGCCGCTACGGCAGCGCGGTGGCCATGCTGCGTGGCCTGGGCATTTCGCGCGTGGCCCTGCTCAGCAACAACCCGACCAAGGCGCAGCGCCTGCGCAATGCCGGCATCGAAGTGCTGGACTGCATTCCGGTCACCGGCGAGATCACCGCCGAGAACGAACACTACCTGCGCACCAAGGCCGATCGTGCCGGCCACCTGCTGGATGTGGACGCGCTGATCCAGGCTGCCCAGTAACGCAGCCGACCTGCTACCGTCTGCGCGGTGCGGCCACGGCCGCCACCGCCCGCCCTGCCACCTGACGGAGCCCGCGTGACCGACGTTCCCCTTACTGCTCCGCCCACCGATGCCTGGCAGTCGCTGCCGCGCCGCGCCTCGCGGCTGGCCGCACTGGAAGGTGCCTTCGGTGGCCTGTTTGTGCCGGGCCTCCCACTGGCCGCTGCATGGTGGTTCTTCGATCTGCCCGGTGGCGTGTGGGTCGCAGCCCTTGGGCTGCTGGTGGGGGCTGCATGTGGTGCGTGGCTCGGCCACCGCCGCCTGGTCCGCACCCGTTGGCGGCTGGACGCACAGGGCCTGGGCCTGCGGCGAGACCTGATGTGGCAGCTGGAAACGCGCATTCCCCTGTCGCGCGTGCAGCACCTGGACCTGCGCCGCGGGCCACTGGAACGCCGCGCCGGGCTGGCCACGTTGATCGTGCACACGGCCGGCACCCGCATGAGCGCGGTGACCGTCAGCGGCCTGGACGAGGCGGATGCCGAGCGCCTGCGCGACACCCTGTCCCATCAGCTCGACCAGGACGCCGACGCCCTGTGAGCCTGCCACCACCTCTGCCTGCAGCGCTGCCCACCGGTGGCGAGGACCACCGCCTGCATCCGTGGTCATGGTTGTTCGTACTGTTGATGCAGCTGCGCCATTACTTCCTGCCGCTGGTCGCGCTGCTGGTGTTCGGCCAGCGGGGTGACCGCGACCCGATGTGGGCGCAGCTGATTCCGCTGACGGCAATTGCCGCACTGGTACTGGTGTCTGTGCTGCAGTACCTCAGCTACCGCTACCGTATTGGCAGTGATGCAATTACCGTGCGCAGCGGTCTGCTGGCGCGCAACCGCCGCGAGATCCCGTTCGCCCGCATCCACAACGTGGAAGTGCGGCAGAATCCGTTGCACCGGCTGTTCGGCGTGGCCGAGCTGCGCCTGGAATCGGCCGGCGGCGTGCGTCCGGAAGCCGAAATGCGGGTACTGAAGCTGGACCAGGCGCTGGCACTGGAACGACTGGTGCGCCAGCGTGGGCAGGCACCGCAGGCCGCCGACGTTGTCGCCGCCCCCTCGATCACCGAGGCCGACACCGAACAGGTACTGCTGCGCCTGTCGAGCTGGGACGTGGTGCGCATGGGCCTGCTCTCCAACCGTGGCTGGGCGCTGGCGATCGCCGCGTTCGGTGTTCTGTTCCAGACCGTGCCGCGGCCGGTGATGGACGATGCCCTCCAGCGCGGTGGCCGCGAGGCCTTCGGCTACGCCAGCCACCTGCACCCCGGCGTGGCCGGCGCGTTCCTGCTGCTGGCTGCGGCTCTGTTGCTGGGCTGGCTGGCGCTGCGCGTGTTGTCGGTGGTGCTGACGCTGCTGCGCTACCACGGCTTCACCCTCAGCGAGCAGGATCGCCGCCTGACCGTTTCGGCTGGCCTGCTCAGCCGCACCCGCAGCAGCGTGGCGCGCCGGCGCATCCAGGCCTGGACGCTGCGCGAAGGTACGGTGCAGCGCTGGTTCGGGCTGCGCCAGCTGCGCATCGACAGCGCCGCCGGTGGCCCTGCGCGCGATGAGGACCGCGCCCTGCGCGAACTTGCACCGCTGGCGTCAAGTACGCGTTGCGAGCAGCTGGTGCAGCACCTGCTGCCACAGTTGCAGTGGCCACCGGCGCAGTGGCAGTCCATTCCGCAGCGCGGCTGGTGGCGGCTGTGCCTGGGCGCGCTGCTGCTGGTGCCGCTGCTGGCTGCGGCCGCGTACTGGCGCTGGGGCCCATGGGGCCTGCTGGTGCTGGCGTGGCTGCCGGTGGCGCTGCTGGTCGCGCACCGGCAGATGGCGCGCATGGGCTGGTACCTGGACGAGCACTATGTGGCGGTGCGCGGCGGCTGGTGGAAGCGCTGGTGGCGCTGGGCCGAGCTGGACAAGGTGCAGGGCCTGCGCCTGCAGCGCTCGCCGCTGGACAGGCTGCTGGGCACCAGCAGCCTGCAGCTGGATACCGCCGGCGCGCATGGCGATGTGGCGCTGACCCTGCACCATCTGCCGCAGGCACAGGCGCAGCAGGTGATGGAGCAGCTGGCCGCAGCACTCGCGCGGCGCAAGCTGCGCTGGTGACGGCGGGGCCGGATCCCGGCCGCGCATCCACGCATGGCGTGGATCTACTGTAGAGCCGAGCCCACGCTCGGCTTGCCGCAGCCGAGCATGGGCCCGGCGCTACATCACCCCCCCGGTTACCGCTGCGAGGGGCCCCAATAGCCCAGGTCCTTGCGGATCTGCAGGTCGCGCATCCAGCTGCCGAACGGCTTGCGCCGCAGCGCGCCCATTTCGCCGGACAGGAAATCCTCGGTGGCCGCGATCACGCGCTCGCTGGACAGGCCATCGCGGTACGGGTGGATGGCATCGGCGTAGCGCACGATTTCCGCCTGCAGCGCCGCGTCCGGGTGCAGCGCGCGCTGCAGCATCGCCTGCAGCTGCGCAGGATCATCGAAGTCGATCATGTGCGGCTTGGGCACGCGGTTGCGGAAAGTCACCACTGGCTTGTGCTGGACAATGAACTCCGAAACGATCGACGAGGTATCCGATACCAGCACATCGGCGGCGCGCTGCGCGGCCATCACCTGCTCGGGCTCGATGAAGCGGGCATTGGCACCGGCCAGCGCGCGGTAGCGTTCGAACAGTTCCGGCGGGCACTTCGGGTGCAGGGTCAGCAGCCAGTAGTGATCACCAGCAGCGATATCGGCGGCGATCTGCGCGTGCAGGTGCGGGGCCGCGCTCAACCGTTCAGTGAAGGTCGAGCCGAACAGGATCACCGGGCGCTCGCCGGCCGGAGCACGCAACGCGGCGCTCTCGCCACCGTCATCGCGGAACAGCGGGTCCAGCTTCGGCCAGCCGGTCTCTGCCACCGCGAAATGGCCCTGCAGGGCAGCGATCTCGCGGAACGGCGCAGTGGTGGCCGGCCCCTGTGTGCAGTACAGGTCGAACATGCCGCGCACCCTGAAGTGGCCGCGGGCACTGTCACGCTTCTCCACGTTGAAGCCATGAAACAGCTGCACCTTGGCCCCGGAAAGGAAGGTCGGCACCCAGTTGGCGGCGCTGAACACCGCACGCGGGCGCATCGCCAGGGCCTGCTTCAGGCCCACGTTGGGCACCCCCGGCAGGCTGCTGCCGGCCGCTCCGCCCTCGAACCAGGCGGCCACCTCCTGCCCGGACGCGTGCAAGGCCTGCGCCAACGGGGCGAGAATAGGCAGCGCATAGCGCTCCGTCGCAAACAACAGGTACCCGGCCATCATGTCCTCCACGACCGCTCCCATCGAACGGCCTCGCATCTCGGCGTGCATTATCGCGTTCAACGAGGCCGGGCGCATCGGCGACTGCCTGGCCTCGCTGGCCTTCTGCGATGAGATCGTGGTGGTCGACTCGCAGTCCACCGATGCCACCGTGGCCATCGCCGAGGCTGCCGGTGCCCGCGTGCTGCAGCGCCGGTTCGAGGGTTTCCGCAGCCAGAAGGCGTTCTGCGTCGAGCAGGCCAGCCACGACTGGGTGCTGTGCCTGGACGCCGACGAACGCATCAGCCCCGAGTTGCGTACGGCCATCGAGCAGGCCCGCGACGGCGGTTTCAGCGGCCACGCCGGCTACCGTTTCGCCCGCCTCTCGGAATATTTCGGGAAGTTCCTGCGCCACGGCAATGCCTACCCGGACCGGGTGATGCGGCTGTTCGACCGCCGCCAGGGCGGCTGGCGCGGCAAGCGCGAGATCCATGAGGCGGCCAGCGTCGACGGCAGCGTCGGTACGCTGCGCGGCGACCTGATCCACTACCCGTACCGGTCATTGCAGCAACAGCTGGCCAAGACCGAGAAGTACGCACGGATGATGGCCGAGCACGAGTTCGCACGCGGCAAGCGGGCCACCCTGGGCAAGCTGGTACTGGCGCCGGCCTGGCGGTTCTGGCGCGGCTTCCTGTTCCGTGGCGGCTTCCGCGATGGCTGGCATGGCCTGGTGTATGCCTACGTACGCGCCAACTACGTGCGGCAGAAGACCATCATGCTGTGGATGCTGGGCAATGGACAGGCGGTGGCCGACCCGGCGCCTTCCGCGGACCGGCCGTGACCACGCTGTGTCACACTGCGCGGGCGTTGCCTGAAGACCCCCCATGAAAATCCTGTACACCAACTTCCACTACGGCGACGGTGGCGGCCACACCACGTACATCGTCTCGTTGGCGCGTGCGTTGCACGGCCAGCACACGCTCCATGTCGCCGCGCCGGCCGACAGCCGCCTGCTGCGGACCATGGCCGATGAGGGCATTGCCCGCACACTGCCGATTGCGTTCGGCAGCGGCCTGCCAACGCTGCCCCGGCAGCTGGCCGAACAGCGTGCGCTGCGCAGGCTGGTGCGCGATGAAGGCATCGACCTGATCCACGTCAACGGTGCGCGCGACCACCGCTTCGTGATGCAGGGGCTGCTTGGCATGCGCCGCCCGCCGATCGTGCTGACCAAGCACAACAGCAAACCCACCGACACCTTCGGCAATGCGCTGCGCGCACGCTGGGCCACCGATCGGCTGATCGCGGTCTCGGCCGACACCAAGCGCCTGCTGGAACAGGGCCCATACCGTCGCTGCCCGATCGACGTGGTCCGCAACGGCGTGGACCTGGAGCGCTACTCGCCACAGCCGGCCGGCACCGGCAGCGCGCTGCGCCAGCAATGGACGCGGGATCCACAGGCGCTGGTGCTGGTCAGCAATGCCGGCACCGACGATTACAAGGGCTGGATCGACCTGGCCCAGGCCATCGCGCGGCTGCCCGATGCGGTACGCCCGCACGTGCACATGGCCGTGGCCGGCCACCTGCCCACCGCGCAGCAGCGCGAACAGGTGCAGGCGCTGGGCGAGGTGGCCGCGCAGGTGCACTTCACCGGCCTGCTGGCCGATACCCGCGTACTGATCGCGGCCGGCGATGCTGGCTTCGTGCTGTCCCATGACGTCGAGACGATCTCCTTCGCCTGCCGCGAGATGATGGCCAGCGCCAAGCCGATGCTGGTCAGCGATTACGCGGGCCTGCCGGAAAACATCGAACAAGGTGTCGATGGCTGGGTCGTTGCCACCCGCGACATCGACGCCATCGCCGCACAGGTGCAGGCGCTGTACGCACAGCGCGATGCGCTGCCGGAACATGGCCGGGCAGCACGCCGCCATGCACAGCGGGAGTTCGGCCTGCAGACATTCGCCGACGCCACGCTGGCCAGCTACCACGCCGCCCTGGCCAGCCCCTGAGCCAGGTTGCCCGAACGCTCAATCGGTGATGCCGGGCCCCTGCAGGCGGCGCTCGTGCTCGAGTTCCGCCGCCGACGGCCGGCAGGTGCCGGCGACCGCGTCGGCAGGCACCAGCCACCAGCGGCGACGATTGGAAATGCCCGCCATTTCGGCCTGCGCACGATCAATGCAGGCCTGCATCGCATCTTCGTTCACCAGCAGCCAGCGGTGCTGCGGAACCAGCCGCTGCCAGCGCACGGCTGCCTGCAGCTGTTGATGCCAACGCGCTTCGAATCCAAAGGTGGCCGCAGGACGATCGGCCATCAGCAGGTTCTGCTCTTTCCATGCCACCAGTCCCAGCTCGGCCTGCGGGCCGATGCGTGCGCTGACCTCGCGCATCAGGCCACGGGCCGAGCTGGAATCGTTCAACACCGGATAACCGACCAGGCTGTACAGCACCCAGACCCCGGCCAGAGTAGCGACCAGGGCAACGTGCCGACGCCGGCGCCCGCACACCCACAGGCTCAAGGCCGACCAGACCGCCATCGCCAGCGCCGTCCAGGCCAGCGCATCGGTGGCACCGGGAAGCAACCCGCGGCCATGGGTAAGACGCACTTCGAAATCCGGATCACCCAGCAGCGCCAGCGCACCGACCAGGCCCAGCGCCAGTGCCAGCAACGCGGTGAATGCGCCCAGCACACGCTGCACATCGCACCGCCTCAGCAGCCCCGGCAGCAACGGCGCCAACGCCAGGCAGAACATCGGCAATGCCGGCAGGATGTAGACGTCGCGCTTGCCGTGCGGGATAGAGAAGAACAGCACGACCAGCAGCCACCAGGCCAACGGCAGCAGGTAGCGCGCATCGCGCCGGCGCAGCCGCCGGAACCAGGCCGGAAGCGCCCACGGCAGCAGCAGGAACGCGGGGATCCACATCGACGGCATGATCGCCAGGAAGTACCACCACGGCTGGTGATGGTCCCAGGACTGCGTATAGCGCCGTGCGGTCTGCCGGAACAGGATGTCGTCCATGTAGGCGCGGTACGGCTCCGAGCCGGTGGCCAGGCCGGCCAGCAGCATCGGCGCCAGCCACAACGACACCGCCAGCAGGAAGGCCAGCGGTGCCAGCCAGAAGCGCAGGTCACGCACGTGCAGGCTCACCCGCGGCCAATGCAGCATGGATGCGACTGCGGCCGGCACGATCATCATCAGCGCCAGCACGCCTACGCCCTTGGTGATCACCCCGATGCCGGCGAAGAACCAGCCCATCCACCACCATCGCCAGGCCGGGCCCAGCAGCAGATGGCGCAGCAGGCCGTAGTTGGCCAGGGTGATGAACAGCACCACCAGCGGATCGATCTGCGCCTTCTTCGCCTGGAAGGTGAAGTGCAGCGCGAACAGCAGTGCCCAACCCGCGTACAGCCCCACCTGCCGCGTCCACAGGCGGCGGCCGAGATCGACCACGCACCACAGCGTGCCCAGCGCGGCCAGCAGCGAGGGCAGCAGGAACGCCACCCGCCAGTGGCCGACCAGGCTGTACAGCGCGGCCTGCCACCACATCAGCATCGGCGGCTTGTCCGAATACAGTTCGGGGCCGCGATGCGGGAACAACCAGTAACCGCTGTCGACCATCTGCTTGGCCACCAGCGCGAAACGTGGCTCATCCGATGGCCACGGATCACGCAGGCCCAGGCCGGCCCCCAGCACCAGCAGGGCCATCACCACCAACAACCACGTCTGGCGCGACGCGTGGGTTTTCAGCATGGGACTCGAAACGGCAGCGGGGGTCAGGCTGCTTTTAACAGACGCGCGTAGAAGAAACCGTCAGCATCGTTTTCACCCGGCAGCCGCTGGCGTGCCACCCCTTCGCAATCGACGCCGAACGCGTCGCCCAATGGCTGCGCCACGGCATCCGGATGCCACTTCAGGAACGCGCGCACCTGATCGATGTTCTCGGCGCGCAGGATCGAACAGGTGGCATACAGCAGCACGCCGCCCGGGCGCAGCATCGACCAGCAGGCTTCCAGCAGGCGCGCCTGCACGCCGACCAGTGCATCGATGTCTTCAGCGCGACGGTGGAACATCACATCCGGCTGGCGGCGGATCACGCCAGTCGCCGAGCACGGCGCATCCAGCAGGATCGCGTCGAACGGCACGCCATCCCACCAGGCACCGGGATCACTGGCATCGGCAGCCAGGGTCTGCGCATGTTCGCCCACGCCGGTGCGGGTGTAGGTATCGCGTGCGCGGGCCAGACGGCGCGCGTCGATATCCAGCGCCAGCAGGCGCAGGCTGGGGTCGCGTTCCAGCAGGTGCGCCGACTTGCCGCCGGGTGCCGCGCAGGCGTCCAGCACGCGGGCACCGGCCACCGGGGCCAGCGCATCGGCCGCACACTGCGCCGACAGGTCCTGCACCGAGATCGCGCCCTCGGCGAAGCCGGGCAGCTGATTCACGGCAACCGGAGAGGCCAGCCGCAACGCGTCGGCGCTGAGCGGACTGGCTTCCGCGGCGATGCCGGCTTCGGCCAGCGCTGCCAGTGCCTTGTCACGGCCGCCCTGCTGGCGGTTGGCGCGCAACCACAGTGGCGCCGGTTGCAGGCTGGCGCTGAAGATCGCGTCGGCCTGCGCCGGCCAATCGCGTTCCACCGCATCGGCCAGCCATTCCGGGAAGGCATCGCGCGCGGGCTGTTCCGGGAAACCTTCGCGCTGCGCGCGGCGCAGGATCGCATTGACCAGGCCTGCCTGGCGCTCACGGCCCAGTGCACGCGCGGCATCGACCGTGGCCGACAGCGCCGCGTGCGCCGGCAGCTCGAGCACGTCCAGCTGGGCGAACCCGACCATCAGCAGCGTGCGCAGGTCGGCATCACGCGCCGACAGCGGCTTCTGCATCCAAGACTGCAGCGCCGCGTCATAGGTGCTGCGACGACGCAGGACGGCAAAACACAGGGCTTCCAGCAGCGCGCGGTCGCGGCTGTCGGCCAGCTTCGGCAGCGCCCAGGCCAGCTCGGCCTTCAGCGAACGGCCACGGGTGAACACCTGTGCCAGCACACGTGCGGCCAGCATGCGCGTGGCCGCGCCCGGCGCCGCCTTGGCGACGGAGAAATCGTTCTGCTTCGACACCGCTTATGCCCCCACGCGCAGATCGCGGCGGGCGTTGAGGTAGTCGGCCGCAGTAATCGCCTTGCCACCTTCCCGCTGCAGCACTCGCAGGCGCAGCGCGCCCTGGCCACAGGCGATGTCGATGCCATCGCGGCTGGCGGCCAGTACGGTGCCCGGTGCCTGGCCGTGGTCCGCCTCCAACGCCACCGCACCATGGATGCGCACGCGTTCACCGGCCAGCGTCGCCTCGGCGATCGGCCACGGATTGAACGCGCGCACGGTACGCGCCAGCGCGCCGGCGTCCTGCGCCCAATCCAGCTTCGCTTCGGCCTTGTCCAGCTTGTGCGCGTAGGTCACGCCCTGCTCCGGCTGCGGCCGCGCGATCGGCTTGATGCCGGCACGCAGCAGGCCCAGGCCATCGGACAGCACCTGTGCGCCCAGCTCGGCCAGCTTGTCATGCAGCTGGCCACCGGTATCGGTGGCCGCGATCGGCAGTTCCTGGTGCAGCAGCACCGGGCCGGTGTCCAGGCCGGCCTCCATCTGCATCAGGCAGACGCCGGTCTTGGCGTCGCCGGCCTGGATCGCGCGCTGGATCGGCGCGGCACCGCGCCAGCGCGGCAGCAGCGAGGCATGCACGTTCCAGCAGCCGTGGGTCGGAATGGCCAGCACCGCCTTGGGCAGGATCAGGCCATAGGCCACTACCACCATCAGATCCGGCTGCAGGTCGCGCAGCTGCTGCTGGGCGGCCGCGTCCTTCAGCGACTCCGGCTGGTAGACCGGAATGCCACGGGCCACGGCTTCCAGCTTGACCGGAGACGGCGCCAGGCCACGGCCACGGCCGGCCGGACGATCAGGCTGGGTGTAGACGGCCACGACCTCATGATGGCGCGCAGCCGCGCGCAGCGATGACACCGCGAATTCCGGCGTACCGGCAAAGACAATCCTCATGGCTACCCCACTTGCAGGATGGATTCGTGCAGGAAAGAAAACGGCGCCGTCGGCCGGCGCCGTACAGCCCGCGCGTGCCGCGCAGGCGCGGGCCACCCGAAGGGTGGCCCGGATTGGCGATCACGCCACGTGCTTGCGCTGCTTGGCCAGCTTCTTGCGCACCATCTCGCGCTTGAGCGGCGACAGATAGTCGATGAACAGCTTGCCGTCCAGGTGATCCATCTCATGCTGGATGCAGGTGGCCAGCACTTCGCCGGCTTCCATCTGCTGTTCCTGGCCGTTGCGGTCCAGGTACTTCACGGTGATGGTATCGGCACGGGTGACGTCAGCGAAGATGCCCGGAACCGACAGGCAGCCTTCCTGGTACACCCGGCCCCCGTCCTTGGCGACGATTTCCGGGTTGATGAACACATGCGGTTCATTCTTTTCTTCGCTGACGTCGATGACCATGAAGCGCTTGTGCACGTCCACCTGGGTGGCGGCCAGGCCGATGCCCGGGGCGTCGTACATGGTCAGGAACATGTTGTCGATCAGTTCCTGGAAGGCCGGCGTGGTGACTTCGGCGGCTTCGATCAACGCAGCCTTGGTACGCAGGCGCGGATCGGGGAACTCGAGAATGGGGAGAAGGGCCATGGCTGTTTCCGGATAGGGGGCCGGCACGCCGGCATACGTCGCAGATTCTAGCTCCAACGCTTGCCTTGCGCCCCGGTTTCTGGACTATAGTGCGCGAACCTGTTGGGGAATCAGGGCTTCACACCTATGTTGCTTCGTTTTCGTACGGTCGTCGCCGCGGCGATGCTGACCGTGGCTGCCTATGCTACCGCCGTGGAAGTGAATGGCGGGCACCCGGACACCTATGTGGTCCGAAAAGGGGATACGTTGTGGGATATCGCCGCACGTTTCCTGCAGAAGCCGTGGCTGTGGCCGGAGATCTGGCAGGCCAATCCGCAGATCGCCAATCCGCACCTGATCTATCCCGGTGACGTGCTCAGCCTGGCCTATCTGGACCGGGTGACCGTCGCTGCCAAGCCCGGCCCGCGCCAGGAAGCCCCGATCGATGCCATTCCGCTGGCCCAGGTCGAGCCGTTCCTGAAGCAGCTGAGCGTGGTCGACAGCATCGAGCAGCTACCCTACGTGGCCGGCCTGGAGGAAGAACGCCTGCGCGTCACCAGCGGCAGCGCGGTGTACGTGCGCCTGGCCGACGCCCAGCTGGGGCAGCGCTGGGCCGTGGTCCGCCCGACCGTGCGCTACGCCCAGCCCAAGCCGACCGAGGACCTGACCGCCAACGGCGACGTCACCCCGGGCAGCGGCAACCTGTGGCGGGCCTACAGCGCCCCCAACCACCGCCGCGGCGTGCTCGGCTATGAGCTGGCCCAGGTCGCCACCGGCACCATCACCCATGTCGCCGGCGGCAAGGTCGAGGCGTCCACCCTGGTGCTGGACAAGAACGAGGGCGGCCGCGAGGTGCGTGCCGGCGACCGCCTGGTCCCGGTCGAGGCCAAGCCGTACGACCTGCAGTTCATCCCCCATGTCCCGGCCGCCGGTGTGGAAGGCGTCGACGTGCGCGTGCTGGCCGTCACCGACATGTTCACCGCCGCCGGCCCGCGCGATGTGATCGCGATCTCGGCAGGCCGCGCGCAGGGCGTGGACAACGGCACCGTGTTCTCGCTGTGGCGCCCAGGCCGCCACGTGGCGCACCGCATGAAGTACCCGACATCGTCGCGCATGGACGATTCGCTCAGCACCGGCGCAGGCCGGGTCTCGCTGCCGGACGAATACGCCGCGCACGCCATGGTGTTCCGTACCTTCGACAACGTCAGCTACGCGCTGGTGATGCAGGGCGTGAAGCCGGTACGCGTGGGGTTCAACGCACTGCACCCGGACGCGAAGTAACCATCGCCAGGCGGCCCGGCCACTGCGTGTAGTGCCGGCCTCTGGCGGGCAGGCACCTCCGGCAAAGTCTGACAGCCACATGCGAAGGCGCCCTAGGGCGCCTTTGTTGTATGCGCTCGATAGTGGGGGGATGACCAACCCAACTGACGAGGCGCTGCTGCGCCTGTTGATGGCAGGCGGCGCGCTGGCACCACGGCGGGCCCTGCTGGAGGCCGCAGGCAATGCGGAAATCGCGATCGCGCAGGGCGCCGCGAACTGGCGCGCGCACGGCTGCACGCCAGAGCAGTGCGCCACACTGGAACGCCCGGACGCCCGGGCCTCGGCCGTGGCACGGCGCTGGCTGGAAGACGACAACCAGCACCTGCTGGCCTTCACCGATCCAGCATTCCCCCCGGCCCTGCTGGATGTCCCCAACCCACCCCTAGCGCTGTTCATCGCCGGTGACCCCAGCCTGGCCTGGCGCCCGTCGGTGGCGCTGGTCGGCAGCCGCTCGCCAACGCCGGGCGGACGCGCGCTGGCAGCCCGCTTTGCCGGCTGTTTCGTCGAAGCCGGACTGACGGTGACCAGCGGCCTGGCGGCGGGCATCGACGCCGCCGCCCACCAGGCGACACTCGACGCCGGTGGTTGCACCGTGGCGGTCATCGGCACCGGCCCGGACCGGGCCTACCCGGACAGCCACGCCCGCCTGCAGGCCCGGATCGCTACCGAAGGCGCGGTGCTCAGCGAGTACCTGCCGGGCACGCCGGCACGCCCCGGCCACTTTCCCGCCCGCAACCGGCTGGTGGCCGGGCTGGCACTGGCGACGGTGGTGGTCGAGGCCGCCCAGCGCTCCGGCGCCCTGATCACCGCACGCCTGGCTGCCGAGGCCGGCCGCGAGGTCTGCGCCCTGCCCGGCTCGGTGCTCAATCCACGCGCGGCGGGCTGCCATCGGCTGATCCGTGAGGGTGCTGCACTGGTCGAGTGCCCGGAGGAGGTCCTGGAACTGCTGGCCCCCGCCCTCCGCCAGCAGCTGCCGGGCTTGCAATCACGGTTGGCCACCCCCACTGAACAGGCACCGCCGGTACTCCTGCCGGCGCGCTGGGCCGACGACCCTGACTACCAGTGCTTGTGGCGGGCCCTGGACCACAACCCAAGCGGTATGGATTCACTGATCACGCGCTGTGGATTGACGGCGCCCCAGGTGTCCTCCATGCTGCTGGCCATGGAACTGGCGGGAATCGTGGTGTGCGTACACGGCCGCTACTGTCGAACTCCCTAGTTTCTTCACCTCCACAGCGTCGCGCGACGCAGGCCGAGGGGCAATGAAAGAGAGCATCCTGGACGTACTGCTGTACCTGTTTGAACACTATTTCAGCGAAGATGCGGACCTGATCCGTGACCGCGATTCGCTCCAGAACGGCCTGATCCAGGCCGGTTTCAGCCCAACCGAGATCAACAAGGCATTCGACTGGCTCGATGCCCTGGCCGCGCAGCGGCCGAGCGTGGCCCAGGCGCGGGTCGATGGCCCCGTGCGCGTCTACCACGGCCCCGAGCTGGACAAGCTGGACGTGGAATGCCGTGGTTTCCTGCTGTACCTGGAACAGCACGGCATCCTCGACGCCGACCAGCGCGAGCTGGTGCTGGACCGGGCGATGGCCCTGGACCAGGACGAACTGGACCTGGACGACCTGAAATGGGTCGTACTGATGGTGCTGTTCAACCAGCCCGGCTCCGAGGCGGCGTATGCCTGGATGGAGACGCAGATGTTCATGGACGAGCCAGAACCCCTGCACTGACCGTACACTTGGGGGCATAGCGCATTCAGGAGCGTCCCCGTGAGCGAGTGGTTCCATGCAGAAGGCAACCGGCAGCAGGGTCCGCTGCCGGCGGAACAGTTGGTCGAGTTGTTCCGCAACAACCAGATCTCCCTGGACACCCTGGTCTGGCGCGACGGCCTGCCGCAATGGCAGCCGTTGCGCACCGTGGTCGACGAACTCGGCCTGATCGTGCCGGCGCTGGACGCTGCCACGCCACCCGTGGAACCCGAGCCCGAACCGGAACCGGTGGCACCGCCTCCGCCGCAGCCGCCGGTACTGCCGCCGTCCACCCCCTACGCCACCAGTGCATCGGCCACCGCCCTGCCGGCGCCGAAGAAGAAGCTCTCCGGTTGCGCCCTGACCGCCATCATCGGCGGCGGCCTGCTGCTGGTGCTGGTACCGATCGTGGCCATCCTGGCCGCCATCGCGCTGCCTGCCTACAACGACTACACCGTGCGCGCCAAGGTCGCCGGCGCAGTGACCGCACTGCAGCCGTTGAAGGACAAGGTGCAGCATTTCGCCGATGACGAAGGCCGTTGCCCCGGTGCCAACGACGCCGGCTTCCCGGCCCCGGGTGACTTCGCCCATGCAGGGCTGTCGGCGGTGAACATCGGTCGCTTCAACAATGGCCACTGTGGCATCGAAGCCACCCTGGCGCTGCCCGGCAAGAGCCTCGATGGCGACCTGCTGTGGCTGGAATACGATCGCGACAGCGGCCGCTGGGAATGCAGTGGCGAAAGCAACGACAAGTACCTGCCGCCGTCGTGCCGCGGCTGAGCCACGCGCACGCCAGCACCTCCAAGGATGATTCAACAGGGAACATGCAATGACTGAGTGGTACTACGCCGAAGGACAGCAACGCCAGGGCCCGCTGCCGGTCCAGGAGATCCGCCAGCGCTTCCAGCGTGGCCAGCTCAACCTGGACACCCTGGTCTGGCGCGAGGGCATGGCCCAGTGGGCTGCACTGCGCCAGGTGGTCGACGAGCTCGGCCTGCAGACGCTGGCCGATGCCAGCACGGCCACCAGCAGCGGCGGCTTCGACCTGCGTGGTGACTATGCCGCCATCGACAACGGCAGCGCCCCGCTGCCCGGCACCGGCGCACTCAGCAGCTCGCCATACAGCGCTCCAGCCGCCGCCGGCGGCGGTGGCCACGCACAGCCGGTGGTTGGCGGTGAAGTGGTCTACGCGGGCTTCTGGAAGCGCGTGGCGGCCTACATGATCGACTACTTCGTGCTGGTCATCCCCGGCAGCATCATCGGTGCCATCCTCGGTGCGATCCTCGGCGCCAGCATGGGCGCGGTGGGCAGTGGCGAATCGGCCATCGAGATCGTGGCGCAGCTGGCCAGTGCCCTGATCAACCTCTGCATCGGCATGGCCTACTACACCTGGTTCCACGCCTCGCAGGGCGGCGCCACGCTGGGCAAGATGGCGGTCGGCATCAAGGTCGTGCGCGGCAACGGCGAGCGCCTGACCAAAGCGCGCGCATTTGGCCGCTACTGGGCCATGCTGCTGAGCAGCTTCACCCTCGGCATCGGTTTCCTGATGGCGGCCTTCACCGAGCGCAAGCAGGGCCTGCACGACATGATCTGCGACACCCTGGTGGTCGACCGCTGGGCCTACACCGACCAGCCGCAGCTGCAGCGCCGCGAGCTGGGCACGGTGACCGTGCTGGTGCTCGTGCTGACCGGCCTGCTGTCGCTGGCGGGCCTGGTCCTGCTGGTGTTCGCGGTCGGCTTCATCGCCAAGATGGCCTCATGAACGGCCATCCTCACGCCTGGCTGCTTGACATGGGCTGGCCGGGCGTGATTCCTCTAATAAGGTGAAACCTGAACGCCCGGCACATTACCGGGCGTTCAGTTTATGGATTTGCCCGTGGCCGCTTCACTAATGCGGCCGTTTGCTCCACCCTAGCGGCCCCTCTCCCCCGGTCCGCCCACAGACCTTTCCTGACATGCCCAAGCACCTGCTCATCGTCGAATCGCCGGCCAAGGCCAAGACGATCAACAAATACCTCGGCAAGGACTACACGGTCCTGGCCTCGTATGGGCACGTGCGCGACCTGATCCCGAAGGAAGGCGCGGTCGACCCGGACAATGGGTTCGCCATGCACTACGACGTGATCGACAAGAACGAAAAGCATGTCGATGCGATTGCCAAGGCCGCCAAGAGCGCCGACGACATCCTGCTGGCGACCGACCCGGATCGCGAGGGTGAGGCGATCAGCTGGCACATCGCCGAGATCCTGAAGGAACGCGGGCTGGTCAAGGACAAGCCGATGCAGCGCGTGGTGTTCACCGA
Source organism: Stenotrophomonas sp. GD03877 (assembly GCF_029840555.1). Taxonomy (NCBI): domain Bacteria; kingdom Pseudomonadati; phylum Pseudomonadota; class Gammaproteobacteria; order Lysobacterales; family Lysobacteraceae; genus Stenotrophomonas; species Stenotrophomonas sp. GD03877. The sequence continues at coordinate 95,047 of NZ_JAOCCT010000009.1, read as the reverse complement.
GATCACCCCGCGCGCCATCAAGGAAGCGATCAGCCAGCCGCGCGCGATCGCCAGCGACCTGGTCGATGCCCAGCAGGCGCGCCGCGCGCTGGACTACCTGGTCGGCTTCAACCTGTCGCCGGTGCTGTGGCGCAAGGTCCAGCGCGGCCTGTCCGCCGGCCGCGTGCAGAGCCCGGCGCTGCGCATGATCGTCGAGCGCGAGGAAGAGATCGAAGCCTTCATCGCCCGCGAATACTGGTCGATCGCCGCCGAGTGCGCACACCCGTCGCAACACTTCAACGCCAAGCTGATCAAGCTGGACGGGCAGAAGTTCGAGCAGTTCACCATCACCGACGGCGACACCGCTGAAGCGGCGCGCATGCGCATCCAGCAGGCCGCGCAGGGCTCGCTGCATGTCACCGATGTGGCCAGCAAGGAGCGCAAGCGCCGCCCGGCGCCGCCGTTCACCACCTCCACCCTGCAGCAGGAAGCCTCGCGCAAGCTTGGTTTCACCACCCGCAAGACCATGCAGGTGGCGCAGAAGCTGTATGAAGGCGTGGCGATTGGCGACGAAGGCACCGTCGGCCTGATTTCTTACATGCGTACCGACTCGGTGAACCTGTCGCAGGACGCGCTGGCCGAAATCCGCGACGTGATCGCCCGCGACTACGGCATCGCCTCGCTGCCGGACCAGCCGAACACCTACCAGACCAAGTCCAAGAACGCCCAGGAGGCGCACGAAGCGGTGCGCCCGACCTCGGCCCTGCGCACTCCGTCCCAGGTGGCGCGCTTCCTGACCGACGACGAGCGCCGCCTGTACGAGCTGATCTGGAAGCGTGCGGTGGCCTGCCAGATGATCCCGGCCACGCTCAACACCGTCAGCGTCGACCTCTCTGCCGGCAGCGAGCACGTGTTCCGTGCCAGCGGCACCACCGTGGTGGTGCCCGGCTTCCTGGCCGTGTACGAAGAAGGCAAGGACAACAAGAGCGCCGAGGACGAGGACGAAGGCCGCAAGCTGCCGGCGATGAAGCCCGGCGACCGCGTGCCGCTGGAACGCATCCAGGCCGAACAGCATTTCACCCAGCCGCCGCCGCGCTACACCGAAGCGGCGCTGGTGAAGGCGCTGGAAGAGTACGGCATCGGCCGTCCCTCGACCTACGCTTCGATCATCCAGACCCTGCTGTTCCGCAAGTACGTGGAAATGGAAGGCCGCAGCTTCCGCCCGTCCGACGTCGGCCGTGCAGTGTCCAAGTTCCTGTCCAGCCACTTCACCCGGTACGTGGACTACGACTTCACCGCCAAGCTCGAAGATGAGCTCGATGCCGTCTCGCGTGGCGAAGAAGAGTGGATCCCGCTGATGGCCCGTTTCTGGGAGCCGTTCAAGGAGCTGGTGGAAGACAAGAAGGAATCGGTCGACCGTGCCGAGGCCAGTGGCGCGCGCGAGCTCGGCACCGACCCGAAGACCGGCAAGCCGGTCAGCGTGCGCCTGGGTCGCTTCGGGCCGTACGCCGCCATCGGCAGCACCGCCGAGGATGCCGAGGAGAAGCCCAAATTCGCCTCGCTGCGCCCCGGCCAGTCGATGCACACCATCTCCCTGGAAGACGCGCTGGAACTGTTCCTGATGCCGCGCGCGCTGGGTGAGGACAAGGGCGAGCCGGTCAGCGTCGGCATCGGCCGCTTCGGCCCGTTTGCCAAGCGCGGCAGCACCTATGCCTCGCTGAAGAAGGAAGACGACCCGTACACCATCGACCTGGCCCGCGCCGTGTTCCTGATCGAAGAGAAGGAAGAGATCGCGCGCAACCGGATCATCAAGGAATTCGAAGGCAGCGACATCCAGGTGCTGAACGGCCGCTTCGGCCCGTACATCAGCGACGGCAAGATGAACGGCAAGATCCCCAAGGACCGCGAGCCGGCATCGCTGACCCTGGCCGAAGTGCAGCAGCTGATGGAAGAAACCGGCAAGCCGGTGCGCAAGGGCTTTGGCGCCAAGAAGGCCACCGCGAAGAAGGCCCCGGCCAAGAAAGCAGCGGTGAAGAAGGAAGCCGCGCCGAAGAAGGCCGCTGCAAAGAAAGCGCCTGCCAAGAAGGCCCCGGCCAAGAAAGCAGTAAAGAAGGCCGCCGCCAAGAAGGCCCCGGCGAAGAAGGCCGCTGCAAAGAAGTAGATCCACGCCATGCGTGGATGAGGGCCAAGGTGTGCGGACCAACGGTCCGCACCTACCGTCCGCGCCGACCACCCCTTCTGCACGCAGCAGGGGGATAATGGAGGCCCACGCCGGGCCGGTCGCCGCCATGAAAGAACTCACCCTGGACTCTGCTGTCGCCACGCTCCGCGCGGGCGGCGTGATCGCCTACCCGACCGAAGCGGTCTGGGGCCTGGGCTGTGATCCCTCGCACGAAGCTGCGGTGCACATGGTGCTGCGGCTGAAGCAGCGCCCGATCGAGAAAGGCATGATCCTGGTCGCGGCCGAGCTGGCGCAGCTGGAAGGCTGGGTGCGCCTGCAGGCGCTGCCCGACGCCCGCCAGCGCGCGGTACTGGCCAGCTGGCCCGGCGCCAACACCTGGATCCTGCCCGCCGGCCCGCGCGCGCAGCCCTGGGTCACCGGCGAGCACAGCGGCATCGCGGTGCGCATCAGCGCGCACCCGCTGGTGGCCGAACTCTGCCGCGCCTGGGGCGGCCCGCTGGTCTCCACCAGCGCCAACCTGGCCGGCGAACCGCCGGCCCGCAGCCGCGAAGAACTGGACCCACGCCTGCTGCGCCTGCTCGACGGCATCCTCGATGGACAGACCGGCGGCCTGGCCCAGCCCACCCCGATCCGCGACGCGCTCAGCGGCAACGTACTGCGTTCCTGAGCCGGCGATTGCGCTGCTGCGGACAATCACGCACCCTGCCGCCATGACCCTGCTGCGCGCCACCCTCAGCCTGTGCCTGCTGCTGCCGTGGACGGCGCCCGCCGCCGACGACGTGCGGGTGTACCGCTGCGTTGCCAGCAACGGCGCCGTTGCCCTGCAGGACACGCCCTGCAACAGCGGCCGCCAGCAGGTTCGCGACCTGCAGCGCCCGCGCGATCCCGCTCCACGGGTGGTGCGCAGTGATGCCACGCCTCCGCCGCCCAGCGAAACCCCGGTCATCCGCGAGCGCGAAGTCCGCCACGTCTACATCCAGCCGCCGCAGCCGATGTACGAATGCGTGAGCGAGGATGGCCGCCGCTATACCAGCGACAACAACGAAGGCAATCCGCGCTGGGTGCCGCTGTGGACCAGTGTCTGGCTGCCACACGGGCATCGGGGCCCGGCCTACCCGGGTCCGCGCCCCGCCATCGGCACGCCGATCGGCGAAGGCGCGGGTTATCGCCCTCCCTCGATCGGCATGGGCGTGCAGGTTCCGGCCGGCAGCGTGCTGGTCCGCGACAGCTGCCATGCGTTGCCGCCGCAGGAAGTCTGCGCGCGACTGAGTGACCGCCGCTGGGAGCTGGATCGCCGTTACAACAGCGCGCTGCAGAGTGAACGCACCGCCATCAGCAACGAACAGCGCGGCATCGATGCGCGCCTGTCGCGCGATTGCGAACGCTGAGCGCAGCACGCCGTCGCAGCCTGTACGCTGTGCGCATGAACCGAGTGATCTGGCTGCTTCTGGTGCTGCTACCCGGAAGCGCGTTGGCCGAAGAGGGCGTGATCTACCGCTGTACCTCCAGCAGTAGTGACGTCCCTACCCTCCAGCGCACGCCGTGCCCCACCGGCAGCAAGCAGCAGGTGCTGCGCATACCCGACCCGGCCAACTCGCAGCCGGCCGCCGCTGCACCTGTGGCGGCCGAACCTGCACCCGCCCCCGTCGAAATTCCCGCGCCGGTGCCGGCCGGAGCGGCCGTTGCCCCTGCGGCCCCAGCGAAACCACGACGCGCGGATGAAGGACGCACGATCATGGAAGCAGGCATGGTCGAACACGAAGGAGACGACCAGATCCTCGACAGCGCGACGCTGCGCCGCGATGCCGAGGCCCGCGCCGCCGCAGGTGACGGTCCACCGAAGCCGCCGCTTCCTCCGATCTTCCGGTGCACCGACAGCCAGGGCGGCGGCTACCTGTACGAGTACGAGGCCGCGCCCGGCCGCTGCGAGCTGATGACGGTACAGGGCCTTGGCGGAGTGACGCCGGTGAATGCCGCCAGCTGTGAAGTGGTACGCGACCACTGCGAAGCGCTTCCCGAAGCGCAGCGCTGCGGTGGTTGGCAGCAGCGCTTCCGCGATGCCCGCGGCCGTGAGCGCTTCGCCGCGCCGGAGAACCGCGATACCGCGCGCGGAGAACGCGAGCGGCTGCAGGGCGTGCTGGAAGCCAGCAACTGCCCGGTACCGGGGTGACAGCGGCGGCATGGCCGCACCAGCCCAAGGGGTGGATCTGTTGTAGAGCCGAGCCATGCTCGGCTGCCGTTGGCGGAATGCAACCGAGCATGGGCTCGGCTCTACAGCAGAGCGATCAGAACCCGTAGCGCAGGAACCCACCATCCACCGCAATGCACTCGCCGGTGACATAGCTGGCCGCCGGCAGGCACAGGAAGCCCACGGCTGCAGCCACTTCCTCCGGCTCGCCGATGCGGCGCATGGGCGTGCGGTTGATCACTTCCTCGTAGTAGTCCGGGTCCGCCAACGGCCCTGACGTGCGCCGTGTGCGGATGTACCACGGTGCCACCGCGTTGACCCGGATGCCATCCTCGGCCCACTCGACGGCCAGGTTGCGGGTCATCTGGTGCATCGCCGCCTTGGTCATGCCGTAGACCACGCCGCTGCGCACATGGGTCAGGCCGGACACGCTGCCGACGTTGACGATGGACGACGACGCGTGGCGGGCCAGCAACGGATGCGCGTAGCGCGACAGCTCGAATGCCGAGAACAGGTTGGTCTCGAAGATCTTCCGCCATTCATCCTCGGAATACTCCGTGGCCGCCTTGGTGACGTTGCCGCCGGCGTTGTTGACCAGGATGTGCAGGCCATCGCTGTGGTCCTCCACCCAGTCCAGGATCTGGCGGCGGTCCTCGTCGTCGGAGACATCGGCAGCCAGTGCATGCACCTGCATCTGCGGATACACGTCCAGCAGTTCGTCGCGCGCGGTCTCCAGCATGTCGATATCACGGCCGACGATCATCAGATCGGCGCCGAAGCCGGCCAGTTCATGCGCGATGGCAAGGCCGATGCCGGCGCTGGCGCCGGTGATCAAGGCGGTCTGGCCGTCCAGGCGCCACCGTTGCTGGGTCATGTGCTCTCCGGGGCCGCGCCCGCTGTGTTTCGATGCGGCAAGGATACGCGCTCACGGCCGCCCCCTGCCGAGGATGCGACACTGCCCGCACGCCCATCACGGAGTGCCGCCATGCGCATCCTGATCCTGTCCACGTCCCTGCTGGCCACCGTGCTGCTGTCCGCCTGCCAGCGCCCGCCCACGCCGAATCCGGAGAAGCCGCCGGAACCGCAGGCCATGGCCCGTGCGATCCAGCAGCCACTGGACCGCGCCAAGCGCGTGCAGAAAACCGTCGATGACGCCGCTGCGAGCGAGCGCAAGGCCGAGGCTGACGCCACGCAGTAACCCCGCAAACGAAAACGCCCGGCCAAGGCCGGGCGTTTCCAGTAGATCCACGCCATGCGTGGATGGCTTCCGGTCAGAACCCGCAGAAGCAGTACGCCAGCGCCTTCACCGGCGTGCCGTTGCCCTTCTCGCGGGCCGCGTTCTCGACAAAGCGCAGCTGCGTATCCACTTCCGGCATCGTGCGCGCCAGCACCATCCGCGCCATGCCCGAGTCGGACAGCATCCAGGCACCGGCACGGCTGCCGGCGAAACCGCTGACGAACTGCGCGAACGGCGTTGCCGCCTTCTCGATGTAGCGCACGCGATAGGCATCGGCCTTGCCCAGCTTGGCGCGGCTGGCGGCATCGGCCACGGCATCCTTCAGGCCACCGAAGGCATCGACCAGACCACGTTCCTTTGCCTGCGCACCGCTCCACACGCGGCCACGCGCCACTTCGTCGACGGCCTCGACCGGCTTCTTGCGGGCGTCGGCGACGCGACCGGTGAAGTCGGCGTAACCCTTGTTGATCACCGACTGGATGACCTGGCCCACAGCCGGATCCATCGGGCGGGTGACATCGAACGCACCGGCGAAACGGGTGGTGCCGACACCATCGGTGTGCACGCCGATCTTGTCCAGCGCGCGGCTGAAGTTCGGCACCATGCCGAAGATGCCGATCGAACCGGTGATGGTCGACGGATCGGCATAGATGCGATCGGCGTTCATGCTGATCCAGTAGCCACCGGAGGCGGCCAGGTCGCCCATCGACACCACCACCGGCTTGCCGGCGGCCTGCAGGGCCACCACTTCACGGCGGATCTGCTCGGAGGCGAACACTTCACCACCCGGCGAATTGACACGCAGCACCACGGACTTCACGTTCTCATCGTCACGCGCGGCACGCAGCAGCGCCGAGGTCGATTCGCCACCGATGCGGCCGGCCGGGAGATCGCCGCCGCTGATTTCACCGGCGGCCACCACCACCGCCACCTGCGGACGGTTGTCGACCGGGTTGCGGCGCGCATCGAGCTGGCCCAGGTAGGTGCCGAAGTCGACGTTGCGGAAACCACCGTCGGCATCTTCGTCGGCCACGCCACGCTCGATCATCAGATCCTCGAATTCCTCGCGGGTCTTCAGTGAGGTCACCAGCTTCTGCTGCAGGGCGAACTTGGCCAGGTCACCACCGGCAGCGGCGATGCCTTCCGGCAGCGTGTCGATGCCGGCGGCCAGCTGTGCCGGGTCCAGGCGACGCGCCTTGGCGATGTCGCCCAGGTAGCGCTGCCACACGTCGTTCATCCAGAACAGGTCGGCTTCCTTGGAGGCCGGCGAGGCGGCGTCGAGCACGTACGGCTCGGCCGCGGACTTGTACTCGCCCACCTTGAACAGGTGCACGTCCACACCCAGCTTGTCCTGCAGGCCGGTGCGGAAATACTGGCGGTAGCGGCCCAGGCCCTCGAGCACCACCGACCCCATCGGGTCCAGGTAGACCTCGTCGGCCTGTGCGGCCAGCAGGTACTGCGACTGGCCCATGCTTTCGCTGTAAGCCACCAGCTGCTTACCGGAGGCGCGCAGGTCCTGCAGTGCGGCGGCGACTTCACGCAGCGAGGCGAAGCCCGACGGCTGCAGCTTGTCCAGCTCCAGCACCACGCGTTCGATCTTCTTGTCTTCCTTGGCCGACTCGATCACCCGCAGCAGGTCGCGCAGCTGGATCTCTTCGGCACCGTTGTCGCCCACCGCCTTGGCCAGCGCACGGCTGACCGGATCAGCGCTGAACTGCTCGACCAGGCGGCCTTCCGGCGCGATCACCAGGGTGGTGCGGTCCTGCAGCGATTTGCTGGCACCGGCGCCCATGCCGGCAGCGATGACGAACATCACCAGCAGCAGGAACAGCAGGCCGAAGAACACCAGGTTGAGGATCAACCGGCGGGTGAAGTTCATGACGTCCCACAGCCCGATGAAGAAACTGGCGACGGGGTTGCGACGCGCCGGGGGCAGCGGGGGCACGGGTTGATTCATGGAACGCTCCGGATGGCTTCTTGCCGTGGTGCCAGCATAGCCAGTGCCGCGTGATGCGGCATCGGACACAAGTCAGGGGATCGCCCGCCACGGGTCATCGCGGCGGGCGGGGCGGATCAGGACAGTACGGACTGGCCGATGCGCAGGCTGCTGCGGCGCAGGCGCCAGCCCATCAGGATGGCGGCGGCGGTCAGGCCGACGATCAGGCCGATCCACATGCCCTGCGGGCCCATGCCCAGCCCCAGGCCGAGCCCGGCGCCGAGCGGCATGCCCAGGCCCCAGTACGCGAACATGGCGATGAACATAGGCACGCGGGTGTCCTTCAGGCCGCGCAGCGCGCCAGCCGACAGTACCTGGATGCCATCCGGGAACTGGAAAGTGGCCGCGTACAGCAGCAGCGTCGAGGCCAGGCCGGCCACCGCCAGGTCGTTGGTGTAGACACCGACGATGGCATCGTGGCCGAACAGCAGCACCGCCGCCGACAGCGTCTGCGTGCCCATGATGATCGCGTAGCCGGCCCACGCCGCACGGCGCACGCCGAAACCATCGCCCCGGCCGACCGCATGGCCGACCCGCACGGTGGTGGCCTCGGCCACGCCCATCGGGATCATGAAGCACAGCTGGGCGACGTTGATCGCGATCTGGTGCGCGGCCGCTTCATTGGCACCGAGGCGGCCGATCAGCAGCGCGGTGACGATGAACAGGCCGCCTTCCATCAGCACGGTGATGCCGATCGGCAGGCCGGTGCGCAGCAGCTCCCAGATCGCCTTCCAGCGCGGCCCCTCGAAATGCGAGAACAGCTGCAGGTGGGCGAAGCGCTTGGTGAACCACAGGTAGGTGGCGAAGGCGATCGCCTGCAGCCACATCATCACCGCCGAGGCGATGCCCAGGCCCTCGGCCCCCATTTCCGGGAAGCCCAGCTTGCCGTTGGCCAGCACGTAGCCCATCGGCGCCAGCACCAGCAGGCCGCCGAAGCCGAGCAGCATGGTCGGCAACGTCCAGTGCATGCCCTCGCTCAGATAGCGCATGCAGAAATACAGGGTCAGCGCCGGGCCACCCCAGCGCACCGCATGCAGGAACGCGGTCGCCCCCGGCACGATGTCCGGTGCGATGCCGAAGGCCGGCAGCAGCGGCGGCACCACGGTGAGGAAGGTGAACATGATCAGGCCCAGGCCCAGCGCCAGCCACAATGCCTGGCGGAACAGCGGGCCGATCTCCCGCTCGCGGCCAGCGCCATGCAGCTGCGACACCGAGGCGGTGAGCGAGATCAGGGTGCCGATCGGGATCAGCATCGGCAGCCACAACAGCGCCGTGCCGATGGTCACCGCGGCCAGGGTCGCGGTGGCGTGGTGGCCGGCAATGACGTTGTCGACGAAGGAGATCAGACCGGTGGACACATGCCCGAGCACAAGCGGCAGGGCGAGCAGACCGGTGGCGCCGACTTCCTTGCTGAAGCGCGGCGTGGAGGTTGCAGTAGACATAAGGTGCTTGACGCGAACTACGGTTGCGCGCGAAGGGCACAGGCACCGGGTTGCGGCCGGTCATCTTACGCGCGCCGCGCGCGCATTCCCATGACATGGCGTGAATGCTGGGTTCCGGCAGGCCCCGGCATCGCGCGTTGCGATCGCGTTACGAACAGAAAAAGGGGACGGAGGGGATTAAGTCGTTTCAAGCCCGACTGTGCCGAATACGACTTAATCCCCTCCGTCCCCTTTGTTTACTGACCCGCCTGGCGCTTGAGCCAGGTGTCGCGCTCGGCGGCCGGCACCGCGAGGAACGCGCTGCGAACCGTGTCGCGCTCCTGCGGCGGCGTGCGCTGCGCGACCAGGGTGAGCTGGGCCAGCTGCGCCGGGCTGAGCTGGCGCAGCACGGCCAGCGCGGCCTCGCGCTGTTGCGGCGGCACAAACCCGAACAGGCCGTGCAGCTTGGGGAACTCCAGCCCCAGCTGCGGGCCCAACCGCCAGCCTTCGCGGAACGCCTGGTCCTGCGCCTGGAACTGCTGGCGCAGGCGCTGCTGCTGGTCGGCTGGCAGTGCATTGAATCGCGCAGCGGCCTGACGGATCCGCTCGCGCTCGCCCTCCGGCAGGGCGCGCCAGGCCGCGTAATCGGCGCGACGCTGGCGCTGCTGCGGGGCGTCAAGCTGGGCGAACGCGGCGGGTGTCGTGCTTGTGGTGGCCGGGGCCGTAGCCGCCGGTGAACTGCCCGGCACTGGCGGCGGCAGCGGCACGTTCAAGGTCTGCGGCGCGGCGGACAGCGACAACGGCAGGGCCAGCAGCAGGCTGGCGAGCAGGATCTTATTCATCGGCGGCAGCGGTTTCCAGCGTGGCACTGGCCGGCTCGGGCCGGCTCGGCTTGGATTGTGATTCGTCCACCGGCAGCGGGCCGCCAGCAGCGGTCCACGCATACAGATCAGCATCGGCCACCAGCGGATAGTCGCGGTCGGCCAGCATGGTGGCGTCGTCCGTAGCCTGCGCAGGGGTCGCCTCCGGCGTGGCGTTGACCTTGCTTGGCGGCAGTGCTTCCACCGTGACGGGGCCCGCCTCACCGACCACGCCTTCCGGCAGCGGTGCGTCGCTGCCAGACGAATGGCCCTGCCAATAGCGCCAGCCCAGCGCGGCTGCCAACAGCACAACCACGGTCACCAGCAGGATCAATGGACCGCGCCAGCGCGGCTTTGCGTTCGAACGGCGGCGCTTGCCATTGGCAGCCGTGCGATCTTCACGCTGCGGCGCACGCCAGCCGGAGGTCGGGGCTTCATTGTTGGCCGCCGGCGCGGCCGGCTGCTGCAGCTGCTGCAGGCGTTTGGCGGGCAGGTCGCGGATGCGCAACTGCACCTGTTCGGCCAGCTGGCGCCAGGCCGAGGCATCGGGCTGGCCGTGCGCGTCACGCGGGCAGGCCTCGGCCAGCAGGTGCTGGTAGCCGGCTTCATCCTGGTCAAGCACGCGCATGGCGATACCTTCATCCAGGCTGCCGCCCACCCGCAGCAACAGCGCCAGGCGCGGCAACGGTCCCATCTCGCCCAGCGCGGCCAGCGGCGGTTCCCACTGGCCGCCCACCGGCTCGCGCAGCGCCTGGCGCTGGCCCAGCAGGGTCCAGAAGCGGGTCGGCCACTGTGCCATCGGCAGGTCACTGGCGACAGCGGCAAAGGCGCGCATCACCGCCACCAGGGTCTGCTCGGCACGCGCGGCATCGCCGCACTGCAGCTCAGCCACCACCAGGGCGCGGCGCTCGACGCCACGCAGGAACGCCGACAGCGCGCCGGCCGCGGTCGAGGAAACAGGGGCGGGCACAGCCGTCATCGGTCACTCCAAAGGTCTGGGGGAATGATAGCGGCAGGCAATCGACGCCCGTAGGACTTGCGCCCACGGATACTTCGTGCTGCAGGTTGTGCACAGCACCACGCTCCCGGCGCGGGAAACTGTGCCATCCAGCTGAATTCACTCTGTTTCAGCATTGTTTCACACTTAAACCATTGATTTTTATTGGTTTTAAAGTATGGCGATTTTTTGACCAACCCGAGCGTGAGGCCGTCGCCATCGGCCTCCTGCGCGCCCGCCGACCGGTAACGCACAACGTTATCCACAGAACATGTGGATAAGACTGAATCTCCAATGGACACCGATATTTAGGTGACATTTATGATTCAAGGGGCGCCGCTCCGCCGCCTCCCACCCCGCCATTCGCGCGCGCATGGCCCGGTACACTGGCCCGATGCTTTCACCGATTCCGACCCTGCAGGTCGCCCTGCCCGTCCCCCTGCCCCGCCTGTTCGACTACCTGTCGCCGGAGGGCGATGGCCCCACGGTTGCGGTCGGCTGCCGCCTGAAGGTGCCGTTCGGCAACCGCGAGCTGGTCGGGGTGGTGGTGGGGCACGGCCAGACCGACGACGGCCAGGGACTGCGCCAGGCGTTGGCCTGGTGCGACCCGCAGCCGCTGCTGCAGGGGGAGCTGTGGCAGAGCCTGCAATGGCTGGCGCGCTACACCCATGCACCACTGGGCGAGGTGCTGAGCACCGCCCTGCCCGGCCCGCTGCGCCATGGCGACGCCCTGCCTGACACCCATCACTGGGGCTGGCAGCTGACCCCCGAAGGCCATGCCCAGCGCGGGAAGCTGCGCGCCGGCAGCCGCCCGCGACAGTTGGCTGAACTGCTGGCCGAGGCCGTGGTGGATGAGGATGTACTGGGCGAACGCATGGAGGACTGGCGGACCGCCGCGCGCAGCCTGGCCAAGCGTGCGCTGGCCGAGCGCGTGGCGATGACGGTGGCACCGCAGCATGCGCAGCCGCTGCCCGGCCCCACCCTCAACCCGGACCAGGCCGAAGCCGTGGCCGCGATCAACGCCGCCGAAGGCTTCCAGCCCTTCCTGCTGGATGGCGTGACCGGCAGCGGCAAGACCGAGGTTTACCTGCAGGCCATCATCCACTGCCTGGCGCAAGGCAGGCAGGCGCTGGTGCTGGTGCCGGAAATCGGCCTGACCCCGCAGACCCTGGCACGCTTCCGCGGCCGCCTCGGCATCGCCGTGCATGCACTGCATTCGGGGTTGAACGACAACGAGCGCGCGCGCGTCTGGGCTGCGGCTTCGCGTGGCGAGGCACGGGTCATCGTCGGCACCCGCTCGGCGGTGTTCACGCCATTGCCGCAGGCCGGGCTGCTGATCATCGACGAGGAACACGACGGCAGCTACAAGCAGCAGGACGGCATCCGCTATCACGCGCGCGATTTCGCTCTGGTGCGCGCCAAGGCACTGGGCATTCCGGTGCTGCTCGGCAGTGCCACCCCTTCGCTGGAAACCCTGCACAACGCCTATGCCGGGCGCTACACCCACCTGCGCCTGAAGCAGCGTGCCGGTGATGCGCGGCCACCGCGCGTGCGCATCCTCGATGTGCGCAAGCGGCCGCTGCACGATGGCCTCTCGGCTGATGTGCTGGCCGGCATCGGCGAGCACCTGCAGCGCGGCCAGCAGGTGCTGGTGTTCAAGAACCGCCGTGGCTACGCGCCGGTGCTGCTGTGCCACGACTGCGGCTGGACCGCACCGTGCAACCGCTGCGATGCGCCGATGACCGTGCATGGCGGCGGCCGTCGCCTGCAGTGCCATCACTGTGGCGCGCGGCAACCGGCACCGCTGGCATGCCCCGCGTGCGGCAGCCTGGCGCTGCAACCGCAGGGCATCGGTACCGAACGCCTGGAAGAGCATCTCACCGCGGCCTTCGCCGACGTCCCTGTGGTGCGCATCGACCGCGGCACCACCTCACGCCGCGATGCCCTGGAACAACAGCTGGCGAAACTGGGCGACCAGCCCGGCATCCTGGTCGGCACGCAGATCCTGGCCAAGGGCCACGACCTGCCCAAGCTGACCCTGGTGGTGGTGGTCGGCATCGACGAGGGCCTGTTCTCGGCCGATTTCCGCGCCAGCGAGAAGCTGGCGCAGCAGCTGATCCAGGTAGCCGGCCGCGCCGGACGTGCACGTGACCCCGGCGAAGTCTGGCTGCAGACCCATCACCCCGGGCACCCGTTGCTGGAAACCCTGGTGAGTGGTGGCTACCACCCGTTCGCGCAGGCCGAGTTGAACCAGCGACAGGCCGCCGGATTCCCGCCGTTCGCGCATCTGGCGCTGATGCGCGCCGAGGCGCAGCAGGTGGAGCATGCCAATGCATTCCTGCTGGCAGCGCGTCAGCTGCTGGGCGAGCAGAACGTGGTGGAGGCGTATGGGCCGATGCCGGCGCCGATGCCGCGGCGGGCCGGTTACCAGCGCACGCAACTGCTGCTGTCTGCCGTGCAGCGGCCGCCATTGCACGGTGTGCTCGGGCAACTGGTTCCGCAGCTGTATGCGCTGCCGGAAGCACGCAAAGTGCGCTGGTCGCTGGATGTGGATCCGACGGACCTGTATTGATCCGGTAGGTGCTGCCGGGCACGGCTCGGCACTACGGTAGAGCCGAGCCATGCTCGGCTGCTTCTCTTTCCAGGAAAAGACCCGGCCCCGCTTACGTCAGCGGCGACATCACGCCGCGCTGGTAGGCCGGCCGCTCGCGCAGGCGGGCATACCAGTCGGCCAGGTGCGGCAGTTCCGGGCGCTGGATCGGCAGTTCGAACCAGGCATAGATCAGCGAGCCCAGCGGGATGTCACCCATCGCGAATTTCTCACCCGACAGCCACGGCTGTTTGGCCAGCGTGGCATCGGCCATCGCCAGGTAGTCACCGGCACGCACGATGGCGGCATTGATGCGCGATTCGTCACGGTCGGCCGGGGCGGTGCGCATGATGCCCCAGATCAGATCGGTGTACAGCGGCGCCATCCGCGAGGTGCTCCAGTCCATCCACTTCTCGGCCTGGGCACGCTCCATCGGGTCTTCGGCGTACAGGGTGCCCAGCGCGTAGCGGGCGCTCAGGTAGCGCACGATGGCGTTCGATTCCCACAGCGGCAGGCCGTGGTCTTCGATCACCGGCACCAGGCTGTTGGGATTCATCGCCTGGTACTCCGGCGTCTGCGTGCCGCCGTGGCTGCCACCGACTTCGATGGATTCATACGGCAGGCCGATCTCCTCGGCGCACCACAGCACCTTGCGGACGTTACTGGAATTGCGGCGGCCCCAGATCTTCAACATGCGGGTTTTTTCCTTGCTGGCAATGCGAGCGGCAACGATACGCCTGATCGGGTGGGGTGTGTGCGCGCCGCATGCCGGATCTGGCATCCGGGCGTTGCCGGCCAGCGGCCGGCACTACCTGTTCTTCTTCGGCAACGCGCGCACGTAGGACGACTTGCCGTCCTTCTTCAGCTCGAACAACCCGATCGCTGCCAGCAGATCACTGAGCTTGCCGTAACCGTAGTTGCGCGGATCGAACGAAGCCTGGTTGCCGATCTGGCTGCCAACCGGGCCCAGGTGCGACCAGCCGTCCTCACCTTCGGCCGCCGAAACCGCGCGACGCAGCATCTTCACCAGCCGCGTATCGCTGCGCATTTCCGCACCGCTCTTGCGCGGGCGGGCATCGTCGTTGGCCACCGGCTCGTTCGAGGCCTGTTCGCTGGAGGCCTGTTCGGTATCCGGCACGCTGGCATGGGTCTGGCCCAGCGCTTCCAGATAGGTGAACTTCGAGCACGCGTTGACGAATGGCTCGGGCGTCTTCTTCTCGCCGAAGCCATACACCTTCACGCCGTCGGTCAGCAGGCGCATCACCATCGGAGTGAAATCGGCATCACTGGAGACGATGGCGAAACCATCCAGATTGCGCGCGTACAGCAGATCCATGGCGTCGATCACCATCGCCATGTCCGAGGCATTCTTGCCCTTGCTGTAGGCGAACTGCTGGATCGGACGGATCGCGTACTCGTGCAGCACCGCCTCCCAGCCCTTCAACCGCGGACTCTTCCAGTTGCCATAGGCGCGGCGTACGTTGGCCACACCGTAGCGGGCGACTTCGGCCAGGACCTCGTCGATCTTCGAGGCCGGCGCGTTGTCGGCGTCGATCAACAGGGCGATGCGCTTTTCCGGTTCGCTCATGGGCTCCTCACGGGCCGTTGCCTGAACCCGAGTATCGCCGATCCACGCGGGCGCTGACGTGACAGGGGGCCATCATGCGAAGATGCCAGGCGCTTCCCCCAATGCCCCCACTGGAGTGAGTCGATGAGTCGCGAGCGCGTTCCCCACCTGGTTGTTGTCGGCGGCGGTTTTGCCGGTCTCTGGGCCACCCGTGCCCTGGCCCGCGAGCGCATACGCATCACCCTGGTCGACCGCCGCAACCATCACCTCTTCCAGCCGCTGCTGTACCAAGTGGCAACCGCCGGCCTGTCCGCCCCGGATATCGCCGCACCGCTGCGCCACATCCTCGGACACCAGCGCAATGTGGAAGTCCGCCTCGGCGAAGTGGTGGCCATCGACAAGCAGGCCCGGCAGATCCGCATGGCCGATGGCAGCACGCTGGACTACGACAACCTGCTGCTGGCCACCGGCGCCACCCACGCCTACTTCGGCAACGACCAATGGGCCGATGATGCGCCCGGCCTGAAGACGCTGGACGATGCCATCGCGCTGCGCCGCAAGCTGCTGCTGGCCTTCGAGCGCGCCGAGGCAGAACCGGACCCGGCGAAGAAGGCCGCATGGTTGAGCTTCGCCGTGGTTGGCGGTGGACCTACCGGCGTCGAACTGGCCGGCACCCTGGCCGAGATCGCGCGCCATACCCTGCGCAACGAGTTCCGCCACATCGACCCGGCCAGCGCCAAGGTGCGGCTGGTCGAGGCCGGGCCGCGCGTACTGTCCTCGTTCCCGGAAGTGCTTTCGCTGAAGGCGCGCCGGCAGCTGGAAAAGCTGGGCGTGGAAGTGCTGACCGGCACCACGGTGAGCGACATCGACAGCCAGGGCTTCAAGCTCGGCGATCAGTTCGTGCCCGCGCGCACCGTGGTATGGGCCGCCGGTGTGGCCGCTTCACCACTGGCGCGCACGCTGGAGGTGCCGCTGGACCGCGCCGGGCGCGTGCAGGTGCAACCCGACCTCACCCTGCCTGGCCACCCGGAACTGTTCGTGGCTGGCGATCTGGCCGCATTGAACCAGGCCAACGGCAAGCCGGTGCCTGGCGTGGCGCCCGCCGCCAAGCAGATGGGCAAGTACGTGGCCGAGGTGATCCGCGAACGCCTGCACGGCAAGCCCGAACCCGGCCCGTTCAAGTACGCCGACTTCGGCAACCTGGCCACCATCGGCCGCATGGCCGCGATCGTGCACCTGGGCCGACTGCAGCTGTCGGGCATCCTGGCCTGGTGGTTCTGGCTGGCCGCGCACGTGTTCTTCCTGATCGGCTTCCGCAACCGCATCGTGGTGCTGCTGAACTGGGCCGTGGCGTACTGGAGCTACCAGCGCAGCGCGCGCATCATCTTCGGTGATGACCAGGACGACCGGCGACCGAAGCGCTAGGGCCGCACGCATGCTCCTGTAGCGCCGAGCCATGCTCGGCTGCACTTCGCGCGGATTGCAGAAGCCGAGCATGGGCTCGGCTCTACGGCGCCTTCGGCTTCGGGTACCACAGCGCATTGACGATGACCCAGCGCTGGTCGAAGCGGCCCATGTGGAAGTAGTCGACGAACCACGGCGTTTCCAGCCGTACCGAGGCCGCGTTGCCGATCACGTCCAGCACCGTGCAGCGGCGGTCCCACTGATCCTTCGGCGTTTTCAGCGCGCCCTGCTTCGTCAGCGCGACCAGTTCTTCCTTCGACATCCGGCGCAGGCCCAGCCGTTCGTCGGGTGTATCGCCGAGTACCGCGCGCTTGGCCAGGTCCGGGTGCAGGGAGCGGGCGACGCGCTGCGGGTCGGCCTCCAGCTGGCCATCGACGTAATCGTGGCAGGTGGCTTCGATGGCCGCGAGGGTGGCCGGATCGGCGGCGGGGCTCGTTGCTGCGGAGAGAGCGAACAGCAGGGCGATCGTGGACATCCGGGTCTCCAGCGCTGAGGGCTGGGCGATCATGGCATGTGCAAGCCGCATCCACGCATGGCGTGGATCTACTGTAGAGCCGGGCCCATGCTCGGCTTCACCATCAGGCAGCAGTAACAACAGCCGAGCGTGGGCTCGGCTCTACAGAAGCGCAGGATCCGGTGCCTGCAGCCAGGCCAGCTTGCGTTCGCGCGGCTGCTGCTTGAGCTGCCATTCGGCCCGTGACGCGGCGGCCCGGTCCGGGTACTTGCGCACGGCCAGCACGCGCAGCGGTGGCCGCGCCCGGGTGTAGCGCGCGCCCTTGCCGGCCTGGTGGGCGGCGAAACGCGCGTCAACGTCGGTGCTGATACCTGCGTAATAGCTGCCATCCCGGCATTCGAGCAGGTACAGGAACCACGGGCGGAGGGACGGGGCCATGCCTGGATTATGCCGTGCTGCACTGCAGCGGATATACTGGCGGCCGAATGCAGGAGAGAGGCGCCGCGCTGGCGCCCGCCGAAGGCGCAGGCTCCCATGATCGCTCAGGCCGGTGGGCTGGAATCCCACCAACCATGCATTCGACTCGCCGAGCTGGAGAGAGGTCACCGGGCACGCCCGGGACGATCCGCCGAAGGGGCACGCGGCCCATGCCGCTGAACTCTCAGGCAAAAGGACAGCGGGAGCGGCACCGGTCATCGTCATCCCGTCATTGCGCAGGCAGTGGCGGTATAGGCGCATGGCCGGCCCCACCGCGCCCGGAGCCTGTCCCATGCTGCTGTCCATCATCTACCTGATCGCCATTTCCGCCGAAGCCATGACCGGCGCGCTGTCCGCCGGCCGCCGCCGCATGGACCTGTTCGGCGTGGTCATGATCGCCTGCGTCACCGCACTCGGTGGCGGTTCGCTGCGCGACATCCTGCTCGGCCACTACCCGCTGGGCTGGGTGAAGCATCCCGAGTACCTGGGCTTCACCGTATGCGCGGCGCTGATCGCCACCTGGGTGGCGCGCTGGATGCACCACTTCCGTCGCACCTTCCTGGTACTCGATGGTCTGGGCCTGATCGCCTTCACCCTGATCGGCTGCTCGATCGCGCGCGAAGCCGGCCATGCGATGCCGATCGTGCTGATCGCCGGCATGCTGACCGGCGCGTTCGGCGGCGTGCTGCGCGACATCCTCTGCAACGAGGTGCCGCTGATCTTCCAGAAGGAGCTGTACGCGATCATCGCGCTGCTGACCGGCGCGGCCTACCTGTTGCTGCTGCACTGGGGCGTGGCCGACGCCACCGCGATCCTGTGCTGCCTCGGCGGCGGCTTCGCGCTGCGCCTGCTGGCGATCCACTACCGCTGGGAAATGCCGAAATTCGTCTATCACGACGAAGTGCATTGAACGATGGCGTGTTCGCCGGGCATGGCCCGGCGCTACAGAAGAGCGGTATCCACGCATGGCGTAGATCTAGAGCACGAACTTCATGGGGCTGCCCCCCGCGCGTATCCGCTCTGGATAGTCAGCCGACGGATACCGTTGGCGTCCGCATCCCCAATCGCCGTCGGAATCGTCGGCTTCCAGCAACACAGGATCGATCCATTCGCACAAGTAGTCGCTATCAGACCGTCTTTCGAAGCCTGGACAGTTCACTTTGCCCTCCACGTCAATGGAGTTGTGGGTGCTGCCGAGGTAGCTAGCGGTCAGGTGCCCCGCCACTTGTGTGTAGGTGCCGGTCTCGAGGAAGGTCTGAACAGTGATGTTGCCACCTACGGACAGAATCCCATCATTGAGTGAGCACGCGTACAGATGATCGCATTCCAGCTCATCACGCACGAACACCCAACCACCACAGTCGAGATTCCGGGCCCTGAGGCTCCCCAGTACGATCACGCAGAGCGTCTCGCTCAGATCGTTCAGTATCAGCGTGCCGTCTGCGATCAGATCACCATCGACAATCACGCAGTCGGTCTCGCAGTCGGATTTCCAGTCGCCACCTAGCGTTGTCGCAGGCACTACTTTGAATGAAGGCTCGTAGTCATCGGGCGCGGGCTCGGGAGATGCCGCGATCACCGCCCGGGCCTTCAGCGCAGGCCGCAGCAGCCCCTGGTCCCCTTCGCTGCTGTGGATCCTGATTCTTTCATCAAGATCCGCCAGTAGGCGCGCCTTCTCGAGGGACGGCTCAAACCAGTCTTCGATGACAGATACGGCATCTTCAGCGATTCGCCCGCCTTTCAAGCTCACGAGCGCCTTGGCAGCTTCACCGGAAATCGACCGACAAGCTGAATCCAGAAAGTTGTCATCCGGGAAAACACGCATCGGCGGGGTCCAGTCAGGCGAGGAACCCCATCTTCGGCCGAAATCGCAGGAGGACTCCATACAACTCTTCCGAAATCCTGCCGTGTGGCTCGCTGATATCCACGCATGGCGTGGATCTACGTCTCACACCACCCCGGCGATGTACCTGGCGCTGTCGCTCATGCGCAGCGCCAGGCGCATCGCCGGTGCAGATGGGCCGGTCTCCAACTCCGACCGGCCCTGATCGCGGCCGCACCCCCGCAGGCGCTGGCCACCATCCACACACGTGCCGCACTCAAGCGGCTTCGGACACCTTTACGTCGCGACGGGCACGCACGGCCGCGGCCAGTCGCTCCAGCACCGTCACGGTGGTGTCCCAGTCGATGCAGCCATCGGTGATGCTCTGCCCGTAGACCAGCGGCTGGCCTTCCACCAGTTCCTGGCGGCCACCGACCAGATGGCTCTCGATCATCACGCCAACGATGCGCTGTTCGCCGTCTTCCAGCTGAACGGCGATGTCGTCGATCACCTTCGGCTGGTTCTCCGGGTTCTTCAGGCTGTTGGCATGGCTGGCGTCGATCATCAGGCGCGCCGGCAGCTTGGCCTTGGCCAACACCTGGCAGGCCTCGGCAACACTGCCTGCGTCGTAGTTCGGCTGCTTGCCGCCGCGCAGGATCACATGGCAATCCGGGTTGCCGGTGGTCGACACGATGGCGGTGCCGCCCTGCTTGGTGACCGACAGGAAGTGATGCGGATTGGACGCCGCACCCACCGCGTCAGCGGCGATCTTCACGTTGCCATCGGTGCCGTTCTTGAAACCGACCGGGCACGACAGCCCCGAGGCCAGCTCGCGATGCACCTGGCTTTCAGTGGTGCGTGCGCCGATCGCGCCCCATGCCACCAGGTCGGCGATGTACTGCGGCGAAATCACGTCGAGGAACTCGACACCGGCCGGCAGGCCCAGCTTGTTGATGTCGCGCAGCAGGCCGCGTGCGATGCGCAGGCCCTTGTCGATCTTGAAGCTGCCATCCAGGTCCGGATCGTTGATCAGGCCTTTCCAGCCCACCGTGGTGCGCGGCTTCTCGAAGTACACGCGCATGACGATTTCCAGTTCGCCGGCCAGCGCGTCACGCAGCGGCTTCAGGCGCTGGGCGTATTCGATGGCGGCCTTCGGGTCGTGGATCGAGCACGGGCCGACCACCACTGCCAGGCGGTCGTCGCGGCCATGCAGGATCTGGTGCAGGGCCGCGCGCGAGGCGCTGACGGTGTCGGAGGCTTCATCGTCACAGGGCAGCATCGCCAGCAGCTGGGCAGGCGGTGTCAGCGGTTCGATGGTGCGGATACGCAGGTCGTCGGTGTGCGGGGGCATTGCGGGAGATCTCCGGAACGTTGGGGGTCCCCAGCGTGGCGGCATGAAAAAAGCCGCCAGGTTCGCTGGCGGCTTTCGGGAATGCGTCTGAAGCTTTCTTCAGGGTGAGCGCAGTCCTTCCTCCGCCAGTGGCTTCGGAAAGTAATACCAGTAAAAGCTGGTGGGGGCTGCGTTCATGGGATCTATTGATAGCACAGCTTTTGCGCAGTGCAAAATGTTTCATCCGCAACTGGGGACGCGGTTCAGCGAGGTGCGCGCCGGCCCGGCCTACGCGGCGGCAACCACGCAAAGTTGCTCATTTGCCATGCACTTCCACGTCCAGCAGCAGGCCTTCATGGATGTCGGCCCAGCGTTCCAGCACGCGATCCAGTTCCTGCCGGGCCTCGTCCAGCTGCTCGGGGTTGAGCAGGGAACGCGCGGCGTAGAGGTCGGAAACCAACCGCCGCAGGGCCGATTCCTGGATGGCCACCGACGGCCCCTCCAGCCCCGGCAACTGCAACGCCGGGCTGTCGCCAAGAGGGCCGAACAGCGTGACCTGGAGCGTGCTCTGCATGATCGACTTCCCTGCGGATGGACATGGGCAATGTCCTGTTTACCGCGTCCGGGTGACAGGCGCATGTGCCACCCATGCCGAGGGCCGGGATCTGCCGGCGTCTGCCGCCCCGCTACAAGGCGGCCAGGTCGGCCAGGTGCTGGGCCATGCTGTCCATCGCGCCTACCGCATGGGTGGTGGTGAAGTACTCATGCCAGCCGGTAGCGGCAATGCCAGCCACCAGCGCATCGACCTCCTCGCGGCTCGCGCAGCGCCAGACCGCATAGAACTGTTCATCGCTGCTGTGCGGTACGTCCCTGGCAATGCGGCCCATCGCCAGCGGCGTGATGCGGGCTGGATCGAACTGCTGCATGCCGGCGCCAATACGGGCGAAGAAGGCATTCCGCTGCTCGGGCGGCAGTGTGGTCCAGGCCGGCGTGGCGGTATAGAGCTCGATGAAGGTGTGCGACATGGTGGTTCTTCCTTGAGGTTGACGGGGTTGCGGGTTTGTCGGCCAGCATCCGGCACTACCGGAGCGAGCGCAGTGCGCGTTTGCGGATGTAGGCGTTGGCGTCGCTGTGGCGCTCGTGCTGCCAACGCGTGCACAGCACGCGCAGCCACTTCGGCTGAGTCTTGCCGGCATCATTGAGCCAGTTGCCGACCGAATCCTGCACGTAGCGTTCCGGGTCGTCAGCCAGTGCTTCCAGCATCGGCAATGCATGTTCAGGGTGCTGCTTGAACAGCGCGATATGTGTGGCCCAGACACCGCGCGGACGCAGTGCTTCGCAGGCGAAGCGGCGCAGGTACGGCGAAGTTTCCTGTGTCCACGGTTGCAGGTACTCAAGCGCCTGCATCGGCGCGGCAACGATGTCCGTGCGTAGCGCCAGCCACGCCCATTCGCGCACACCGAAGTGTGGATCGTCGGCCAGCGTGCGCATCTGCTGCAGCTTCTCTGCCAACGTCCCGCGGGCATCGCTGCCGATCAGGTAGCAGGCCCAGCCGCGCACGGTGTCGGACGCATGGTCCTGCCATTGCACGGGATCGCCCTGCCCCGCCTCACGCAGCAGTTGCGCAGCCAAGGCCATGCGCAGTGTGATGCCCTTGCCTGAGGCATCCTGCATGCGTTGCAGCGCTTCCGGTGCAAGCGCAGGCGCCACCACCTGCAGCAGCGCGGCGAAATCCACCGCCAGGCATTCGGCCAGATGGGTGGTGGGGGCATGGCCGGTGTTGAGTGCATGCAGCCGTTGCGCCGCGATCGCCGGGCTCATGCTGCACGTTCTCGTCCAGCATCGGTGTGCTGCCAGACCTTGTGCAGCAACTGCGACAGCTGTTGCTGTTCATCCGTATCCAACCCATTGAACAGGCCACCGATCCATTGCGTGTGCTGCTCGAACAACGTCCCAGCCAGGCGCGTTCCCTGCGCAGTCAACACGATCTGGAGGCGACGGCCATCTTCGGCATCGCTGCGCCGCTGCAGCAGGCCTTCGCGTTGCAGGCCATCGAGCAGGCCGCTGATGGTGGCGCGGGTCACGCCGGCGCGCTCGGCCAGTTCGTGCGGGGGCAACGTGCCGCCGGCGCCATGCAGCAGGAACAGCACGATGAAGCGGGCTTCACTGAGCCCGTGCGGTGCGAGACGGGTGGCGCAGTCGCGGTCGATGGCGGTGGACAGGGAAAGCAGCTGGAAGCACAGTCGCAGCTGCGCGATGTTGGCTTGCCCGCGTCGCTGCGCCTCATCCATCAGGGCATGGTGCTTGGGTTCGATCATCCTATGAAAGACGCATGATTAGTCGCCTAATCATAAATCGGGACATCTGATCCAGGCAAGCCGGGAAGGCGTTTCAGCAAGCGCTTCCCAGCAGCAGGCGCGCGATCAGTCCACCACCCTCCCGGTGCAGCAGCTGCAGTTCGCCCGCATGCCGCCGCGCCACGTTGGCGGCGACCGCCAGGCCCAGCCCGGCCCCACCCGTGGCGCGGCTGCGTGAGCTCTCGCTGCGCTGGAAGGGCTGCAGCAGGCGGGTGCGGTCGGCCTCATCGATGCCTGGACCGCGATCCATCACGTCAAGGTGCGCCACGTTGCCGCACACGGCTGCCCGCAGTTGTACCGCCCCCGCGTAGCGATCGGCGTTGTCGATGAGATTGTCGATCGCCCGTCGCAGCAGTAGCGCATCCCCCTGCCACCGCAACGTATCCGGCCCGTCGAAGGAGATGTCGATGCCCCGCAGCAGTGCGCTCTGCACGCACTCCTCCAGCAACACGGCCAGATCCAGCGGATGCATCTGCAAGGGCTGCAGCTCACCACGCGCGTAGTCGAGAACCTGCTCGATCATCGCGTCCATGCGCTCGATGTCGGCCACCATCCGCGCCGCCTGTTGCGGTGGCGCGAACTCCGCACGCAGGCGCAGGCCGGTCAACGGTGTGCGCAGATCATGCGCGACGGCGGCCAGCATGCGGGTCATCTCCTGCGCCTGTTCGTGCAGCCGCTCGCGCCCGGCACTGATCGCGCGGGCCAGAACCTGCACCTCGCACGGACCATCGTCCGGAAGCGGTGTACTGGCCTGCAGGTCCACGTTGGCGCTGGCCTCGGCCAGCCGCCGCAGGGGCCGGCCGAGGCGGATTGACGCCCATGCCGCCAGTGGTGCCAGCAGCACGGTTCCTGCCACCAGCGCCAGCACGACCTGCCGGCGCCATGCCGCCAGATCGCTGTGGTCGCTGCCCACCACCTGCCACCGACCATCTGCCTGGCGCACTGCCAGTTCGAACGGCGTCCACTGCATTGCGGTCAGCACCGCGACCTGTGCCTGCAACGCGTCCGCGCGCGCTTTGGCGTCAAGCACGGCCCCGCCTTCGATGACCTGCACCTCCGGCGCCTTGCTCCGCCTGCCCCAGACCAGCTTCACATGCTCCAGCGGCTGGCGCAGCTGCGCGGCAACCAGGTGGGTGAGCCAGTCATTGCTGGTGCCCTCCGGCGCAGACGCGCGGGTTTCGAGATGCAGGCCCAGCGCCGCGGCCGACCGTTCACCGCGCAATACCTGAATGGCTTGGTCCAGGCGCATCGGCGGCGGTGGCGGCCGCGGCATCCAGCCGACCACCGCCACACTGACCAAGGTGGCCAGCACCAGGCTTGCCAGCGCCAGCATCGCGATCCAGCGCGCGGTGGACCAGCGCGCCCTCACAGCACCTGCACCTCAGCGTCGAAGCGATAGCCTTCGCCGCGCAGCGTCTGTACCAGTGCCTCGGCACCCGGTGCGGCGTGGCCCAGCTTGCGTCGAAGGCGACTGATCGCCAGATCAACGGCGCGGTCGACGCTCTCGCTGTCCTCACCGCGGGTCAGGGACATCAGCTGCTCGCGCCCCAACACGCGCCCGGCGCGCTCGGCCAGCGCCAGCAGCAGAGCGAACTCGCCGCGGCTGAGCGCCAGTTCGCTGCCATCGGGTGCAAGCAGGCGGCGCTGATCGGGCAGCAATCGCCAGCCGGAAAAGCGCAGCTCGCTGGCCACCTGGGTACGCAGCTTGTCCTGGCGGCGTAGCAGGGCGCGGACCCGCGCCAGCAGTTCGCGTGGGTCGAAGGGCTTGGCCAGATAGTCATCGGCTCCCATTTCCAGACCGATCACCCGGTCCGGTGCTGTTCCCATCGCCGACAGCATCAGGATGGGGATGGCCCGCGCCTGTAGCCGGCGGCACACCGACAGGCCGTCCTCGCCGGGCATCATCCAGTCGAGCACGATCAGGTCCGGACGTTCGACTTGCAGCAGCACATCCAGCGCCGCCGCGTCGGCAGCCACTCGCACGTGGTAGCCATGCAGCAGCAGGCAGTCGGCAATGGCATCACGGATGCTGGCATCGTCATCGACAACGATGACCCGGGCGGGAGTGTTCATGCGGCCAGTATCGTGCAGGCGTGTATCAGGACGGTATCAACACCGATGTTCCGGTGATACGCCGCTGCGCGCCAATGGACCTCCGCATTCACTCTGGAGTTTCCTGTGCGCCTCACCTTGCTGCCCCTGTTTGCTGCCGCCTTCCCCACGCTGGCCGCCGACACCCCCGAACATGTGCTGCCGATGTGGATGCAGGGCGGCCACCCGACGGTAGCGCTCTCGCTGGATGGTCAAGCCGAGCCGCTGCGCTTCGTGGTCGACAGTGCAGCCGGGGCCACGCTCATCGATGGGCGTGTGGCACGCCGCTACGGCCTGGTCGATGGAAAGGCCGACGTTTCCACTGCCCAAGGCGCCAGTGCCTCGGGGGCACAGCTGAGGCGCACGCGCACTACCACCTGGCAGCTGGGTAGCTGGCAGCTGCGGGCCAGCGCACTGCAGGCTGATCTGGGGTCACTGTCCGGGGGCGACGACCCTGCCATCGACGGCCTCGTCGGCAACGACCTGACCGCGCGCTGGGACACCCGCTGGGACTTCGCTCGAGGTGAGCTATCGCTGTCGAGGACCGGCACTCTCCGCTTCGACGATGACAGCTGCCAGGCCAACGCGCTGCAGGACCGCACTGAAGGCCTGCGCGATTTTGGATTCATCACCCTCACCTTGGACGGAACGAACGTCGCCGCTGTTGCCGTGGTCGATACCGGCGCGGCGCAGACCGTACTCAACAATGCCGCCGCGCACGCGCTCGGGTTGCGTACTGATGGAAGCGATCCCCGCCTGCGCAAGCGAAGCAAGGGCACCGAAGGCCTCGGCGGCAAGCCGCACCCGACCTGGCTGTACACCCTGCCCGGCATGCGCAGCACCGCCTGGCAGCACCCGGCCATGGAGGTCAGGATCAGCGAGCTGCCCGTGTTCAAGGCCATTGGCCTGGACACCCGCCCGGCTCTGATCCTTGGCGCCGATGCCATGCGTGGCGGCCAGGTCGACATCAGCACAGGTGCCGCGCGGATCTGCCTGCGCCGCCAAGCGGCCACGTGACCCTGGGGCCATGACGTGTGCGGCGGGCCGGCGTAGCATCGCGCCACGTCCCACCAGGAGGTTCACGCATGCGCCGTGCTGCCCTGTTGTTGCTGACGCTGTTCCCGCTGGCCGTGCTGGCCGCGCCGCCCCCGTTACCCACCCCGGCCCACATCGACGCCGAAGCCCAGCGCTTGATGCATGCCGCCCACGCGCGCGGCATGGCGCTGGCGGTGATAGATGGCGGCAGGGTGGTGCATGTGGCCGCCTACGGCGAGCGAAATGCCGCAGGCGAACCGCTGCGCACCGATACCGTGATGTACGCCGCGTCGCTGACCAAGATGGCGTTCGGCCATCTGGTCGCACAGTTGGCGCAGGACCGGAGGATCGAGCTGGATGCCAGCATTGCTGCGGCGCTGGACACGCCCCTGCCGGACTATCCACCGGAACCGAAGAAGTACGCCGACTACAGCGTGCTGGCCGGCGATGCCCGCTGGCGCCAGCTCACCCCACGCCTGCTGCTCAACCATTCCAGTGGCTTTGCCAACTTCGGCTTCCTGGAGCCCGATGGGCGCCTGAAGTTCCACTTTGATCCGGGTAGTCGATATGGGTATTCCGGAGAGGGACTGATCCTGCTGCAGTTCGTGATCGAACGCGGGCGGCTGGGCGAGGATGTGGGCGCGTTGATGCAGCAGCGGGTGTTCGACCGCTTCGGCATGACCCGCACCAGCATGATGTGGCGCGAGGATTTCGCCGCCAACCTGGCCGATGGCTGGACGGCGGAAGGTGTGGCCGAACCGCATGATGAGCGCAGCCGCGTACGTGCGGCAGGGTCCATGGATACCACCATTGCCGACATGGCCCGCTTCGCCGCCGGTTACGTGCGTGGCGACGGGCTATCCGCACCGATGCGCAGGGAGCTGGTGCGGCCGCAGCTGCCCATCACCACGGCCAGCCAGTTCCCCACCCTGCAACCGGAGTTGCCGAAGGCGCAGCAACGCAAGGACCTGGCGGCAGGTCTGGGCGTGGTGACGTTTCTCGGCCCGCAGGGCGCAGGCTTCTACAAGGGCGGCCACGACGATGCAGTGGGCAACACGCTGGTATGCGTGGAGCAGCACCAGCGCTGCGTGGTGATTCTGGGCAACGATGTGCGGGCAGAGGCGGCCTTCCCGGCCCTGGTAGCGTTTGTGCTGGGCGACACCGGCGTGCCGTGGCAGTGGGAGTACGGCGCGGCGAAGGCGTTCGTCAGATGATCGAAGCGTTGCCGTTGCACACAGGTCCCGCAGTCGTGCAGCATGCAGACACGGACGCAATGCAGGAGACAGGATGAATCGCCCAGAGATCGATGCCATTGCCGAAGCGGTGTTGCAGCCGGATGCACGGCGCCTGCGCATCGCCGCACGCCATCGCCAGGCTGAACATCGGCAGCGGCGGCAGCGGGTGGGCGCCGGCGCCAGCCTGATCGGCATGGCGGCGGGCCTGCTGCTTGCGCCGATCACGGAGCTGCCGTGGGTACAGGGCATGATCGCGGGTGGCGCGCTGGCCCTGCTGGCGGCCCACCTGTGGCTGCAGCGGCGCGAGGGCCGCGCGTAGATACCCGCCTGGGAGCGGTATCCACGCATGGCGTGGATCTGATTCGATTCCGACCGGCCCCAAAAAAAAACCCCGCCTTCCGGCGGGGTTTTTCATTGCATCGGTAACGCGGGGACTTAGAAGTCCATGCCGCCCATGCCACCCATGCCGCCCATGCCACCGGCGCCGCCCATGGCCGGCTCGTCCTTCTTCGGAGCTTCGGCAACCATGGCTTCGGTCGTGATCATCAGGCCAGCGATCGAGGCTGCGTTCTGCAGCGCCGAACGGGTCACCTTGGTCGGGTCCAGGATGCCGAACTGCAGCATGTCGCCGAACTCGCCGGTGGCGGCGTTGTAGCCGAAGCTGCCGGTGCCTTCCTTGACCTTGTTGATGATGACCGACGGCTCGTCACCGGCGTTGGCAACGATCTCGCGCAGCGGGGCTTCCATCGCACGCAGGGCGATCTGGATGCCGTGGTTCTGGTCTTCGTTGGCGCCCTTCAGGCCGGCCAGCGCGGTGATCGCGCGGACCAGCGCAACGCCGCCGCCCGGAACCACGCCTTCTTCAACGGCCGCACGGGTAGCGTGCAGGGCGTCGTCGACGCGATCCTTCTTTTCCTTCATTTCGATTTCGGTCGAGGCGCCGACCTTGATCACGGCAACACCGCCGGCCAGCTTGGCCACGCGTTCCTGCAGCTTCTCGCGGTCGTAATCCGAGGAGGTGTCCTGGATCTGGGTCTTGATCTGCGCCACGCGTGCATCAACGTTGGCCTTGTCGCCGACGCCGTCGATGATGGTGGTGTTCTCCTTGGAGACCTGCACCTTCTTGGCGCGGCCCAGGTCCTTGATGGTGGCCTTCTCGAGCGACAGGCCGACTTCTTCGGAGATCACGGTGCCGCCGGTCAGCACGGCCATGTCTTCCAGCATCGCCTTGCGACGGTCGCCGAAGCCCGGCGCCTTGACGGCCACGACCTTGACGATGCCACGGATGGTGTTGACGACCAGGGTGGCCAGCGCTTCGCCTTCAACTTCCTCGGCCACGATCAGCAGCGGCTTGCCGGCCTTGGCGACGCCTTCCAGCACCGGCAGCAGGTCGCGGACGTTGGAGATCTTCTTGTCGTGCAGCAGGATGAACGGGTCATCCAGGTCAGCGGTCTGCGACTGCTGGTTGTTGATGAAGTAAGGCGACAGGTAGCCGCGGTCGAACTGCATGCCCTTGACCACGTCCAGCTCGTTGTCCAGGCCCGAGCCTTCTTCAACGGTGATGACGCCTTCCTTGCCGACTTCCTTCATCGCGTCAGCGATGATCTGGCCGATCGACTCGTCCGAGTTGGCCGAGATGGTACCGACCTGGGCGATCGCCTTGTCGTCGGCGGTCGGCTTGGAGATGTTCTTCAGCTCGGCCACGGCGGCCGAAACGGCCTTGTCGATACCGCGCTTGAGGTCCATCGGGTTCATGCCGGCGGCCACAGCCTTGGCGCCTTCGCGGATCAGGGCCTGGGCCAGCACGGTGGCGGTGGTGGTGCCGTCGCCCGCGTCGTCGTTGGTGCGGGAAGCAACTTCCTTCACCATCTGCGCGCCCATGTTCTCGAACTTGTCAGCCAGTTCGATTTCCTTGGCGACGGAGACGCCGTCCTTGGTGATGGTCGGCGCGCCGAAGCTCTTTTCCAGCACGACGTTGCGGCCCTTCGGGCCCAGGGTGGCCTTGACGGCATTGGCGAGAACGTTGACGCCGCGCACCATGCGCGAACGGGCGTCTTCACCGAAACGAATATCCTTGGCAGCCATTGCGATTACCTCGATGTTTGCGCCGGGCCGGGCCCGGCGACGAAAAGGGATGTCTTACAGAAAAGCAGGTCGCGCCGAGGCTCAGCCGATGATGGCGAGCACGTCGTCTTCGCGCAGGACCTTGTACTCGACGCCTTCGCTCTTGTACGAGCTGCCGGCATACTGGCCGTAGATGACCTTGTCGCCAACCTTCAGCGACGGCGCGCGCACGTTGCCGTTGTCCAGCGGCTTGCCCGGGCCGACGGCCACAACTTCACCCTTGGTGGACTTTTCCTTGGCCGAGTCGGGGATGACGATGCCACCGGCGGAGATTTCGTCGGCTTCGATCGGCTTGACCACAACGCGGTCGTGCAGCGGCTTGATGCTCATGAGAGACCTCTTAAGTTATTGATTGGTCTGAAAAAGTCCGGCGATGTTAGCAGTCACACCAGGCGAGTGCCAGCAACGCGCGTGAAAAAGCCCGACAAGTCGGGAGCACGACAGAGATGGAGACCTCCACAGGCCTTTCAAGGGCCGATCCCGAAATTTTTCTCGGGACCGGGAAACCTGCCTCCCTGCGTGGACGCCTGTATAGGGATGCAGTGCGGCAAGCCAAGGGGGCAAGGGGTGCTATTTAGTGATAGATGTCCCACTGTCAGATATCTGACGTTCATTTACGACAAAGTGTCACTGGATCGGCCTTAGGCTCGGCCGCGCATTCCCAATCACAAGGAGTAGTCGATGCGATTGCTGTCCCCGCTTGCCGCCGCCTGCCTGCTGGCGCTGGCCGCCGCGCCGGCCCAGGCCGAGGTCTTCATCAACGAACTGCATTACGACGACAGCACCGCCGCCGGTGACGTCGGCGAAGCCATCGAA
Organism: Stenotrophomonas sp. GD03877; assembly: GCF_029840555.1. Lineage (NCBI taxonomy): Bacteria > Pseudomonadati > Pseudomonadota > Gammaproteobacteria > Lysobacterales > Lysobacteraceae > Stenotrophomonas > Stenotrophomonas sp. GD03877. Next base: position 64,825 of record NZ_JAOCCT010000009.1, on the reverse strand, counting down.
GTGGTCGCTACCGCGGGCGAGGACCTGTCCGGCTACCGCCTCTACCTCTACAACGGCAGCAATCCTTCGGCGGCCACGGTCTACGCCAACAACCCGGTCCCGGCCGGCACCGCCGCTGGCTGCGGCAGCGCCAGAATCGCCGTGGTCAACTACCCGACCAACGGCCTCCAGAACGGCCCGAACGACGGCATCGCCCTGGTCGATGCCAGCGGCAAGGTGGTCCAGTTCCTCAGCTACGAGGGCGCCATCACCGCCTCCGGTGGCCCTGCCGCCGGCATGACCAGCCAGAACATTCCGGTGGCCGAGACCAACAGCACCGCGCCGGGCACCTCGCTGCAGCTGACCGGCAGCGGCAGCCAATACGCCCACTTCACCTGGGCCGAATCGGCCGGGCAGACGTTTGGCAGCTGCAACAACGGCCAGACCTTCAGCGGCGGCGGCACCCCGGGCCCGAACACGCCGCCGTCGGTGTCCACCACCACCCCGGCACAGGGCAGCAGCACCTTCCCGGCCGCGGCCGATCTCGAAGTGGTGTTCAGCGAAACCGTGAACCTGGCCAGTGGCGCATTCGCGCTGAGCTGCGGCACCTCCGGCAGCGTGCCGCTGACCTTCCCGGCCAGCGGCCGCAGCGTGAAACTGTCCACCAACACCGCGCTGGTGGCCGGTGAAGCCTGCCGCTTCGATATCCGCGCCGCGCGCATCACCGACCTGCAGGGCGCGCATCCGGCGGCCGACAGCCGCATCGCGTTCACCGTGGCCAGCACCGGCGGCAACCCCGACCCGGGCAATCCGGGTGTACCGGCCGGCTATTACTCAAAGGTCAACACCAGCAGCCCCAGCCAGCTGCGCTGCTCGCTGCACGCCACCATAAAGGGCCATACCGCCTATCCGTACAGCGGCTCGGGCACCAGCACCTGGACCATCCTGGAAATCGCCGACGAGGATCCGAACAATTCCGGCAGGATCCTGGATGCGTATCGCAACCGCAGCTACGCCAAGGTGACCGACCGCGCCGGCAGCGGCAGTGGCCTGAAGTACAACCGCGAGCACACCTGGCCGAACTCGCTGGGCTTTGCCAGCACCACCGGTGACAAGGGCCTGCCGTACGCGCCGTATACCGACACCCACATGCTGTACCTGACCGACGCGCAGTGGAACGCCGACCGTGGCAACAAGCCGTTCGGCAAGTGCGACGCCAACTGCGGCGAGCGGGCCACCGAGGCCAACAACGGCCAGGGCGGCGGCAGCGGCGGTTACCCGGGCAACTCCAACTGGGTACGCACGCCGGACGGCAACACCGGCACCTTCGAGGTGTGGGGCAAGCGCAAGGGCGACATGGCGCGTGCGGTGCTGTACATGGCCATCCGCTACGAGGGCGGCAAGGATGCGGCGACCGGCCAGTCCGAGCCGGACCTGGAGCTGACCGACGACCGCAGCAAGATCGTCAAGACCAGCAGTTCGCCGGCCTACATGGGCCTGCTGTCCACGCTGATCGACTGGCACCTGTCCGATCCGCCGGATGATGCCGAACGTGCGCGCAATGACGTGATCTACAGCTTCCAGGGCAACCGCAATCCGTTCATCGACCACCCCGAGTGGGCGACCCCGGGCCTGTTCACCTCGGCCAAGCCGGCTACCTGCCAGCTGGCCAACTGACCGCGCAACGCAGCGGTCCACTGCCGCCGCCGGGCCCTGACCCGGCGGCGGCCCTATACTCGACGGTCATGTCGACCGTCGATCCCGTCCTGCTGCTGTTGACCACCTGCCCGGACCGGGCCAGTGCCGAGCGCATCGCGCACGCGCTGGTCGGCGAGCGCCTGGCCGCGTGCGTGACCCGCCTCGATGGCGCTCAGTCGACCTACCGCTGGCAGGGCGAGGTGACCACCGACGCCGAGCTGCAACTGCTGGTGAAGACCACCGCAAGCCGCGTCGATGACGCGATTGCCCGGATCGTCGAACTGCATCCGTATGAACTCCCGGAGTGCATCGCGGTCGAAACCCGGGCCGGCCTGCCGGCGTATCTGGACTGGATCCGGGCACAGACCCGAGAGGACACTGATTGAAGACTCTGTTTGCGCGTGGCGCCGCCTTGTGCGCCCTGATGTGGCTCTCGCTGCCCGCCTTCGCCCTGGATGAGAAGGACCTGCTGCCGGTGGACCAGGCGTTCGCGCTGACCGCCACCGCCCCCGAACGCGGCCAGGTGCAACTGCAGTTCAAGATCGCACCCGGCTACTACCTGTATCGCCACCGCACCAGCGTCAAGGCTGATCCGGCGTTCAACGCCGGCGCGCTGCAGATGCCCAAGGGCGACAAGCACCACGACGATTTCTTCGGCGAAGTCGAAACCTATCGCGAACGCCTGCAGGCCACCCTGCCCGGCACGCCGACCGACGCCGCCGGCACCATCAGCCTGGAAGTGCGTTACCAGGGCTGCGCCGATGCCGGTGTCTGCTACCCGCCGCAGAAGCGCGTGGTGCAGGTCACCCTGCCCGGTAGCGGCGCACAGGCCGCGGCGCCGGCCACGCGTGCCGGCGCCACCAGCCCGTTCAACAACCCGCTGGCCGGTGCCGGCAACAGCGGTGGGCTGCGCCTGCCGGGTGCCGCCAGCAACAGCCAGGCGCTGCCGCTTCCTTCGGAGCAGGCCTTCGGCTTCGATGCCATCGCCAGTGACGGCAACACCCTGCTGCTGCGCTTCAGCCCGGCGCCGGGCTACTACCTGTATCGCGACCGCACTTCGGTGAAGCTGGACGGCAGCACCGGCGTGCTGGCCGACAAGCTGCGCTGGCCGGCCGCACAGTCGCATCGCGACGAGCATTTCGGCGATGTCTCGGTCTACTTCAACCAGGTGGAAGTGCCGCTGCCGCTGCGCCGCGCCGTCGCCGATGCGGTCGACAGCACCCTGGTGGTGACGTTCCAGGGCTGCCAGACCGATGGCATCTGCTACCCGCCGATGACCCGCCGGGTGAAGCTGTCGATCCCGGCCGGCAAGATCAACGCCAGCACCGATCAGTCGCCGCCGCGCAACGAGGTGATCAGTCCGCTGCCTACCGCCAGCGGCGCACCACGCGAAGCCGCCAACGGCGCCCCGTTGCGCCTGCTGCCGACGGTGCCCAATACGGATGCCAGCACCCCGGCCGTTGCAGGCGCCGAAAACGGCGATGAGTTCGCTGCCGATGCGCGCGGTGACAACGCCCTGCGCACGCGCCCACCGGCGACCACGCCGAATCCGGACCGTTCGTTCGTATGGGTGCTGCTGCTGGCCCTGGCCGGTGGCCTGGTACTGAACCTGATGCCGTGCGTGCTGCCGATCCTCTCGCTGAAGGTCCTGAGCCTGGCGCAGAGTGGCGAAAGCCCGCAGCGCGCGCGCAGCCACGCCCTCTGGTACACGTTGGGCGTACTGGTCGCGTTCGCGGTGATCGGTGCGCTGATGGTCGGCCTGCGCGCGATCGGCAACGCCGTCGGCATCGGCTTCCAGCTGCAGCATCCGGGCGTGGTCGCGGTGCTGGCCTACATCATGTTCGCGGTGGGCCTGAGCCTGTCCGGCGTGTTCACCCTGGGCGGCGGCATCGGCAACCTGGGCCAGTCGCTGGCCAGCCGCAGCGGCCCGGCCGGTGACTTCTTCACCGGCGCGCTGGCCTGCGTGGTCGGCAGTGCCTGCGTCGGCCCGTTCATGGGCGGCGCGATCGCCTACGCGTTCATTGCCCCGCCGCTGAAGGCGATGACCGTGTTCCTGTTCCTCGGCCTGGGCCTGGCGCTGCCGTTCCTGCTGATCGGCTTCGTGCCGGCGCTGGCGCGCCGCCTGCCCAAGCCGGGCCCATGGATGGAAACCCTCAAGCACGTGCTGGCCTTCCCGATGTATGCCACCGTGCTGTGGCTGCTGTGGGTGCTCGGCAAGCAGCGTGGCGTGGACGGCATGGCGCTGGTGCTGGGTGGCCTGCTGCTGCTGGCCTTCGGCCTGTGGCTGTTTGAACGCAACCGCTGGACCGGCTCGCGTGCAGTGACCCTGCTCGGCGTGCTGCTGGCGATCGGTGCATTGATACCGGCCTGGGGCGTGACCCAGCTGGCACCGCCGGCACGCGCCGCACAGGCCGCCAGCGACAACGTGGTCGAGTACTCGCCGCAGTTGCTCGACCGTCTGCGCGCCGACAACCGCGTGGTGTTCGTCAACATGACCGCCGACTGGTGCGTGAGCTGCAAGGCCAACGAACGCGCCGTGCTGTCGCGGCCAGAGTTCAAGGAACTGCTCAAGCGCACCAACGCGGTGTACATGCGCGGGGACTACACCAACGTCGATCCACAGATCACCACGTTCCTGGAAGAGCACAAGGCCGTGGGCGTGCCGCTGTACGTGGTGTACGGTCCGGGCGCACCGCCGACCGTGCTGCCGACCCTGCTGACCCAGGCGGTGGTCGAGGAAGCGCTGCTGCGCACCGCACGATGAAGTGGCAACGGCCAGCGCTGCTGTGGACAGCGGTGCTGGCCGCCGGCCTTGGACTGTGGGCCGGGCATCGATTGGCACCGGCGCCGGTGACGCCTGAGGCCGTGCCGGCGGAGCCTGCCGTTGCGGCCGCGGCGCCGGTCCTGCAGGTTGGCGACAGCCTGCCCGCATTGTCACTGCCCGATCTTGAAGGCCGGCCGCTGGACCTGCGCCAGCACGCTGCCGGTCGCCCGCTGCTGGTCAATGTCTGGGCCAGCTGGTGCGCGCCCTGCGTGGAAGAAATGCCCGAGCTGGCGCGCTTCGCCCATGCGCAGGGCGACAGCGGTGTGCAGGTGCTGGGCCTGGCACTGGATACCCCGGAAGACGTGCGCGGTTTCCTGCAGCGTGTCCCGGTGGATTATCCGATCGTGATCGAGACCCCGGGGCCACGCGATGCCAGCGTGCAGCTGGGCAATAGGGGCCTGCTGCCCTACAGCGTGCTGTTCGATGCGCAGGGGCGGATGGTGAAAGCGAAGCTGGGGCCGTTCGAGCACGGCGAGATCGACAGCTGGGTGAAGTGAGGGTGTTTTTTGCAGGGCTTGCAGCCCTGCACCCTGCTCAATGCAACGGCAACAGCCAAAGCCAAAGCGGGCATTCCGTGGGATGGAGGGGCACTGTGGGTGGTCAGGACACGCCGTAAACCCCCCTCCGGGGTCCGGCCCAGCCGCTGGCGGCTGTGCGTTCGGGCGCTTGCGAAGCAGTGCTTCGCAAGCAAAGCGCCCTCACCCATGGGGGCTCGATGGCGCCATCCATGGCGCCAACGGTCCTGACCACCCACACCGCCCCACCTCAGACAGATCTTCGCGGCTGTTGGTAGGTGTCGACCTTGGTCGACACATCTGTCAGATATCGATATTCAGAACGGAATCAGACCCCGTGCCGACCAACGGTCGGCACCCACCAAAGCAGAACGCCGTTCCGACAGATCGCGGAAAACTGTCGAAGGCGGGGTGGGTCCGGTTGAGGGGGCGTGAGCCGCATGGATGCGGCGACCGAGCTTACATGGACGTACTTGCAGCGTCCCCCTCAACCGGACCCACCCCGCCAACCCACGGAAAGCCAGCTTTTGACGTTGACGTTGCTCCGGCTTGTAGCGGGTGCAGGGCTGCAAAGCCCTGCAACAAAACCCTCCTTGACCGTAGCCCGTCCGCCACGGAGAATTCCGCGACTAATTCTCATTTGCTGTTGCGCAGGATGCGGGCGGCAGCCTTCCGGGCCCTCCTCCTTCGATGTTCAAGAACGTCCTGTTCCAACTGCACTGGCTGCTGGGCATCACCGCCGGTGCCGTACTGGCCGTAATGGGCCTCAGCGGCGCCGTACTGTCCTTCGAGGACGAGCTGTTGCGCGCCGCCAATCCCGGCTTCGCCGAGATTGCCGAGCACCATGCCGATGGCCAGCTTCCACTTGCACTGAGCGAACTGGTGCCGCTGCTGCAGGCCGGCAGTGAACGCCCGCTGCAGCGCCTGCGCGTGGATGCCACCGGGCAACGGCCCTCGGTGGCACGCTTCGTCGGCGGCAAGGAACACTGGGTCTACTTCGATCCGTACAGCGGCGAACGATTCAGCGCCCTGCGCGGGCAGGCGTTCTTCGATTTCGTCGAGGACCTGCATCGCCACCTCGCCGCCGGCGAGCGTGGCAAATGGATCACCGGCAGCTGCGCCATCGCGCTGCTGTTCTTCACCTTGTCCGGGCTCTATCTGCGCTGGCCGCGACGCTGGTGGCACTGGCGCAGCTGGCTGGCGGTGGAATGGAAACGCAGCGGCCGTGGCTTCCTGTGGAGCCTGCACTCGGTGGTCGGCACGTGGGTGCTGCTGATCTACCTGATGAGTGCGCTGACCGGCTTGTGGTGGTCCTTCGACTGGTATCGCAGTGCCGCCAACACCCTGTTGGGCGTCGCACCGGCCATCAAGCACAAGGTGGCCACCGGCGCCGCCCTGAACCTGGAGCGCATCGAAGCCACGCTGTATGCACTGCCCGGCGTGCGCACCGGCTACATCGACCTGCGCCTGCCGGAAAAGCCCGGGCAGGCACTGAATGTACGCGTGATGGCCGGTGATCCGTCGCAGCGCGGTGGCCAGCATGACCGCGCGCATGATCTGCTGCAGCTCGACCCGGGCACGGGTGCCACACTCGATGCCCGCCCCTATGCACGCCAGGGTGTCGGCGCGCAGCTGGCCACCAGCGTGTTCGCGCTGCACTCGGGCAGCTACTTCGGCGTGCCCGGGCGTGTCGTGGTGATGCTCAGCAGTTTGGGCATGAGCCTGTTCTTCATCACCGGCTGGATGCTCTACCTGGACCGCCGACGCAGCCAGCGCGCCGCGCGTGGCCTGCGCCAGTCGCTGCCGGCTGCCGCCGCCGATGATGGCCGCGCGCCTTGGCTGGTGGTGCATGCCAGCCAGAGCGGACTGGGCGAACAACTCGCATGGCGCGCAGCCGCGCAGCTGCAGGCGTCCGGTCATGCGGTGCAGGTGCTGCCGCTGGCCCGCATTGATGCCGTGCAGCTGGCCCGCACCGCGCAGGCGCTGTTGGTACTGAGCACCTTCGGCGATGGCGAACCACCGGATGCGGCGCGAGGTGCTGCACGACGGCTGATGGCACAGACACTCGACCTGTCAGGCCTGCAGTTTGGACTGCTGGCGCTGGGTGATCGACAGTACCCGCACTACTGCGGCTTCGGCCGCCAGGTTGATGGCTGGCTGCTCGGCAACGGCGCGCGCCCGTTGTTCGACCGCATCGAAGTCGATGCCGCCTCGGTCGCGGCCCTGCGCCAATGGCAGCTGCAGCTGGGCGCGCTGACCGGCATCGCCACCGATGACAGCGTGCTGCCGGCCGCCACGCAGATGCATGACTGGCGCCTGCTCGGCCGCGACCGCCTCAATCCAGGCAGCATCGGCGGTGCGATCTGGCGCATCCGTCTTGCGGCCCCGGCCGAGGTGCAGTGGCAGGCGGGCGACATCCTGCATATCGCGCCCCGTCACAACGCGCGGCATGCCGGCGCGGTGCTGAAGGCACAGGGGCTGGATCCCCTGCAGCCACTGCTGATCGAAGGCCAGCCGCGCACGCTGTTGGCGCTGGCCAGCGAACGCGAACTACCGGATGCCGATGCTGCGCTGGCGGTACAGGATCCGTGCCTGTGGCTGGCAGGGCTGCCGATGCTGCCCGGACGCGAATATTCCATCGCCTCGTGCACCGAGGATGGCGCGGTGGAACTGGTGGTACGACTGGTGCACGACGACACGGGCCGCGCCGGGCTCGGCTCGGGCTGGCTGTCGCTGCATGCACCGATCGGTGCCAGTCTCGTCGCCCGCGTGCACCGCAATCCCGGGTTCCACCGCGTCGCCGGTGCACCGATGGTGCTGATCGGCAATGGCACCGGCATCGCGGGCCTGCGCAGTCTGTTGCGCGAAGCCGCGCATGCAGGTGAGCACGGGCACTGGCTGCTGTTCGGCGAACGCCAGCGCGCGCATGACTTCCTGTTCGCCGATGAGATCGAAGCGTGGCAGGCCGATGGCCATCTCGCGCGGGTGGACCTGGCGTTCTCGCGCGATGGCGAAGGTGGTTACGTGCAGGATCACCTGCGTGCGGCGGCCGATGCCCTGCGCGACTGGATGCAGCGTGGTGCAGTCATCCACGTGTGCGGTTCGCTGCAGGGCATGGCCGAAGGCGTGGACCAGGTGCTGCGCGCTGCGCTGGGCGATGATGTTGTGGAAACGCTGCTGGAAACCGGGCGCTACCGTCGCGACGTGTATTGATTCCTGCCTCCGAACGCTGGCGTGAGCCGAGCATGGGCTCGGCTCTACAGTGTTCCTGCAGCTGATGTAGAGCCGAGCCTACGCTCGGCTGATTCCCCGCCAGCCGACAAGGAACCGCAGGCTAGGCCGCCGCAGCGCGCGCCTGTGGCATCGACTGCAGCCGGAACGCGCCAACGGCTTCCGCCAGCGCATGCACCTGCGCCTGCATCTGCGCCGTCGAGGCACCGGCCTCTTCCACCAGGCTGGCATTGCGCTGGGTACTGGCTTCCATCTGCACGATGGTCTGGTTCACCTGGGCGATGCCGGCATGCTGGTCCTGCGACGCGCTGCGGATACCGGCCAGCAGATCCGCCAGTTGCTGCACGCTGCCGACAATCTCGCCCATCGTGGTGCCGGCCTGTTCGGCCTGCTGGTTGCCCTGGCCCACACGCGCCACCGAATCCTCGATCAGACCCTTGATCTGCTTGGCCGCCTCCGCGCTGCGTTGTGCCAGCAGGCGCACTTCTGCGGCCACCACGGCAAAGCTGCGGCCCTGCTCGCCCGCGCGCGCGGCTTCCACCGCAGCATTCAGCGCGAGAATGTTGGTCTGGAAAGCGATGCCGTCGATCAGCTGGGTGATGTCGCCGATCCGTCGCGAGGCCTCGCTGATGCCCTGCATGGTCGCGACCACCTGGCCAACGGCCTCGCCACCGCGCTGGGCCACTGCCGCCGCGCCCTTGACCAGCACGTCGGCACGCCCCGCGGCATCGGCATTGCGGCCAACGGTGTCGGTCAGCTCGTGCATCGACGCTGCCGTCTCTTCCAGGTTGGCCGCCTGCTGTTCGGTGCGCTGCGACAGGTCATGGTGACCGGCGACGATTTCGCCAACGCCGGTATCGAGGCTGGACGTGGCCTGCTGGATGCGGGTAATCATACGGCCCAGTTGCGCGACGGTAGCGTTGGCATCATCGCGCATGCGTGCGAACACGCCTTGCAGCTCACCTTCCATGCGCACGCTGAGGTCGCCGCGGGCCAGCGCAGCCAGAAGCGCCTGCAGATCGCCGAGGTTGGTCTCGAAGGTGGCCAGCAAGCGGTTGATGCTGGTCGACAGTGTGCGCACGAAGCCCTGTTTTCCCTCCAGCGCGATGCGCCCATGCAGATCACCGTGCGCGGCGGCATCGACCAGTGCCGCAACCTCGGTTTCCAGCAGGGTTTCCAGCTCGCGACTGCGCCACTCCACTGCCACGCCGAGAAAGTGCCCTTCATCGACGATGGGATTGGCGATCAGCTGATAGCGCACACCGCCATGGCCGATTTCGCGCTCTTCGCGCTGTCGCACACCGGCCAGGGCGGCCAGGGCCGGATGCAGGCGCACCGCATCGCTGCCCACCAGGTCTTCAGCCCGCAGTTCCAGCTGCAGCAGCAGGGCTGGGTTGGCATACGCAACCAGACCTTCGGCATCGATCACCATCAGGCCAGTCTGCGCGCTGTCCAGGGCCTGGCGCACGCGGGTATTGCCGCGTGCCACGGCACGCTCGGTCTCGATGCGCGCGCGCAGGCGCTGCTGCATGTCGACCAGGCGCTGGGCCAGCTGGCCGATCTCATCATTGGCGTTGTAGACGCGCAGGGTGGTGTCGAGGCGGTCGTCAGCGATATCGCTGGCGAAACGCAGGGTGTCCTGGATCGGCTGGCGCACCGCACGCAGCACCAGCACCAGGCTGGTGATCAGCACGCCGGCCACCAGCAGCAGGGTCAGTGCGAACAGCACGCTCATCGTGCGCGCGCCGGCGTGCTGGCGCGCCTGCGCCCTGGCCAGCGCCGCCACCTGCGCCTGCTGGAAGGCGGCCAACGCCGGTGCTACGCCCGCGGCGGTATCCAGCAGCGACTGCGCCTCCACGTCCAGGCCGACGCGGGCGGCGGTGTAACCCAGCAGGGCGCCCTGATAGCCCTCCATCCCGCCGCGCAGGGCATCCTGCACATCGGTAGGCAGGCCGGCCAGCGCGAGATCGAACGGCAGCTTCTCCTCGCTGGCACGGTCGGCGTGGGTGGAATCACCGTCGAGCAGCAGCAGTGCCTCCTGCCTTCGCATCTTCTGCAGGGACAGCGCCAGCGGCGGCCGCTGCAGCGCGTCCACCTGTACCTGCAGGGTATCGGCGGCCTGCTGCAGCTGCGCGGCGAGGCCGGCATCACCGCGACCCATCTCGTCGACACGTTCGAACAGGGCAGCCACACCCTGCGAGAACGCGTCGGCGGCTTCGGTCAGCGCCTGCAGGGCCTTGCGCCGGCCAGCATCCATCGGCGTCGAGCGCAGCGCCTGCAGATCGGCCTGCAATGCCTTCTGCGTGGCCAACAGCTGCGCGCGGTCGGCATCATCGAAACTGCGTGCATACTGGGTCTGCAGGCGACGCGCTTCGGCCACCCGCGTGGACAGGCTGGCGGCCAGATCGCTGCCGCGCTGGTAGCTGGCCTGGCTGCGCGCAGCCAGTGCGTTGGCATGGCCAGTCCAGGCGTAGACAGCGGCGATCGCCACCAGGCCCAGGCCACAGACCCACAGGGTCGCCTTGAGCTTGTTGGCCACGCTGAGCCGATGCGGCTGCAGCCAGCGCAGCAGGCCGGGGGACGCCGAGTGCAACGCGGCAAGGCGCGTGCGCAGGGACCGGAGGTGGGGGACAACGGCCGACATGACAGACTCCAGGCGGAAAGACGCACCTGTATCGGCCGGATTCAGGGCAACTTTAGCGCCTTCTTCGTCCGGGTCCCCCCGTCGCGGGTGGACGCGGCCTTTGTACAGGGTGCAAGCGACGGGGGCATGACACGGGCGCCGCGCTTGACCTCAACCCCGGTTGGGGGAGCACAGTGGACGTCCCTCCCCCGCCCGGTGCCTCCATGACGACGCTCGATGTCCCCCGCTACCTGCAACGCCTGCAGCTGGATGCGCCGCCACCGCGGACGCTGGCCGGCCTGACCCTGCTGCAGCAGCGCCACAACGCACTGCTGCCCTTCGAGACCCTCAGCTGCCTGCTGCGCGACGCGGTGCCGATCGACCTGGACAGCGTGCAACGCAAGCTGCTTGACGACCGCCGCGGTGGTTACTGCTTCGAACTCAATGGCGGCCTGCTGGCGCTGCTGCAGGCATTGGGCTTTGATGCGCAGCCGCTGAGTGCGCGCGTGCTGCTGGCAGCCCAGGACGGCGAGCTGACCGCGCGTACCCATCTGCTGCTGCGCGTGCATGTGGATGGGGACGACTGGCTGGTGGATGCCGGATTCGGCAGCCTGACCCCGACCGTACCGCTGCGCCTGCATGATCCGCAGCCGCAGGCCACGCCACATGAACGCTATCTGCTGCAACGCCTGCCCGACGAGGGTGATTTCGTGCTGTCGGCCGAGTCCAACGATGGCTGGCGGGCGATGTATCGGTTCGACCTGCAGGCGCCGGCACCGATCGACAACGTGGTGGGCAACTGGTACGTGTGCACCCATCCCGATTCCAGTTTTCCCGGACAGCTGCGTGCATCACTGACCGGACCGGACTGGCGCCGTACCATCGGCAGCGGCAACTACACCGAGTACCGCCCCGGGCAGGCGCCGGACAAGCGCCCGCTGCATGATGTGGGTGATGTGCGTGACGTGCTGCAGCAGCGCTTCGGCATGCAGCTGCCGGACGACCCGCGACTGGACCCGGCCATCAATGATTGGCTGCAACGCTCGCGCGCCGCGCTCTTGTAGAGCCGAGCCCATGCTCGGCTGAGCTGGAGCGGCTGGGCCAACAGCAGCCGAGCATGGGCTCGGCTCTACAGAATCGCGCGCGCCTGCACCGCGATCCGGTTGCCTTCACTGTCGCGGATCTCGGCCACACGCCAGCCACCCGCATCAGCCGGGCCGAAGCGCAGCTCGGCCCCGGCCTGCAGCGCACGGTCGAGGCTCGCATCCAGGTCATCGACGCCGATGTAGATGCGCGCGCCCTGCTCGGAGGGCCGGTAGTCCGCGCCGTGCACCAGCGCAATGCTGGCACCGGCGGCCTCATCGGAAAACGGCAGATAGGCCATCCGGCAGTCGTGCAGCACGATAGGTTCGTCCACCGCAACCTGCAGCCACCGCTGGTAGAACGTGATGGCACGGTCCAGGTCACTGGCCGGGATTTCCACATGCAGGATCGGGTTCACTGGCACTCCTTGCTCGGTCCACTCAGATGATGCGCAGGGTAATCGCCTTCAGTACTGCACGGGTGCGATCGCGGGTACCCAGCTTGTCGAGTATGGCCGACACGTAGTTCTTCACCGTGCCTTCGGCCAGGAACAGGCTGCGCGCGATCTCCTTGTTGCTGTATCCCCCGGCCAGCAGGCGCAGGATCGCCACTTCGCGTTCCCCGAAGGTATCAGTGGGCGGTGCTTCGTCGTGGAAGCGGTAACGGGCGCGCACCGGCTCGGTGCTGACCGGCAGCAGCAGGGTTTCACCAGCGGCGACGCGCTCGATCGCTTCGCGCAGGTCTGCAGGTGCGGCGTCCTTGAGCAGGAAGCCCTGTGCGCCGGCCTCGCTGGCACGCAGCAGCAGATCACTTTCATCGAAGGTCGTCAGCAGCAGCCACGGCGTGGCATCACCGCGCGCGCGCAGCTGGCGCAATGCCTCGATGCCGTCCATCCCTGGCATGCGGATGTCACTGAGCACCACATCCACGCGCTGGGCGGCCAACGCGTCCAGCAGCGTCTGGCCCTCCTCGGCCTCCAGCACCACGTCCACGCCCAGGCCCTGCAACAGCGCGCGCAGGCCGGCGCGGACCAGCGCCTGGTCATCAGCCAGCGCCACCCGGATCATGGCGGCACTCATGCCGGCAACCATGCGGTCAGGTGCATGCCGCCCTGTGCGGTTCGCGCCAGCTCCAAACGCCCCTGTACGGCCGCCAGGCGCTCGCGCATGCCGGCGATGCCATTGCCCTCGCGGATGCGTTCGGCGCGCTGGCCGTCATCGCGGATATCGATACGCAACTGGGAATCCTCTGCACTGATCGTCAGCCAGACGGTGTCTGCATTGCCGTGGCGGGCGGCGTTGGTCAGGGCTTCCTGCACCAGCCGCAGCACGGTCTCGGCCATCAACGGGTCAGCCACGCGCACCCCGTCGCCGATCTGCAGCTGCAGCTTTGGTCGTGGGAAGGGTGCGGCCAGCGCATGCAGTGCGGTGGCCAGATCGAGGCCGCGATCATCGCGCATCGATTGCACCACCTGGCGGATGTCGGCCAGCAACTCGCCGGACAACCGTTCCACCAGCACCAGTCCCTCGCGGCCGGCCAGTGCTGGGTCAGCGGCCAGGGCGCGCAGGTTGAGCCGCATCGCGGTGAGCTTGTGCCCAGCCACATCGTGCAGTTCACGCGCCAGGCGCAGGCGCTCGGCATCGCGTGCGCTGTCGGCCAGCAGCGCGCGGGTAGCCAGCAGGTCGGCGTTGACCCGGGCCAGGTCATCGCGGGCCAGCGCCGTGCTGCGGGCATAGTGGGCGGTCAGTGCGGCGAAGGCCTGGAAGCCGCCATAGAGCAGCACCACCAGCAGCGGCTGGCTGAAGCCGCTGTGGCGCAGCGCGGCATACACCGCCAGGTTGGCCAGCAGCGCAACGCCCAGCACGAAGCGCGGCGGCCAGTGCTCGGCCAGCTGTGCGACCAGCACCACCAGCAGCACCGGAGCAGTACCAGTACGCGGCTGCAGCGCAACCAGCGCAACCGCCAGCAGCGCCTGCAACACCGCAGCGACGGCGCGCACGCGGGATGGCATCGACGCCCAGCCGTGCACCACGAACAGCAACAGGAACACGGCAAGCAGCAGCAGGCTCAGCCCGGCACCGTTGCGCTGTACAGCGAACGACAGGCCCACCGCCAGCACGGTAACCAGGCCGGCAAGGCTGAGAGGACGCAAGAGATGGCGGAACAGGCTGGGCATGGCCAGATGCTGACCGCCGCACACGCCGGCGGCAATGGGTCCGGCGCAGAAAGTGACTTCTGGCACGTCGAATCGATGACCACTGGCCCTGAACCCCGTGCACCGCCCCACGCAGACTGGCGCCACATCGCCACACACACTTCCGGAGCCACTGCCATGATCCGCACCGCCCTGCTCAGCACCGCCCTGACTGCACTGGCCCTGGCCGGCAGTGCCCACGCCGCCGACCTGGCCGTGACCGTGCACGACGTCCGCGTGCAGACCGGCACCCTGCGCGTTGCGCTGGTCGACAGCGCTGCCGCCTGGGACGGCAAGGCCAAGCCCGTGCAGGCCCAGCAGGCGGCGCCCAGCGGCGACAGCGCCCACTTCACGTTCAAGGGTATACCGGCCGGCAACTACGCCGTGCTGCTCACCCACGACGAGAACGACAACGGCAAGCTCGACACCAACCTGGTCGGCATGCCGGTGGAAGGCTACGGCTTCAGCAACAACCCGCAGGTGATGCGCAAGCCGACCTTCGACGAGGCGCGCGTCGACGTGCCGGCCGCTGGCACCGCCATCGACATCACCCTGCGCTGATTCCGCATCCAGACCCGAGGCCACCATGGACCGTCGCCGCTTCCTTCGTACCCTGCTCAGCAGCAGTGCCTGCCTGGCCCTGGGCGCCACTGCGCTGCGCAGCGCTCCCGCCTTCGCCGGCGACCCGGCGCGGTTCGCGCAGGGTATGCAGGAACACCCCTGGCTGCTCGGCTGGCGCAGCGTCGGCAGTGAAAGCCTCGGCCCGGCCACCGTGCAGCTGCACGGAAAGCTGCCGTCAAGCCTGGCCGGTACGTTGTACCGCAACGGCCCGGCGTGGACCGAGCGCGATGGCTTCCGCTACGACCACTGGTTCGACGGCGACGGCATGGTGCATGGCTGGCGCTTCAATGGTGATGGCAGCCTGACCCATCACGGGCGCATGGTCGCCACGCCGAAATTCACCCGTGAACAGAAGGTCGGCCGCTTCCAGTATCCGGCTGCCGGCACCAGCGTTCCCGGTGCGCTGACGGTACGCAACAACGATGATGCCAACGTGGCCAACACCTCGGTGACGTTGATCAATGGCCGCCTGTTCGCGCTGTGCGAATCCGGTTCTGCGTTCGAAGTGGACCCCGATTCGCTGCAGACACTTGGTCCTGTCACCTGGCGTCCGGACCTCGCCGCACTACCATTCTCGGCGCACCCGCTGACCGACCGCGACGGCAGCCTCTGGAACTTCGGCTCGATCAGCCTGATGGGGGGCCATGGCCTGCTGGTCTGGCACATCGGTGCGGACGGCCAGCTGCGCAGCGCCAATGTGATCGAAACACCCGAGCATGGCTACCTGCATGCCTTCGCAATGACCGACCAGCACCTGGTGTTCGTGATGATGCCGTTCGATTTCACCGGCGCAGGTGGCAGCTTCTTCGAGCGCATGCAGTTCGCACCGCAGCGTCCTGTGCGTATCGCGGTGGTCGCCAAGGATGCACCGGACAAGGCGCAATGGTTCGAGGCGCCGTTCGCGGCGATCTATCACTTCGGCGACGCGTTCACCCGCGATGGCGGCATCGTGCTGCGCGCAGTACGCCATGACGACATCAACGAGGCGCGCTCGCCGATGAAGGAAGCGATGGCCGGTGACGGTGCACACGCGGCCAACAGTGGCGCCAGCCTGGTCGAGCTGCATCTGGACCTGCGTCGTGGACAGACCCGCTGGGAGACGTTGGGCATCAGCGCGGTGGAGTTCCCATTGTTCGACCCGCGCTCGACGAACACACGTGGCGCGCGGCTGTATGCGCCGACCATCGACGGCCCGGCCAGCGCACCGTACTTCAACGCCGTGGCCGCGTTCGACATCGATCGCGGGCGCCGCCAGTTGTGGAACTACGGGCCGGATATCATGGCCGAAGAGCATGTGTTCGTACCGCGTCCGGGCAGCCGCGACGCTGACGATGGCTGGCTGATCGGCACCCTGCTCGATCCGGTGAACAAGCGCAGCGGCCTGGCGGTGCTGGATGCGCGCCATGTGGATGACGGCCCGCTGGCACAGGCCTGGCTGCCGTATGCGGTGCCACTGGGCTTCCACGGCACCTTCGCCGCGCACGGCTGAGTCCACGCCACGCGGACACCGTTGTTGGCATGCTGGTTCTCCCCTGCCCCGTGGAGTCCTGCATGTCCTTGGCCGACCATCGAAGTACGCTGGCACCGCACGGTTTCCTGCGCGTGGCGATCAACCTGGGCAACCCGGTGCTGGCACAGGGCGATGCGCGCTCACCGCGCGGCCCCTCGCTGGAACTGGCTACCGCATTGGCGCAACGGATGGGGGTGCAGGCACGCTTCACCTGCCACGATGCCGCAGCCTCCGTGGTCGCCGCAGCGGGCGAAGACGGCTGGGACCTGGCTTTCCTGGCCATCGATCCGGCACGCACCGACCGCATCGCCTTCAGTGCCCCGTACGTGGAGATCGAAGGCACCTATCTGGTTCGCGAGGACAGCCCTGCGCAGCAGGTGGCCGACCTCGACCGCGAAGGGATGCGCATCACGGTGGGGCGTGGCGCGGCCTATGACCTGTTCCTGAGCCGTGAACTGCGCAACGCCACGATCGAGCGGGCGGAGACCTCGGCGGCGGCCATCACCCTGTTCGATCAGCAGCGTCTGGATGCCGCCGCCGGCGTGCGCCAGCCGCTGGTGGCCTGGGCACAGGCGCATCCCGGCCATCGCGTGCTGGCCGACCGTTTCACCGCGATCCAGCAGGCGGTGGCGGCGCCGGCCTCACGCCCGGCCGGCGCGCTGCAGGCGTTGCTCGAGGCAGTGGAGGCGATCAAGGCAGGCCCGTTGCTGGAGGAAGCGTTCGCCCGTGCCGGGCAGGCGGTCACGCTGGTGCGGTGACTGTAGACGCGAGATCGAGCACCGCGCGACGCTACAGATGCGCGTCTGCCATGTGCCGCACGTGCTCGGCGGCCTGCGCATGCAGCCAGTCGCGGAAGGCGAGGAAGCCACGATGGCTAGCCGAGCGCTGCGGGTACACCAGCCAATGCGGCCAGTCGGTCTTCAGGCGCTGGCTGGACAGCGCGACCAACTGGCCCGAATCCAGCAGCAGCCGCGCCCGCGTCACCCGCCCGAGGGCCACGCCCACGCCATCCAGAGCGGCGCGATGGTGCGCCTCCGAATCATCCAGCACCGCCACGAAGCGCGACGGTGGCCTCTGCCCGCTCAACGCGAACCAGGCGCCCCATGCCCCGTCCGGATCACCCAGCAGCGGCCACTGGGTCAACGGCACGCGGTCGACGCCTCCCATGCGTTCGATCAGCGCCGGGCTGGCCATTGGCAGCAGCCACTCGTCGAACAGCGGCTCCACCACCAGGCCCGGCCACTGCCCGCTGCCCAGCCGCAGCGCGGCGTCGAACTGGCGCTGCCGCTCGAAATCAATCAGGCGTTCACTCGACTGCAGGTTGATCTCGATCTGCGGGTGCGCGGCGACGAAATGCCCCAACCGCGGCACTAACCAGGCCGAAGCCATCGACGGCACCGCGCTGATCGTCAGCACGTGCTCGGCGCGCGCGGCATAGGGTTGGAAGGCTTCGTTGATCGCATCCAGATGCGGACCCACCTGATCGAGCAGGCGCTGGCCCTCAAGGGTGAGGGTGACGCCACGCGGTTGGCGGATCAGCAACGGCTGCCCGAGCCGTTCTTCCAGCTGCCGCATCTGGTGGCTGAGCGCGCTGACGGTCAGGTTCATCGACGCCGCCGCGCGCGACAGGTTGCCGAGCCGGGCGGCGGCCACGAAGCCTTGCAGGGCATGGAGCGGTGGGCGGGACATCAGGCTTGAATTCCTCTCAAGACACGCTTGCGGAAATGTCGCTTTTTGCCCGTCCATGCTGCCCGTATCGTGCAATCTACTCAAGTGGAGGCACGCTCATGAACATCTTCGGCGGCTTGTTGTTCCTGCAGGGCCACGTGGCCAGCACCGAGCTGGCACGCCAGCTGGCCAGCCCTTCCACACCTGCCCCGCAGTGCGGGCAGCAACCGGCTGCGCCAGTTCAGCCGCCGAGAACCCGTTGAACGCTCCTCACCCTGCATACCAGCGTTGGACGTGTTCAGGCAGCCACGGGATCGGATCGATATCCAATGCCCGACAACCGTCGAGGGTGTCACGCAGCGCACGCTCGCCGGGGCCACTGGGCAGCCGCAGGCCTTCCTCCTCCGGAAGTTGCACCGCAGCCCAGTCGTGCAGCTGGTCCATGCGCAGGCACAGGGCGGCCCGCAGCCACGCCTTCAGTGGATAGCAGCGATAGCCTTGTTCGCCCAACGCGATAATTGCACGCGACAAGGCCTGGTTGGCACCACGTACCCATTCGGTGCGACCTCCAGCCTTGTCCTGGACCGTCATCGGCGCCGGCGCGCGGTGCGCCTTGAACGGCGAACGCAGCTGCAGCTCCAGATCTCGCGCATCGCGCTCGCTTTCCGCTTCCACCAGTGCACCGGCGTCGAGGTCGAAGAACTCGAACCAACGCCGGTGCAATGCGCTGATGCGTCCGAGCGGATCACGTGAGAAACCGATCTTCGCGTAGTCTTCCCACGCACAGGGGAAGACGTAGGCGAAGACACGACCGTCGATGCGGATATCCGACTGCATGTGCGCAGGCTGCCTCGACAACAGCCCGGGTGCAACCGGGCGTTACCGTGGACGCTGCAGCGCCTCCTGCACCGCCGCAGCCACGTCGGTGTTGTCGATGTAACTGCCGTCGTTCCAGTGCACGTGCTGACGGTAGCCGGCATCAACACCGCGCACGCGCTGGCCCAGCAGCTCCGACCCCGCACCCTTGGCCCACAACGGCACCAGTGCATTGGAATGGTTGCCGGTGGGACGGAAACTGATCCCGGGCATGCGGCCGCGGCCGTTGTTGCGCACCGGCGCGAAGGCAACGTTCTGCGCATCCGGGCCCATCGGCATGCTGTTGTCGTGGTCGGTGGTGACGATCAACAGGTTGCGCTTCCAGCCACCGTTACGCTCGATCCAGTCGACCACCGCCGTCACCGCGTCATTGAACTCCACGGTCTCTTCGATCAACCGGCCATACTGCGGCTGATCGCTGCACTGGCCGTAATGCCATTCGGTGCCGCAGGCGCTGGTATGCGCGGCCCAGTCGGTGGCGCCGCCTTCCACCATCAGGAACAGCCCCTTGGACGAGCGCTGCTGCAGGAACTGCAGCGCGCCGCGGGTCATGGTCGCAAGATCCGGCACGGTGTCGATCTTCCTCACACCGGAAGCCGTGGCCGCATCCTTGCCCAGCACCTGCAGTTGGCGCGCCTGCTGCAGTGTGTTGGCCACGCGCGGTACACCGATCAGCGGTCTGTCGGCCGGCAACCGTCCCTGCGCCAGTGCGGCGAACGCTTCCTTGCTGCGGATCAGGCGCCACGGTCCCGCCGGATTGCCGGCAATGGTGCTGCCCGCTTCCAGCTGCTGCCAATCCTGCTGCGACACCCACTCCCATGGATTCGCGCAGCCCTCTGCCTTTGCGGCGTCCGTGCCTTCGTTGCAGGCGCGGCCGTCGACGCTGTAGCCCGGGCCTCCGGTGCCCATGACCAGGTCCAGGTGGCCCTGCGCCAGCATCTGGTGCGCAATGGCGTGATAGCTGTTGCGCGATTCGTTCTGCGCCGCGAATGCTGCGGGTGTGGCGTGCGCGAACGGTACCGAAGTCACTACACCGGTCGCCATGCCCAGGCGCTTGGCGCGCAGCGTATTGAACTCGACCGGCTGGCCATCGTTGTTGTAGTTGATGGCGTTGTTGTAGGTCTTGATGCCCGAGGACAACGCGGTGCCCGCCGCCGCACTGTCGGTAGCCACCGCGGCCAGGTACTGGTAGCCGGCAAACGGCAGGTCCTGCGCAGGAACCGGCGTGTCATCCCAGGCCTTGCCCGGGTCGTAGCCAAGCGTCTGTGCGTTGTCGCGGGTCGGCTGGCTGCTGGCATTCAACGGGAAGGTGGTTACCGCCAGGCGCAGCGGGAAATCCGCATAGGGTGCGCCTTCGCGGCGGCCATACTGCCAGTAGGCCGCCGCGTCCCAGGTACCCCAGCCGGCACCGTCGTTGATCATCACGATCACATTGAGCGGACCGGCTTCGGCGGAGGAAACAGCCTCGGTGCGCAGATTGGACTGGCAGCCGCCAAGTGCGGCCAGCGCGAGCAGCAACGAAGAATGAAGCCAGCGGCGTGGAATGCGTGCAGTCATCGGATGTCCCGTCGGGCCATCGGCGGCCCACATTGACGATACGTTATATCGTTGCAATATTTCAGCTTCGTGCAGCCGCCGCACACTATCCTCCAGAGTCCCCACTGCCATCGTCGTTTCCATGCCGTCTCCTGCTCCTGCGCGTGCACCGCTGTCGTCCATCACCCTCGATGCGGCAACCTTCGCAGTGATTCACCAGCACAACGCGGACATCGCCAGGCAACCGGCCTCGCTGACCAAGCTGATGACCGCCTACGCGGCTTACGAATGTGTCGAGGAGCGCGGGCGCTCGTGGGGCGACGAAGTCACCATCGCCGCCGACGACGTGCATGCGGTCGCCGACGATGAAACGCGCATGGGCCTGGTACCCGGCGAAACGGTCACCCTCGCGCGCCTGCTGGAAGGCTTGATGATCGTCTCCGGCAATGACGCGGCGCTGGCGGTCGCGCGCCACCTGGACGGATCGCAGCCTGCGTTCCTGGAGCGCATGAACCGGCACGCACGCCAGCTCGGCCTGCGCAGCACCTGGTTCGCCAGCGTCTCCGGCATCACCACGCCGCACCATGCGTCCAGCGCGCGCGACATGGCGGTGCTGGCCGCGTGCCTGTTGAACGATCATCCGCAGATCCTGGCGGTCACCGCGCAGCGCGCGTTCGCGCACGGCAGCTTCAGCCGCAACAACCAGAACGCCCTGCTTGGCGATGACGGCGTGGATGGCTTGAAGACCGGCTACACCCAGGCCGCAGGCTTCTGCCTGGCCGCCACCGCATGCCGGGTGGTACACGGGCGGGACGAGCCGATACGCCTGATCACCGTGGTATTGGGTTCTGAGAACCGCGACGCGCGCGACGCATGGGTGCGCGATCAGCTGGCGGCAGGATTCGCCACGCTGGCCGGCAGTACCGCCGGGGCCTGACCTTCGAAGCGGCTCAGCGACGCTTGACCGTCGCCACGATCAGCCGCTGCAGCTCGGCCTCGGCGTCGGTCTTGTCCAGCGCGCCCGCGGCCACACCCTCGGACAGGGTTTCAGCCGCACCCAGGATCGCCCAGCGTCCCGCCAGCGGCACCGAGCCGTCGCTGGCGAACGGGCCCAGCCAGGCGTCGCAGTTGTCGATGAAGTCCTGCTGGTAACGCCGCCGCACCTCGTGCAGTTCCGGCGCACCCACCAGCGCGGCGAGGATGCCCTGCACTTCACTGCCCTGGCTGAGGATGCAGTCGATGTAGCCGGAGGCGATGGCTGCCGCACGGTCGGCCAGCTGCGCCCGGGCGCGGCCGATACGCTCGTGGAAGACCACCGTCTGCCGCCCGTCATAGTCATCGTAGAGCGCGGCCAGCAGGCCGTTGCGGGTCACGAAGTGATCGTAGGCCACCGGCTTGGTCACGCCCGCCGCCTCGGCCAGCCGTCCCAGCGTCAACGCGTCGGTGCCTTCTTCGCCAACCAGCGCCCAGGCCACATCCAGCAACTGGCGGGCGCGTTGCTCGCGGGTCAATCGGCGGCGCGTGGGAGCGGCGTTGGCAGGCATCGGCGGAACAGGGTGATCAACTCATCGGAGTACCGATTTTACGGCCGATTTCCACGGCGGTCTGCAGATGCGCCTGCGCGGCACCGCTGTCGGCGTCGAGCAGCAGTTCGGACGACAGCACGCGCGCGCCACAGTAGTCGAAGATGCCCATGTCGATCTGGGTCTTCATCGCCGTGCCATAGCCGCGCCGTTCAATCATTTCCGCGCCCGCACCGCCAACGCCGACCAGATGCACGCGCAGGCGCTGCAGCTTCTTCTGCACCTTGCCATCGGCGCCGTCCTGGTACGCCCAGCCCTGGGTGAACACGCGATCGATCCATCCCTTCAGCAAGGCAGGGAACGACCACCAGTACAGCGGGTAGACCAGCACCAGCGTATCGATGGCATCCAGCCGCGCATGCTCGGCCGCCACATCGGACGGAACCGGGCCGGTCCCGCGGAACAGGGCCTGGTCCTCGCGGTTGAAGCGCGGATCGAAGCCTTCGGCGACGAGGTCTGCGTGGGTTACGGTGTTGCCGGCGGTGGCCCTGATGGCGTCGCCGATGCGCTGGGCGATGGCATGGGTGAGCGATCCGGTTTCCGGGTGGGTGGTGACGATGAGACTGTGCATGGGTGAATCTCCAGGAATCATTAACTACCAATGGTAAGTAATGATTCCCGGATCACCAGCGCCACCGATGGGACGCTGTTTTTGCGTTCACCGTATAGTGCGCCGCATCCCGTGGAGGTCCCCGACGATGCACCGACGCCTGCTTGCTCCCCTGCTGTTCCTGCTGCTGGCCACGATGGCGCCGACGGCCGTGGCCGGCGAGCTCACCCCATCCGAATCGGCCGCCCTGCGCCAGGACGTGCAGGGGATGCTGGCCGCGTTCGCGCGCGGCGATGCCGAGCTGATCATCGCCCGCACGCATCCCAGCCTGAAACGCCTGGCCGGCGGTGATGAGGTCTACGCCCGATCGACCCGCGACACGGTCAAGGCGTTGCACGAGGCCGGCGTCACCATCATCAGCGACGAAGCTGGGGTACCGACCCGTACCTATGCCGCCGGCGACGAGGAGGTCTGCTTCGTCCCGCGCTACTCGTTGCTGCGCGTACGTGAATCCCCGATCCGCAGCACCTCGTTCATGGTCGCCGTGCGCCGCGTCGGCGGCGCGCAATGGAGCTATCTGGATGGCGCCGGGTTGCTCGACAACCCTGAGCTGCTCTGGCAGCTGCTGCCAGCGCTGGAGCCTGGCGTGACGCTGCCCAAGGGTGGAGTGGAAACGCTGTAGCGCGATTGCTGGGCGTCGGTACGCTCCGGCGCATCCATCTACGCATGGCATGGATCTACCGGCTGTCCGTTAGCGGAACAACGCGTTCAACGCGGCCCCGGAAGCCGCCTGCTGCAGCCCATCGAAACGCCCCTCCTGCACGATCGGCTGTGTGGCCTGTATCAGCCCACCCCATGCCGCACGCGCAAGCGCACCGCCCAGGCTGACCCGGCGAACACCAAGTGCTGCGATGTCCTGCAGGTTCAGCGGTGTCGGTCCACCAACCAGCAGGTTCACCGGTTTTGACCCTGCAGCGGCAACCACCGCGCTGATCTGCTCGCGCGTGCTGATGCCAGGCGCATACAGCACATCGGCACCGGCCTCGGCATAGGCCCGCAGGCGCTGCAGGGTGTCCTGCAGATCCGGCACGCCGACGAAGAAGTTCTCCGCACGCCCGACCAGCAGCACGTCACCGCCTGCGCGGTCGATGGCTGCACGGGCAGCGCGCAGGCGCTCGACCGCCTGGTCGATGGGTCTCAGCGGTGCGTCGGCCACGCCGCTGGCGTCCTCGATCGACAACGCCGCGATGCCCGTGTCGAGCGCCGCGGCCACCGCCTCCTCCACCGCCTGCGGCGTAGCGCCGAAGCCATCACCGAAGTCGGCATTCAGCGGTAACGGGGTCGCCGCCGCCATCAGGCGCAGATGCTCCAGCGTGGCCGGCAACGAAACCGCGCCATCCGGCCGCCCTTCGCTCCAGGCACAGCCGGCACTGGTCGTGGCCAGGGCCTGGAAGCCCTGCCGCTGCAGGTAGCGGGCACTGCCCACGTCCCACGGATTGGGCAACACGAAGCAACCCTGCGCATGTAGCTGGCGGAAGGCCGCGCGCTTGCGCGGGGTGTCTGCATCGAACGAAGTCATGGCGGGTTCCAGGGCGACAGATCTGCACCCTAGCCCGCCGTCCGGTCGCGCTCAAGGCGACGAAGGCGCCCCTGCATGAGGTGATGCCCCCTGCTTATTGGACGCCACCGGCATCCCTGTCCGAGCGTGCTTGCCTGCCCACTCAATGCCGCCACGGAGCCCCTCATGCACCCGGACCCGCAGCCCCTCACCGACACCGGCGACGATGACGCCCACTGGGCCGACCTGCTTTCGCCGGCACGGCGCCGCCTGATCGCTTCGGCGGGTCTGGCCGCCGGCGGCCTGGCCAGTGCGTCGACCGGCACCGCAGCACCGCGCGGCAACGACGCGGTGAACACCACCGAGCCTGGCCGCCCCGGCTTCCGCGCCATCGTGCCGCCAGCGCCGGAAGGGCGCAGCCCCTGGGGCCAGGCCACGGCCAGCGAACCGACCCCGCGCCCGGCCAGCGTGCGTCCCGGCGAGGCCACGCTACCCGCGACCCCACGCGCCTACACCGACATCAAGAGCTATCACGCGCATATCTACTTCGACGAGGACAGCTTCGAGAAGGCTGCGCTGCTGCGGCGTTGGGCGGCCGAGCGCTTCCCGGTGGAGCTGGGCAACTGGAACCTGGAGCCACGCGGACCACACGTCACCCCGTCGTTCTATTTCGGCTTCACCAACGACCTGCTGCCGGTACTGGTGCCCTGGCTGCAGCTCAACAGCCTGGGCCTGACCATCCTGATCCACCCCAATACCGGTGATGGCCGCGCCGACCACCTGTATTACGCGTTGTGGGTGAACCGCGCGCAGCCGGTGAACGCCTACAACTGGCCGGCGCCGAAGCCGGGGGAACGGGAGCCGCTGGAGGAGGTGTTCCCGAACGTGGTGCCGACGGTGCCGCTGGAGACCTGACCCGCCTTTCCGGTGGGTGCGTAGCTTGCTGTGCACCTTGAGCCCCCTCCGGTGGGTGCGTAGCTTGCTGCGCACCGAACTTCCTTCTTCCACGCGTGGCGCGGCTCCCCCGACAAGGCTCTTGCCGCCATCGTCGCCCTACGTGCACGCATCCCGCGCCCGCACGGCGTTCAGCGCGCCTTGATCCGCCGCCCCGCATAGGGCCGCAAGCGCTTCGGCAGATTTCAAACAATCGATTGAAACGCAGCAAACTTCGCCGAACTGGACAGCATCCGCCGGTTCCGCCAGACTGCCGCCCTTTCCCGTCTTCCGGATCCCATGGCGAAGCTGCTGGTCCTGCACGGCCCCAACCTCAACCTGCTCGGCACCCGCGAGCCGGAGGTCTACGGCCACACCACGCTGGCCGACATCGACCAGGCGCTGGCGGCCCAGGCCTCGGCCGCCGGGCACGCGGTGGAGAGCCTGCAGTCCAATGCCGAGCACGTACTGGTGGACCGCGTGCAGGCCGCGCGCGACGACGGAACCGCTTTCATCCTGATCAACCCCGCCGCCTTCACCCACACCTCGGTGGCCCTGCGCGATGCGCTGGCGGCGGTGGCGGTGCCGTTCATCGAGATCCACCTGTCCAATCCGCATACCCGCGAACCGTTCCGCCAGCACAGCTACTTCAGTGACAAGGCCGTGGGCGTGGTCTGCGGCTTCGGCGCCGACAGCTACCGCTACGCGATGGACGCAGCGCTGCTGCGCGTGCAGGCGGACCGCGCGTGAACGTGCTGCCGCGCGTGCTTGCCGGCGTTCTGGCGTGGGCTGGCCTCTGCGGCGTGGCCACGGCATTCGACCGCAAAGACGAAGGCATCGACTGCGCGCATCCGACCACCACGATGGAGAGCGACCTGTCCGCCTCGGACGTGGCCGCAGCCGCTGATGTCGAACTCAATGCGGTGTATGCACAAGCCCGGCGCCAGCTGCGCACACCCGCCAACGGCGGCGGCTGCAGCTATTGCGGCGATGCCGAGCAGCAGCTGGTCCTGGCGCAGCGTGCCTGGATGCAGCTGCGCGACCACGACTGCAACGCCGTCTATGCCCTCAATTCCGATGGCACGGCGCGCAACGGCGCACAGATGCGCTGCCTGATCACCCTCGCGCGCGACCGCACACGGCAGCTGCGCGAGTTCTACGAACTGCTTTGACCCGAGCGCGATGCGCTTCCCACCACACTGACATCAAGAGCAAAGAGGCCACCATGGATCTCCGCAAAATCAAGAAGCTGATCGACCTGCTGGAAGAGTCGAACCTGGCTGAAATCGAAATCAAGGAAGGCGAAGAGTCGGTGCGCCTGTCGCGCGCCCCGGTGGCCGGCTATGCCGCCCCGGTCGCCGCCCCGGTGTATGCCGCTCCGGCCGCCCCGGCGCCGCAGGCGATGCCGATGCAGTCGCCGACCGAAGCCTCCACCGGCGGCACCGCCAAGCCAGGCCCGGCACTGCCGGAAGGCCACGTGCTGCGCTCGCCGATGGTCGGCACCTTCTACGCCTCGTCCGCCCCGGACAAGCCGGCCTTCGTCACCGTGGGCCAGCAGGTCAAGGAAGGCGAGACTCTGGCCATCATCGAAGCGATGAAGATGTTCAACCCGATCGAAGCCGACACGTCCGGCACCATCGTCGCCATCCTCGGCGAGAACGGCCAGCCGGTGGAATTCGACCAGCCGCTGTTCGTGATCGGCTGAGGGGCACGCCATGCTCGACAAAGTCGTCATCGCCAACCGAGGGGAAATCGCGCTGCGCATCCTGCGCGCGTGCCACACCCTCGGCATCCGCACGGTGGCCGTGCACTCCACGGTCGACCGCAACCTCAAGCACGTGGCCATGGCCGACGAGTCGGTCTGCATCGGCCCGGCGCCGTCGCCGCAGAGCTACCTCAACATCCCGGCACTGATCGCCGCGGCGGAAGTCACCGACGCCCAGGCCATCCACCCAGGCTACGGCTTCCTGTCGGAGAACGCCGACTTCGCCGAGCGCGTGGAAGAGTCCGGCTTCATCTTCATCGGCCCCAAGGCCGACACCATCCGCATGATGGGTGACAAGGTCGAAGCCATCCGCGCGATGAAGTCCGCCGGCGTGCCGTGCGTACCCGGCTCGGGCGGCCCGCTGGGCGAGGACATCGTCGCCAACACCAAGATCGCCCGTGAGATCGGCTACCCGGTCATCATCAAGGCAGCCGGTGGCGGCGGTGGCCGCGGCATGCGCGTGGTGCACGCCGAAGCCTCGCTGAAGACCTCCATCGAAACCACCAAGAGCGAGGCCAAGGCCGCGTTCGGCAATGGCGAGGTCTACATGGAGAAGTTCCTGGAGAATCCGCGCCACGTGGAGATCCAGGTGCTGGCCGACGGCCAGGGCAACGCCATCCACCTGGGTGAGCGCGACTGCTCGATGCAGCGCCGCCACCAGAAGGTGGTGGAAGAAGCGCCGGCACCGGGCATCACCGCCGAGCAGCGCGAGCAGATCGGCAAGGTGTGCACCGAAGCCTGCGTGCGTATCGGCTACCGTGGCGCCGGCACGTTCGAGTTCCTGTACGAGGACGGCCGCTTCTACTTCATCGAAATGAACACCCGCATCCAGGTGGAGCATCCGGTCACCGAAATGGTCACCGGCATCGACCTGGTGGCCGAGCAGCTGAAGATCGCCGCCGGCCAGAAGCTGTCGATCAAGCAGAGTGACGTGGTGCTGACCGGCCATGCCATCGAATGCCGCATCAACGCCGAAGATGCAGAAACCTTCGTGCCGAGCCCGGGCACCATCACCGGCTTCCATCCGCCGGGCGGCCCCGGCGTGCGCGTGGACACCCACATCTACAGTGGCTACCGCGTGCCGTCGAACTACGACTCGATGATCGGCAAGCTGATCGTGCACGGCCCGGACCGCGAAACCGCCATTGCCCGCATGCGCGTGGCACTGAGCGAAATGGTGGTCGATGGCATCAAGACCAACGTCGCCCTGCAGCAGCGGATCATGCGCGACAAGGGGTTCCAGGCCGGTGGCCAGAACATCCACTACCTGGAAAAGCGATTGGCCGAACGCAAGAACAAGCCGATCGCGCTGACCTGATCGGCGCCCAGTGCTGGACATGAAAAGGGCGGGGATATCCCCGCCCTTTTCTGTTGCTGTAGAGCCGAGCCCACGCTCGGCTTGCTGGAAAAGCAGCCGAGCGTGGGCTCGGCTCTACAGCAGGCGCATCAGCGCTTGTCGGCTGCTTCGGCCGGAATCTGCGAGTTCGCCAGCGGACGCACGCCATTGGGCGAGGTCGGGTCGACGATCACCATGGTCTCGGTCGAACCATCCGGCCACACCACCTGGAAGGTGCTGCCCGCCGGCAGCGACGCGAACGGCATGCCGCTCTGCGCGCGATAGACCGCGGCCACCTGGCTGGCACCGGCACGGCGCACGTCTTCCTGCGCCTTTACCGTGGTCAGTTCCACCTTCGACAGATGCCGGTAGCGATCTTCATAGGTATCGATCATCAACAGGCCAACCGCGCCGGCCGAGTAGGCCACGAACAGGGCCACCCAGAACCAGAACTTGGCCCCGTGCAGGAATCGGCGGTAGTTCATTGCTCGTTCCTCTTTCCAACCAATCGCTTGATCCATTCCTTCATCTTCCCAGCGCCCTGCCGCGATACCGCAGCGTCATACACGAAATCCCGGAAATCCTGCGTACCATCCTGCGAACAGATCCCTCCGTTCGCACAAAAACTGTTGACCAGCACACTGTCTGCCCCACACGGTAGACCGAGTTCGCAGGCCGCAAGCCGCCATGCGAGTTCACTGAGCTGCTCGCCCGCCACCAGCCCGTTGAGCGCACGGTCACCCGAGGCGCGCACGCCCATGCCCGGTGCGATCGCCATGAAGGCCTCCGGGTCGCGCGAGGTGCGCACCCGTTCAACCAGGTCACGGCGGTACTCGGGGCTGTCCTGCAGCGGCTCTCCCTCGGCGAACAACGCAGCCTCTGCAGCCAGATTGCCTTGTGCGGCCGCCTTGCGACGTTCGGACAGCACCAGGGCCGTGCCCAGCTTGTCGCCCGGCACGAAACCACCACAACGCTGCGCGACTCGTTCGCGCGCCTGCACCATCGCCGGCGCGGCGGTCAGGCCCAGCCCGGCCAGCACGTTGTTGTCCAGGCGGTAGCCACCCGGATCGACCGCGTACTGCGCGCAATAGTCATAGACACGGCTGAGCATCCAGCGCGCCTCGTGGTTGCCTTCGTCCGCCTGCACACGCAACCGCTGTGCATAGGCATACAGGTCGGTGGCGTCTTCGATATCGGCGCGGAGATCCAGGGGCAGCCCGGACGGCAATGCATTGCCACGCTCGAAGGGTGCCAGGCGGCGCGCGAGCGCCTCCGGCATCACCGGCAGCGGCGCCGCACTGTCAGTGGCTGCCACCCCACCTGCCAGATCCGCCGACGCCAGCGAAGAGGTCGCGGCATGGCCGCTGGCCCGATAACCGGCCACGCCCAGCACGGCCACGGCCGGCAGTACGAGCAACCAGGTTTTCAGGGTCGGAGCGAAGGCCATCGGCGGCGGTGAGCGATGCGGCGGACAGGAAAGCACGAAGTTTAGCAAGGCCCGACGGGCCTGTCTGAACGGGCTTCGTTCATCTCGGAGCGGCATCTCAGGCGATACGGAGACGCCCCGATGGTCTAGCATGGCCCCCTTTCCCGCGATTGCCCCCACCGCCATGCCGTTTCTGGAACTGACCCTGCGTTGCACCGAAGCTACCCAGCCCCGCTATGAGAATGCGCTGGAGGACGTCGGCGCACTGGCCGTCACGCTGCTTGATGCCGAGGCCGATACCAGCAACGAACAGGCCATCCTCGAGCCGGGCGTGGGCGAGACCCCGCTGTGGGACACGCTGGTGCTGAGCGCGCTGTTCCCCGCCGACAGCAACGCGCTGTTGCTGCTGGCCGCACTGGAATCCTTCGATCCGGAACTGGACTGGAGCAGCGGCAGCTTCCGCGCGGTCGAGGATGAAGACTGGGAACGCGCCTGGATCGACCAGTTCCAGCCGATGGACTTCGGCAGCCGTACCTGGATCGTGCCGTGGAACCATGAACTGCCCGATGCCGCGCAGGCCGCCGATGCCGCCGTGGTGCGGCT
The DNA here is from genome assembly GCF_029840555.1 of Stenotrophomonas sp. GD03877. Classification (NCBI taxonomy): domain Bacteria; kingdom Pseudomonadati; phylum Pseudomonadota; class Gammaproteobacteria; order Lysobacterales; family Lysobacteraceae; genus Stenotrophomonas; species Stenotrophomonas sp. GD03877. The sequence continues at coordinate 34,713 of NZ_JAOCCT010000009.1, read as the reverse complement.
GGACCCGGGCCTGGCGTTCGGTTCGGGCACCCACCCGACCACCGCACTGTGCCTGCGCTGGCTGGACCAGTTGGCAGGCGATGGCCTGCTGCAGGGCCAGCGCGTGCTCGACTTCGGTTGCGGCTCGGGCATCCTCGCACTGGCCGCGCTGAAGCTGGGCGCCGCTGAAGCCATCGGCGTGGACAACGATCCGCAGGCCCTGGTCGCCACCGCCGACAATGCCGAACGCAACGGCGAACAGGCCCGCATGCACGTGTACCTGCCGCAGGACGAACCGGTCGCGACCTATCCGATCGTGGTCGCCAACATCCTCGCCTCGGCGCTGGATGCGCTGGCCGAACTGCTGGCCGCGCGCGTCGCTGCCGGTGGCCGCATCGCCCTGTCCGGCATCCTGCATGGCCAGGAAGGTGAACTGCTGCAGCGCTATGCGGCCTGGTTCGACGATCTGCAGGCCACCCAGGATGGCGACTGGATGCGCATCACCGGCGTGCGCCGCGCCTGATCGTGGTTGAATGACCGCTGGATCCGAGCCCGCGCCCTGAGCATGTCCGAGCCGAACCCACCGCGCCGTCCCCTGGCCACCTTCCTGCGCACCGCGCCGGAAGGTGAGCCCGCGCCTGCGACCGATGCGCGCACGCACGACGAAGCCGGGCACACAGCACCTGTGGAGCAGATGCCCGTCGAGCCCATCGACCTGGCACCCCCCTCGGCGACAGGGATGCGACACGACGATGACGTTGTCATCGTTGATGAAGCAGCGGCCATCGAACCGGCGCCGCTCGCGGTGCAGGCAGCAGCGGCCGCCAGTGATGCCCCCAGCTTCCTGGGCAGCACGCGCGCACGCACGCTGCCAGCACCCCGTTGGCACTGGCTGCTGGTCGGAGGGCTGGCATTGCTGCTGCTACTGCAGAGCGTGCTGGCCGACCGCGCGCGGCTGGCCGCCGACGCCGGCAACCGCGCGTGGCTGGGCACGCTGTGCGGCGTACTGCACTGCAGCCTGCCGGCCTGGCACGAACCCACCGCCTTCACCATGACCAGCCGCGAGATCCGGCCGCTGCCCGGGCAGGCCGGCGTGCTGCAGGTGCAGGCCAGCATCCGTAACGACGCACGTTGGGCACAGGCGTGGCCAGACCTGCGCCTGTCACTGTCCGATGCCGATGGCCGGGTGATCGGCAGCGGCGTGTTCACGCCCACGCAGTACCTGGGTGAGAACCCCGGCACAGCCCTGCTGGAACCGGGCCAGAGCGCGCGCGTCGCGTTCCGGGTACAGGAGCCTGCTGCATCCACCGTCGCATTCACCTTCGACTTCCTCTGACCGGGGTGAGGCGACCAGCCGTGGCAGGCCGGGCACGCTCGCGCTAGACTGGCCGCCACCACCTCGTCCGGCCGCGCGCTCCGCGCGCACGGGCCAACCGAATCGGGAACCCCCTTGAACGCTGTCCTTTCTCGTCCTGACAACAGTCGTGGCGCTCCCCGGCCACCGCTGCGTGAACACGTCGCCCAGTCCGTGCGCCGCTACCTGCGTGACCTTGATGGCTGCGATGCGGACGATGTCTACGAGATCGTGCTGCGCGAGATGGAGATCCCGCTGTTCGTGGAAGTGCTCAACCACTGCGAAGGCAACCAGAGCCGCGCCGCGGCGATGCTGGGCATCCACCGTGCCACCCTGCGCAAGAAGCTGAAGGAATACGGCATCAGCGCGTAAGCGCAGCCCGCCGGGCATGGCCCGGCGCTACCGATGCCCGAACCACCCGGCTCCAGTAGATCCACGCCATGCGTGGATGGAGACCCGGCGGGATCAGCCGCCCCCGCCTGCCTTCCAGTAGTACCGCACCACATGGAAGAACACCGGCGCGGCGAAACACACCGAATCCAGCCGGTCGAGCATGCCGCCATGGCCCTCGATCATGTGGCCCCAATCCTTGATGCCACGGTCACGCTTGATCGCCGACATCACCAGGCCGCCCCAGAACCCCATCAGGTTGATCAGCAGCGACAGGCCGAACGCCTGCAGCGGCGTGAACGGGGTGATCCACCACAGCGCCGCACCCAGCGCGCTGGCACTCAGCACGCCGCCCACGAAGCCCTCCACTGTCTTCGACGGCGACAGCTTCGGTGCAATCAGATGCCTGCCCAGCAGCTTGCCCCAGATGTACTGCAGCACGTCCGAGGACTGCACCACGATCACCAGGAAGGCGAACAGCAGCACGTTGCGCGACGGATCATGGCCGGGCACGTGCAGGTTCAGCAGCAGCGGCACATGCGAGATGCAGAACACGCAGATCATCAGCCCCCATTGCACCTTCGCGGTCCGCTCCAGGTAGTGCGTGGTATCGCCACCGATGGTCGACAGGATCGGCAGGAACAGGAACGCATAGACCGGAATCAGCAGCGTGTACATGCCGTACCAGTCGATCCACACCAGGTAGTACTGCCACGGCAGGACGACGTAGAACGCGGCCAGCAGCGCGTAGTAGTCGCCCGAGCGGGTCGGCGCCAGGGTGATGAACTCGCGCAGCGCGAACAGCGAGATGATCGCGAACAGCACGATCACCCCGGCACGGCCGAAGAACAACGCCAGCCCGACCACGATGGCCATCACCCACCAGGCGCGGATGCGCGAGACCAGGTTGGCGATGACCGCACTGGGCTGTCCGCGCTGGCGCCAGCGCAGGGTCTCGGCCACCAGCGTGGCCAGCACCAGCACCGCGCCGACACCGGCGAACAGCAGGCCGGTCTGCTGGCCGACACTCTGCGTTGCCAGATCGCCAGATACATCCAACACGAAACTCATGCACGACCTCCATTCGGCGCCAAGTCCAGCAGCGCCTGCCGGCTGCGGGCCAGGAAGGCGGCCTTGTCCTCGTCGGCCTGCAGTCGCAGCGGCGTACCGAAGGTAGCCGTGCACAACAAGGGCAGCGGCAGGAACCGGCCCTTCGGCATCACCCGCTTCAGGTTGTCGATCCACACCGGCACGAATTCCAGCTCCGGCCGTTGCCGGGCCAGATGGTAGATGCCGCTCTTGAACGGCAGCAACGGCTCATCGCCCACGTTGCGCGTGCCTTCCGGAAACAGGATCAGCGAGCAGTCTTCGTCCACCGCGTCACGCAGGGCCTGCAGCGGATCCTGCTGGCGATGACCGGCCTCGCGCTCGACCAGCACGCCGTTGAACACCGCATCGATCAGGTAGCGACGCAGCCCATCGCGCTGCCAGTACTCGGCAGCAGCAACCGGGCGCACCTGCCGCCGCAATGCCGGTGGCATCGACGACCAGATCAGCACGAAGTCACCATGGCTGGCATGGTTGCCGTAATACACGCGTCGCTCGCTGGACGGCGCGCAACCGATCCACAGCGCGCGGGCGCCAGTCACCACATGGATCGCACCACTGCAGGCGCGGGCAATCAGTTCGGCGAACATTGGTCCCTCCCGTTCACGTCTGCGGCCACAACACGGCCAGCACCAGCAGTGCGAACTGCACCGCGGTCAGCAGGTACTGGCGCAACAGCAGGCGGCGCATGCCGGCCCAGCGCGCGTCCCAGCCGCGCAGGGGCGCATCGGGCGACGCGCGGCGCAGGCCGCTGTCCTGCAGCACCTGATCGGTGCGGCGCGCGGCGGCATCGCCGTCCAGGCCCTCATCGCGCAGCAGCTGCAGCAGGCTGGCGTCCAGCGCCACCCGCCACGCGTGGTACGTCTGAGCCACCCCCGCAAACATGCTGGCCAGCAGCAACCCTGCAGCGATCATCGCCAGGCCCGGCTCGGTGCCGAGCAGCAGCAATGCCACCAGCAGCAGCCCCAGCGACAGGCCTGCCGGCCAACGCCCCTGCCGCAACAGCAGCTGCATGGTCGCAATGTCAGGCGTCGTGCTCATGCAGGGTTTCCGGCGGCAACGGTGATCGCGCGCAGGTGCGCCTTGCCCAGCACGATGCTCGGACGCGTGGCACGCACGATCGCCACCGCCGCATCGGCATCCGCCGCACGACCGCTGCGCAGCAGCCAGGTCGCCACGCTGGCGGAACTGCGCGAATAGCCCAGTGCACAGCACACCAGCAACGGCCCCTGCGCACGCAGGCGCGCGATGGCCTCAGCTGCCTCGCGCAGCTGCTCCGGTTCCGGCACCACCAGGTCCAGCATCGGCACACCGGCGTACGCCGCACCCGGCGCGCGGCAGGACAGCTCGGCGCAGGCATCGACCACGCCCACCAAAGGTGTCGGCAATGCCGTGCAGGGAATCCGGCCCAGCCACACGCCGTCCAGCACCGGCACTGGCTGCGGCACACGCCGCGTCCACAGCCGCGAGTTGATCCAGGCGGCGCCCAGGTACGGCGCCAGCAGCCAGCGCGCCGCCATGGTCAGGCGACCATCGGCGCGCTTCTGGAACACCGCCGTACCCAGCCCGGCATACGCCAGCGCCACCAGCAGCAGCGACACCACCGGCCACAGCAGCCACAACGACGCGCCACGCAGCATTACCACCGGCACCAACAACAGCACTGCCCCCAGCAGGTACAACGCCGCCAATCGCCACCGTTTGGCATCACGCGCGGTGCGCCAGGCACGCAAGGGGGGCGTGCCCTGCTCCGGCCACAGCCACACGCACAGCCAGCCGGCCAGCAGCCCGGTCGGGATGTCGATGAAATGGTGCTGGAACGTGGTCAGCACCGAGACACCGATCAGCAGTGCCCACACATGCAGCACCCAACGCCACATGCCGTGCAGGTACTGCGCGAACTTCACCCACAGCACGATCAGCAGCACGATGTGCAGCGATGGCGCCTGGTTGAACGGCTTGTCGAAGCCCAGCAGCACATCGAACAGCCAACCGAACACGCCGCCGATCTCCGGCCGTTCGAAGCTGAAGCGCAGCGGCCACAGCAGAAAGCAGGTCACCGCGATCAGCTGTGCACTGAGCAGGCGCAGCGCATGCCGGTCCAGTTCGAGGCGCTGTCGGCACAGAAAGAACGAGACCGCATAGAACAGGTCGATCGACCAGTACGGCACGATCGTCCACGGCACGAACGGAATGTGCGCCTCCCACGCGAACGCCATCACCGGCAACGCGGCGTGGCGACCGGCCATCCAGTTGGCGAAGCCATAGCTGGCGAAGAAGAACGGGCCCAGCAGGGCCAGCCACAGCAGGGCGCGCCGCCAGGGGCGCCCTTCCGCGGCCAGCGGGGTGGCGGCGAGCGTCGCCATCACGCGGTCCGGCGCGCCAGCGACACGGTGAAGATGCCGAAGTCATCGATACGCTGCGCCACCTTCTCGAACCCAGCCAGGCGCACCAGCTCATCCATCTCCTGCTGGGTACGGCGGCGCATCACCCACGCGGCGCCGCCGCGGTGGCTGGTCAGCGCGCGGGCGATGAATTCCAGCTGCGGGTGCCAGGGCTGGCCGGTGTAGGCCAGATAGCCGCCCACCGGCACCGTTGCGGCAATACCCTTCAGCGAGCGCATCACGGCATCGTTGTCGGGGAACAGTTCGTACAGGCCCGATACCACCGCCAGCGTCGGCGCCGGGTCCACCGCCGCCAGCTGCGCCGGATCGAACGCATCGCCCTGCTCGAAGCGTGCGATGTCGGCCGCACCGAGGCGCTCGATCAAGGCCTGGCCCTGGATCACGTTCAGATCGCTGAAATCACGCAGCACGATGCGGTCGGCGCGCTGTTCGCCCTGGCCCAGCGCTTCCAGCACATAGCGGCCATGCCCGGCGGCCACGTCCAGCACGCGCACCGGTGTGCCCTGCCCGCGCAGGCGCTGGGCAGCATCGCGCAGCAGTTCCTGCAGGTGCTGGCCACGGATGCGGATTCCGCGCCAGCCGATTGCGTCCAGGTAATTGCGGTCGACCATGCGCCCCAGCGGGCCGTTGCCGCGCGCTTGGTCGCGATAGATGTAGTCCAGCGTGCTGCCGGAATCGAAACCGGTCTGCAGGCCCAGTGCGATGCCTTCGGACAACGTGCCGCCGAAACGCAGGCCGCCACGCACCACGCGCCAGCGCAGGTCGGCCAGGCTGTTACGTTCCGGTGGCCACGCCAGGATCTCCGATTCCTCGAAGGTCGGCCCATGCCGGTGTGCGTCACGACGCGACAACTCGCGCAGCGGTTCGGCGAAGCGCGCCTGGATGAAACTGCGGATGCGCGCCAGTGCCGGCGCGCGATCACGTTCGCCCAGGGTGTCGTGGAAGAAGCCCGGCAGGTGCACGCGCTCCTTGATCGGGCTGGACAGGCGCTCGTAGAAGCGGTCCTGTGGGCCACGATGCACGACGAAGTCGGAGCCGGACACCAGCAGCTGCACCGGCACGCTGATCGCCTGCGCATCGGCCACGATGCGGTCGGCGGCCTCGTACAGGCCCAGCAACACGCGCACCGAGATCGGGCGGGTGATCAGCGGATCGGTGCGGTAGCTTTCCACCCGTGCCGGGTCGTGGGTCAGCCACTGCGGCTTGACGTAGCTGTTGACGAAGAAATTGCCGCGCAGCTTCTGCATCAATGCCAGGCCCGGGCGTGCGAACGGCACGTACAGCTTCACCTTGAACGCCGGCGAAGCCATCACCAGCGCACGCAGGCGCGGCGCGTAATCGTGCACCCAGGTCGCGGCAACCACCGCCCCCACGCTCTGCGCGATCACCACGATGTCTTCCACCGCGATACCGTGCTCGGCGCCGATGTGGGCAATGAAGCTGTCCAGATCACGCACCAGCGCCGGGAAGCCCGGTGCATCGCCACGTGCACCCGGCGAGCGGCCATTGCCGCGCGCATCCCAGGCGAAGAAGGCGGTGTCGGGCAGGTCCAGCTCATCGACCAGGTGGGTGACCCGGCCGGAGTGCTCGTGGCCGCGGTGCAGCAGCACGATGGCCTTGGTGGCCGGGGTTGCGGTGGTGCCCGCCCAGTACCGGTAGAACAGCGGTACCTGGTCGAAGCTGTGGAATTCCCGTTCCTGCGCCTGACGCATGCAATCTCCTGATTGTCTTTTTGTATCTGCTTGATTAATTCGGCGAAACCGCCGCTTCCCGCAGTCCGCGACGGACGCGGTTGATCATCGTCAGCACGCACAACACTGCCATGGCTGCGGCCACGCCGCTGACCGTCAGTGCACCGCCCCAGCCGAAGGCCAGCAGCAAGCCCAGCGCACCGATCACGAAGGCGCGGTCGCTCTTGCCCATCGGGCCGTCATAGCGGCGGCTGGCACCGACCATCAGCCCCAGCACGCCGGCGTACTCGCTCAGCGCCGCCGTCCAGGCCAGCAGCCACAGCGCCTCCGGGCGCACGCCGGGTACGCTGAGCAGGCTCAGGTACAGCGCCGCATCGGCGATCACATCGCACACTTCGTTCAGATAGGCGCCCAGCCGCGATTGCTGGCCGAATTCGCGCGCCAGCATGCCGTCCACGGCGTTGAGCGCCATGCGCAGCAGCATCCACAACGGCAGCAGCAGGTACAGCAGAGGCTGGGTCGGCGCGCAGCACCACACGGCCGCGGCCACCAGCAGCGAGGCCACGGCGGCGGCCACGGTCACCGTATTGGCAGTGATCCCCATGCGGAACAGACCGCGTACGGCTGGACGCAACAGGTCCTGGAAACGTCCCTTCAATGCATAGATCGACATGATCCGTACCCGCTGATCCTTGGCAGTGCGGGCACAGCCTACCCCATCGTTGGCAGATTCCGACAACCCGGCTCTGGTCCGCAGCCCAGACTCCGGATCGGGCCGGATCGGTGTGCCCGACCCGGCCTTACACCGATTGCCACGGCAAATTACCCCTTCCAGCGCCCGCCACGGGCCCCCACCGCCTACAATATCGGCCCCGCTCCGCTGCCGATTCTGTCCCATGACTGCTGATCTGTTGCCCGTCCGCCGGGCCCTCCTCTCCGTTTCCGACAAGACCGGTCTGGTCGAGCTGGCCACTGCGCTGGCGGCACGCGGCGTGGAGCTGCTGTCCACCGGCGGCACCGCCAAGGCAATCCGCGATGCGGGCCTGGCCGTGAAGGACGTGGCCGACGTCACCGGTTTCCCGGAAATGATGGACGGCCGCGTCAAGACCCTGCACCCGATGGTGCACGGCGGCCTGCTGGGCCGTTCGGGCCTGGATGATGCGGTGATGGCCGAGCACGGCATCGGCGCCATCGACCTGCTGGTGCTGAACCTGTACCCGTTCGAATCGGTCACCGCCAAGGCCGACTGCACCCTGGCCGATGCGGTCGAGAACATCGACATCGGCGGCCCGGCCATGCTGCGTTCGGCGGCCAAGAACTTCGCCCGCGTGGCAGTGGCCACCGACCCGTCGCAGTACGCCGAACTGCTGGCCTCGCTGGACGCCCACGACGGCCAGCTGTCGGCCGCCACCCGCTTTGCGTTCTCGGTGGCCGCGTTCAACCGCGTCGCCCAGTACGACGCGGCGATCAGCAACTACCTGTCGGCGGTCACCGCCACCGACGCCGCCGTGCCGGCCCGTGCCGAGTACCCGGCGCAGATGAACTCCACCTTCGTGAAGGTGATGGACCTGCGCTACGGCGAGAACCCGCACCAGAGCGGCGCCTTCTACCGCGACCTGTACCCGGTGCCGGGCACGCTGGCCACGTTCCAGCAGCTGCAGGGCAAGGAACTGAGCTTCAACAACCTGGCCGACGCCGATGCGGCGTGGGAATGCGTGCGACAGTTCGAGGCGCCGGCCTGCGTGATCGTCAAGCACGCCAACCCGTGCGGCGTGGCCGTCGGTGCCGGCAACGGCGATGCCTACGAGCTGGCCTACGCCACCGACCCGACCAGCGCCTTCGGCGGCATCATCGCCTTCAACACGCCGCTGGACGCCGCCACCGCCAAGGTGATCCTCGACCGCCAGTTCGTCGAAGTGCTGATCGCCCCGGACTACGAGCCGGCCGCGCTGGAATACGCGCAGAAGAAGGCCAACGTGCGCGTGCTGCGCATCCCGCATGGCGATGGCCTGAACAACTTCGACAGCAAGCGCGTCGGCTCGGGCCTGTTGCTGCAGTCCTCGGACAACCGCGGCATGACCCGCGACGAGCTGAAGGTGGTCAGCAAGCTGGCGCCGACCGACAAGCAGTTCACCGACCTGCTGTTTGCCTGGAAGGTGGCCAAGTTCGTGAAGTCCAACGCGATCGTCTACGCCAAGGACAACCGCACCATCGGCGTCGGCGCTGGCCAGATGAGCCGCGTGTACTCGGCGCGCATCGCCGGCATCAAGGCCGCTGATGCAAACCTGGTGGTCGAGGGTTCGGTGATGGCCTCCGATGCGTTCTTCCCGTTCCGCGACGGCATCGATGCCGCCGCTGCCGCCGGCATCAAGGCGGTCATCCAGCCGGGCGGTTCGATGCGCGATGCCGAAGTGATCGCCGCCGCCGACGAACATGGCCTGGCCATGGTGTTCACCGGCGTGCGCCACTTCCGCCACTGATTGGGAGCTTCAAAGAAATGACCGCTGAATCACCAAGCCCCGCGCAGGAACTCATTACTCTGTTTTCCCACTACGTTGATCAGAGGCGACGTCCTACTCCGAAGGCCGGCGGCCACATCTGCGTTCACATCGATGATCTAAACGCAATCCTCCAGGAACTCAGGAATCTCTCTGAAAGAAATGAGGCCTTGGAGCAGCAGAGTAGGCTCAATGAAAGCTTGATGCCCGGCGTGCCCGGCAAGAAGGTAAGACTGTGAAGATTCTTGTCATCGGCTCTGGCGGCCGCGAACACGCCCTGGCATGGAAGCTGGCCCAGTCCTCCCGTGTCACCGAAGTGATCGTGGCGCCCGGCAACGCCGGCACCGCCAGCGAAGACAAGTGCCGCAACGTGGCGGTGAAAGTGACTGACATTGACGGCCTGCTGGCGCTGGCCCAGGCCGAAGGCGTGGCGCTGACCGTGGTTGGCCCGGAAGTACCGCTGGTGGCCGGCGTGGTTGACCGCTTCCGTGCCGCCGGCCTGCGCATCTTCGGGCCGACCGCCGCCGCCGCGCAGCTGGAAGGCAGCAAGGCCTACGCCAAGGACTTCCTGGCCCGCCATAACATCCCCACCGCGTTCTATGCCGTGCACACCGATGTGGACGCCGCCCTGGCCTACATCCGCGAGAAGGGCGCACCGATCGTGGTCAAGGCCGATGGTCTGGCCGCCGGCAAGGGCGTGATCGTGGCGATGACCCTGGCCGAAGCCGAGGACGCCGTGCGTGACATGCTCTCGGGCAACGCGTTCGGCGATGCCGGAGCCCGCGTGGTGATCGAAGAGTTCCTCGATGGCGAGGAAGCCAGCTTCATTTCCATGGTGGACGGCGTGCACGCGCTGCCGATGGCCACCTCGCAGGACCACAAGCGCGTCGGCGACGGCGACACCGGCCCGAACACCGGTGGCATGGGTGCCTATTCGCCGGCCCCGGTGGTCACCCCGGAGGTGCATGCCCGCGTGATGCGCGAAGTGGTGAACCCGACCGTGCAGGGCATGATCGCCGACGGGATTCCCTTCACCGGCTTCCTCTATGCTGGCCTGATGATCGACGCCAGCGGCGCGCCGAAGGTGATCGAGTTCAACGTGCGCTTCGGTGACCCGGAAACCCAGCCGGTGATGCTGCGCCTGCAGTCGGATCTGGTCGACCTGGTGGAGGCGGCCATCGACGGTCGCCTGGATCAGGTGGAGGCGCAGTGGGACCCGCGCCCGTCGCTGGGCGTGGTGCTGGCCGCCAAGCCGTACCCGGAATCGCCGATCACCGGTGATGTGATTTCCGGTCTGGCCGATGTGCCGGCCAGCGCCAAGGTGTTCCATGCCGGCACCGCGCTGGACGCGCAGGGCCAGGTGCTCAGTGCCGGCGGCCGCGTGCTGTGCGTGGCCGCGCTGGGCGACAGCGTGCGCGACGCACAGGCCAATGCCTATACCGGCGTGGCCAAGGTGACCTGGGCCAACGAGTTCCACCGCAACGACATCGGTTGGCGCGCGATCGCACGCGAGGGGTGAGACCTGGTAGATCCACTACACAGCTTCCTGCATGGAACCAGATCACGGATTCTGGGAGTCTTCACCGTCCTCGGCATGGAAGCCGGGACGGTGCGCTTCGGGAAGAAGCGACGCACGTCAAGCGAAGGAAATTACGCTGAGTGAATCTGCTACTTCGCCGAGTCAAGATAACGCTTCCAGTTCTCGAAGAGCCGCGCAACATTCTGCTCATGTGAGTGCGCAGCCGGATCATACCCATCAGAAGCTGGCATGTACCTGACAAAGCTCTCCAGAGACTCCGGGTAATCAAAATCAGCGTAGATCCTCTCAACCTCTCCGAGCGGATCAGCAATCTCATCGCGCTTAGCGTAAGCGTCCGCGAGAAATGCAACCAGCCATCTTCTGAAAATCTCATCCTCGTTTGAGTTCTTGTCGAATGCCGCCAACTGCGCAGCTACGCTATTACGCTCATCGGGAAAAGCCCCTTCAAGTCTTTCAATCAAGGAGTTCAGATTGAACTTCTCTTCCAGTCCCTTCTGCTCCGACGCGCAGTGCTTCGCAACCTCAAAGTCAATCAGATGGCGCCCCAGTGCCCACGCCACCTCGGTCTGACTCCAGGGCCCATAGGGTTGAATACAGTCATACGTTCTCATGTAGACACTCACTTCTTGTTTGGTATTCCGTTCATGCTGCCACCTTCCACAAATCTTTGATGGGTCAAGTCGCCAGCCTTGTCGACTATGTATTCAAACCGACCAGCCTTTCCATTGAGTTCACCGGGTAGCTGAGTCAGAGTGCGAACCACGCCGTCGCCTCCTGTCAATGGAGTATGAACACCTGCTTCTGCAGCGGTCTCTCGCATAAAGGTCGCTGAATTGTGCCCAGCGTCCGCTTTGAGTGCACTTCCAACAGGCCGGGAATTCAAAAGTGCCCGACCTTCTGCACTCAGAGCTTTGGATGCCGCAACACCTGCTCCACCGGCACCTGTAACTCCTGCGATATCAGCAGCGATACTGGTAGCTGCCGATACGACACTTGGATTGGCCATCGCAACCATGCCAGCTTCGATCAGCACTGGGGCAGCCATTGCCGCTGTAACGGCGATTGCGGCCGGTCTCATCGGCTCGTATACGGCGCCATTTCCGGCAGCAATATCTCTCCGATGCTGCTCAACGAATCGCTCTGCGGCCTGCCTTCCATCCGCATCGACGAACCTGTACGGATTCCCGTTCGCGTACCGATACCGATTGAACTGCTCAACTGGCATTTGGTGAGCGGTGACTGGGTCTACCGACAGAAACACGCCCAATTGTGGATCCATGTAGCGCTGTTGCATGTAGCTCAGCCCTGTAGCCGAGTCGCTCACATGTCCGGCGTACCCAGGTCCATCCGTGACCTGACCGCCTACCACGGCCCCGTAGGGCTCGTAGTCATATCGCTTGATGACGTTGCCGTTGGCATCGCTTTCCGCCACAACCGAGCCGAGGGCATCAGTGTGAATGTATGTGATCGTTGTCTGGGCGATTGCGGATGGTGACAGGCCAAGGCCCATTAGCAGCACGCAGCACAGCCAGACGCCTATGGCACCCAGCTTGCGAGTTCGATCTTCAAATCCCCCGAGGCGGGTCGACACACCGCCTGCAGTTCCCCCGAACCTGCGCATCATTCCAATCCATGAAAGAGCCTTGAAGCAAGGCTTGGCATTCATAGCACAGGAAGGCAGTCATCGGAGTCCAACTCCAGGACTGAGGCCAGAGGGACCATTCTGAATTGGACCAGGCCCTTGGCTATAAACCTCTCGAGGGATTGAACGGCTACCGGAAGCGCATGACTGCCCGCCATGGGCTGGTACTACTGAAGCAGCCGATCAGCGGCCCGCATTACCAACAGCCATGCCGGTCAAACGAAAAGCCCCGACCAACGCCGGGGCTTTTCATCAGAACGGGGGCCGGAAACAGGAACCGAACCAAAGATCTATGCCTTACGCGGTGAACAGCGCCTTCATCTTCTTCAGCGCGTTCGCTTCCACCTGGCGGATACGCTCGGCCGACACGCCGTACTCGTCGGCCAGCTCCTGCAGCGTCACCTTGCTGTCGGCATCCAGCCAGCGGCGGCGGATGATGTCGCGCGAACGGGCATCCAGCTCGGCCAGGCCTTCGCGCAGCAGCTGCATCTGGTTGTCTTCGCTGTCGGCACGCTCATAGGCCATCGACGGATCTTCGTCGTTGGCAACCAGGAACGCGGCCGGCGACGGCGGCGCATGTTCGTTGTCCTCGTCGGTGGGCGCATCGAAACCGATATCGCGACCGGACAGGCGCGATTCCATTTCCATGACCTCACGCTCGGACACGTTCAGGTCCTTGGCCACTGCGCTGACTTCAGCCGCGTTCATCCAGCCCAGGCGCGTCTTCGACTTGCGCAGGTTGAAGAACAGCTTGCGCTGCGCCTTGGTGGTAGCGACCTTGACGATGCGCCAGTTCTTCAGGATGAACTCGTGCATCTCGGCACGGATCCAGTGCACGGCGAAGGACACCAGGCGCACGCCCATTTCGGGGTCGAAGCGCTTGACCGCCTTCATCAGGCCGATGTTGCCTTCCTGGATCAGGTCGCCCAGCGCAAGGCCGTAGCCGTTGTAGCCGCGGGCCACGTGCACCACGAAGCGCAGGTGCGAATGCACCAGCTCGCGGGCGGCGTCCAGATCGTTGCCGTCGCGGAAGCGACGGGCCAGGTCCTGTTCGTCATCGACCGACAGCACCGGGATCTGGTGCACGGCACCGATGTAGGCGTCCAGCGAACCGAGCGCACTGGGAATCGGGAGATTGTTTGCCACAAGGGCAGTAGAGGTGTTCTGGCTCATAGGCACCCATCTTAGCAGTCCGGGATTTGGACTGCTAAAGGAGGAAAAAGTTCCAGCATCCTATTGATGCAACACTGGTCCCAAACAGAGCCCTACCGTAGCGCGATTTGATGACAGTGGCGAGCGCGCTTTTCGGGATTCACAATCCCTTGGAATTCAAGCAATTACCTGCCGGAAACCGGCCGATTCCGGTCAAGCGGAGCTGAACAGGCCGTCCCGGACGCCCATTCAGGGCCGGAAACGTTGCCCGGCGTTCAGCCCCGGACCGGCACCGCCGCTCAGAGCGCCGAACGCGGTGGCAGCGACCAGTCGATCGGAGCCTGGCCGCGGCGCTGCAGGTACTCGTTGGCCATCGAGAAATGGCGGCACCCCAGGAATCCACGGTGGGCCGACAACGGCGACGGGTGCGGCGACTTCAGCACGCGATGGCGACGGGTATCGATGACCTTGCCCTTCTTCTGCGCGTACGCGCCCCAGAGCATGAACACCAGACCGTCGCGTTCGCGGTTGAGCACATCCACCACGTGGTCGGTGAAGCCTTCCCAGCCTCGCCCCTGGTGCGCGCCGGCCTGGCCCTCTTCCACCGTCAACACGGCGTTGAGCAACAGCACGCCGCGCTGCGCCCACGGAATCAGGCAGCCGTGGTCCGGACGCGGGATACCCAGATCGCTCTCGATCTCCTTGTAGATGTTCAGCAGCGACGGCGGCACCGGCACACCGGGCGCCACCGAGAAACTCAAGCCATGCGCCTGGCCGCGGCCGTGGTACGGGTCCTGGCCGAGGATCACCACCTTCACCTGCTCGAACGGCGTGGCATCGAACGCGGCGAAGATCTGCGGACCGGGCGGGAACACCGCCGCACCACTGGCCTTGCGCTGGCGCAGGAAGGCGGACAGCTCGCGCATCTGCGGCTGCATCAGGTAATCGCCGACATGCTGCTTCCAGCTCGGTTCCAGCTGGATCGTCGGGGTATCGGCTACTTCATCCATCATCGAATCAGGGGTCCATCATTCAATCGGGCCAGGCGCAGTTGGAACAGCACCTTGGTGACCAGCAACCGCTCTTCGATCGGCTTGAGCACAAGGTCGTTGGCACCGGACTGCAGCAGCCCGGTCTGGTTGTGCGGGTTGCCGTCGCCGGTCATCACCAGCACCGGCAGGCGGCGCTTGCCGTAGCCGAAGTCCACGCGCACGCGCTGCACCACGTCGCGGCCGCTCAGTTCGCCCTTCAGGGTGACATCGGTCAGCACCAGGTCGATGCGGTGGCGGCTGCGGCCCAGCGACTCGGCGGTGAGCAGGGTGAACGCCTCTTCGGCGCTGACCACGTGCAGCACGTTCAACTGCTGGCGCTCGAGCATGCGCTTGGTGGCCTCGGCCACCACGCGGCTGTCCTCGATGTAGAGGATGGTGGCGCCGGGAATGGTCTGCGGCTGCACATAGCCGCGGATGAAGGTCGCCAGTGCCTCGTGGCCCAGCGATTTGTCGAAATAGTCGGTGACGTACTCGGTGAAGCGGCGCTGCTCCAGGTGCTGCTGGGCGTCGCCGGACACCACGATCACCGGCACATAGGCCTGGCCAGCGGCTTCGCGGACCATCCGCGCCAGCGCCAGGCCGTCGCCATCACGCAGGGTCAGCGAGGTGGTCACCAGGTCCACCGGGCCCTGCGCCAGCGCCTGCTGCGCGTCCTCGATGCTGTCGCAGCCGATCACGTCCACGCCGGGCAGGTCGCGCTTCAGCACGTCGGTGATCAGCTTTCGCACCAGCTTCGAGCCATCGACCACCATCACCCGCGTCGCGGGCCCTTCAAGGTGCTTCAACACTTGCGGTTGCATGCCGGTCTCAGGTGTCGGTCGGGCGGGTCTGGCGGAGGAAGTGGCCGGTCACCAGCCATGCGCCCAGCCAGCCCAGCAGCAGCGTGCCGAGCAGGACCAGGCCGCCATGCAGCAGATCCAGGCCATGCAGCACGAACGGGCTGCCGTAGCTGCGCGAGAGTTCGGCCAGCGGCACGCGCAGGGCGGCGCCGGCCGCAGCAATCAGGGCCAGCGCCACCGCGCCGGCACCCAGGCCATACCACGCGCCCAGATACAGGAACGGGCGGCGAATGAAGCCATCACTGGCGCCGAGCAGCTGCAGCACGCCGATCTCTTCGCGACGCGCCTGGATATCCAGGCGCACGGTGTTGCCGACCACCAGCGCGGCGCCCACGCCGAGCAGTACCGACAGCACCTGCACCAGCCGTGCGCCGAATGCCAGCCAGGCATCCAGACGCTGGCGCCACAGTGCGTCGTGCTGCACCAGGTCGGCCTCGGGCAGGCTTTCCAGCGCGCGCGCCAGGCGTGCGTCGTCCTTGCCCTGGCCCGGGGTGATCACCAGCAGCGAGGGCAATGGATTGTCGTTGAGTGCGTCGATCGCCTCACCGAGGCCGGCATCGCGCAGTTCCTGCAGGCCCTGCTCGGGCGTGCGCACGTTCACTTCGGCCACGTCGTCGCGGTCGCGCAGCTGGCCGGCCAGGCGCAGTGCGCCGGGACCATCGACGTTGCCCTTCAGGAACACGTTGATGTCGCGCGACTGCTGCACGCTGCCGGCGAACTGCTTGAGGTTGTCCAGCGCGATCGACAGGCCAAGCGGCAGGGCCAGTGCCAGCGCCATGACCATCACCGTCAGCAGGGTCGCCCACGGCTTGCGGCAGGCGCGGCCAAGGCTGAACACCACGCTGTGCACGTGGTGCTGGAACCAGACGCCCACGCGCGAGGGCGCGGCGGCTTCGCTGTTTTCGTTCTTCGCCATGCGTTACTCCGCCAGGTCCTGCGGCGAGATGTCATCCACCAGCCGGCCGTGGTCGAGGATCAGCACGCGCTTGCGCATGCGACGCAGCAGCGGCAGATCGTGGCTGACCACCAGCACGCTGGTGCCGCGCGAGGGCAGCTCGGCGAACAGGGCCATGATCTCCGCGGCCAGGGTCGGGTCGAGGTTGCCGGTCGGCTCATCGGCCACCAGCAGCTTGGGTTCGCCGACGATGGCGCGGGCGATGCCGACGCGCTGCTGCTCGCCGGCCGACAGCTGCGAGGGCAGCGCTTTCTCGCGATGGCCCAGGCCCATCCGCTCCAGCACCGAGCGCACGCGCTTGTTGATGTCGCCACGGCGGGTGCCGCGCAGGATCAGCGGCAACGCCACGTTCTCGGCGATCGAGCGGTCCATCAGCAGGCGATGGTCCTGGTAGACCGCACCCACCGCGCGACGGTGGCGGGGCACGTCGCCGCCACGCACCTTCAGCAGGTTGCGCTCGTCGAACACCACCGCACCGCGGCTGGGCCGCTCGTCCAGGTGGATCAACTTGAGCAGGGTGCTTTTGCCCGCACCGGAATGGCCGGTGACGAACAGCATCTCGCCCGGCGCGACCTCGAAGCTGACATCGGTCAGTGCCTCGTGGCCACCGGCGTACTGTTTGCTGACATTGTCGAAGCGCAGGACACTCATGCCCCGATTATGCAGGACCGGCGCGACGTCGTGGAGATGGTGGGTGCCACCGGTCCGGCCTGGTGGGTGCCGACCGTTGGTCGGCACACCCTTAAATAAAGCCACCCGACCAACGGTCGGGTGCTACCCGCTGATCGGCAGTAACGATCAGTTGCCCGACAGCATCCGGCGGATCTTGCGGCCGATGCGGGTCAGGAACGAATCGCCGGTATCAGCAGCCGTGCGCACCGGCTTGGCCACCACCTGTACCGGGGTGACCGGGCTGGCGCCATTGCCGGCGGCGCTCTGCACGCCCTCGGCACCTTCGACCGGACGGCCGTGGCGACGACGACGGCGCTTGCGCGGCTTGTGCTCGCCGTCCACCGCACCTTCCGGTGCGCCTTCGGCGCGCGGCGGGCGCGGCGGACGCGGGGCCTGGGCAACGGCGCCTTCGGCACCGGCGGCCGGGGCGGCAGCGCCCTGTTCGCCTTCGACGCGCGGCTTGCGCGGGCCACGCGAACGGCGCTCGCCGCTGCGCTCACCGTCGCGACCACCACGGCCACCACCGCCTGAACGACCGCCACTACGGCCACCGCCTCGACGCTCTTCCTCGGCGGCGCGGGCTTCGCGCGCTTCGCGGAAGATCTGGCCGACGCTTTCGTTGTCCTCGCCTTCCTCGCCCGCCACCGGGGCCGGGTGTTCCGGGCGCGGCAGCGGCGTCAGCAGTTCCTTGGTGACCGGCTCGGACGGAATCTTCTGCTCGATGTAGGCCTCGATGTCCGGCAGGCCCATGGCGTAGCGTTCGCAGGCGAAGCTGATCGCATCACCCTCTTCACCCAGGCGCGCGGTACGGCCGATGCGGTGCACGTAGTCTTCGGCGTCGAACGGCAGGTCGTAGTTGTAGACGTACTTGATGCCGTCGATGTGCAGGCCGCGCGCGGCCACGTCGGTGGCCACCAGGATTTCCAGCTGGCCCTTCTGGAAGCGGTTGAGCAGGCTCTCGCGCTTCTTCTGCGGCACGTCGCCGGACAGCACGCCGACCCGGTAGCCGGCCTTTTCCAGCGAACGGGCAACGCGTTCGACGAACACCTTGGTGTTGACGAAGACCATGGTGCGCGCGCCTTCGCTGCGCGACAGCAGGCCAAGCAGCAGCGGAATCTTCTCGTCGTCGGCCGGGAAATAGATGCGCTGGCGCACGCGCGCGGCAGTGATGGTCTCGGCTTCAACCACCAGCTTCTGCGGCTCGTTCATGTGCTCGTAGGCCAGCTCCAGCACGCGATGGCTGAGGGTGGCACTGAACAGCAGGGTCTGGCGGGTGGTGCGCTCCGGCATGCGGCGCAGCAGGAAGCGGATGTCCTTGATGAAGCCCAGGTCGAACATGCGGTCGGCTTCGTCCAGCACGCAGATCTCGCAGGCGTGCAGCGACACCACCTTGTGCTGCTTGACGTAGTCGATCAGGCGGCCCGGGGTGGCGATGATCACGTCCACGCCCTGCTGCAGCAGTTCGCGCTGCTTGTCGTAATCCACGCCGCCGTAGACCAGCGCGAAACGCAGGCCCAGGTCGGAACCGAACTTCACTGCATCCTTGTGGATCTGGATGGCCAGTTCGCGGGTCGGGGCGAGGATCAGCGCGCGCGGATCTTCCGGCTTGCGGTCGGCCAGGGCCGGACGCGTCAGCAGGCGGTTCACGACGGCGACCAGGAAGGCCAGGGTCTTGCCGGTGCCGGTCTGGGCCTGGCCGGCAACGTCACCACCGGGCAGCGCGACGGGCAGGGTCAGCGCCTGGATCGGGGTGCAACGGGTGAATCCGGCTCCTTCAAGGCCGGCCTGCAGGGCCGGGTGCAACTCAAAGGAGGAGAAGGTCAAATCGGTCAGCGGTTTGTCGCTCATGAGTCCGTCTTGGTATGGCCGCCGGCCCGTGGGGCGGCTGGCACTTCAGCGTCTAGGGGCACCGTCGCAAACTGCGGCCCCTGCGGCGGGTTGGCAGGCTGGGACCACCCGGTCCGCGCGCCGCACAATGCCCCAGTTTAACGCACTCGGGCCAGCAAACCGGAATGACCTGTCTCATAAAGTCAAGAGACGGGGCCCTTCACCCAGC
Source organism: Stenotrophomonas sp. GD03877 (assembly GCF_029840555.1). Lineage (NCBI taxonomy): Bacteria > Pseudomonadati > Pseudomonadota > Gammaproteobacteria > Lysobacterales > Lysobacteraceae > Stenotrophomonas > Stenotrophomonas sp. GD03877. Next base: position 15,381 of record NZ_JAOCCT010000009.1, on the reverse strand, counting down.
CACACCGGACTTGAACAGCCCTGCCAGGCCCGCTGGTGTCGCCCACTGCCAGCCCCATGTACAGGAAGACAGTGAAATCCGACACATACCAGGCATCGAAGCGATCACGATACGCTGGGTTCCAGCCGGCGCCTGTCCCCGCCCTGCGATAGGGGTACACTGCCGGCCGTGAGCGTCCAGGCATCCCGCCGAACGCACCGCGGCAGTGCGCCGCGAGGCAACGACGAGGGTCGCGCCACCGGGCATGGCCCAGTTCACCCACCTCCGGCATGGCCGGGTGCAATCCAAGACGAGAAACCAAGATGAGCGACAAGGTTGTACATGTCGGCGACGCCGACTTTGATAGCGCAGTGCTGAATTCCAAGGAACCGGTGCTGGTCGATTTCTGGGCCGAGTGGTGTGGCCCATGCAAGATGATCGCCCCGGCGCTGGACGAGCTGGCCGATGCCTACCAGGGCCGCGCCAAGATCGCCAAGGTCAACGTTGACCACAATCGTGCGCTGGCCGCCAAGTACCACGTGCGTTCGATTCCGTACCTGGTCGTGTTCAAGGACGGCGAGAAGGTTGGCGAGCAGATCGGTGCGGTGGGCAAGGCCCAGCTGGCCGGCCTGCTGGACAAGGCCCTGGCCTGATCCTGCTGTTCTCCGGCAGCCGCCGACCACGGCTGCCGGCGGGCGCCCCGCGCCCATGATGAATGCTGTTCCCGGCAGCCCTTGCACGGCGCCGCAGGCCGATGATAGTGTCGGCATATCCGGCCGCGTTCGCGTGCCGCACCCTCTGGACGCAGTTTCCTCCAGACCCATTCCCAACGTTCGCCGCCCCAGCCGGGCGCTCGCACCTTCAAGCGAGGAATAACGCTCTTGTCCGATAACACTTCCGAAACCGGCAGCGCCGATGCGCCCGCCGAAAAGCGCGTGCGCAAGCCCCGCGTGAGCAAGGCCGCCGCTCCGGCAGCCGCCGAAACCAGCGCCGCTCCGGCGCAGCCGACCCTGCCGCTGGCCGCCGCGCCCGAAGCGCCGGCACCGGCCGCAACCGCCCCCGCACCGAGCGCGCCCGCCGCCGAGGCCCCTGCCAGCAGTGGCGGTGGCGAAAGCGGTGAGGGTCGCGAATCCGGCCAGCCGCGGCAGCAGAACCACCAGGGGGGCGGCCAGAACCAGGGCCAGAACCCGTACAACCAGAACGGCCAGCAGGGCCAGGGGCAAGGCCAGGGCAACCGCCGCGACCGCTTCCGCAACCGCCGCGACCGTGACCGCAACAACCGCTTCCGCGACGATGGCCTGCCCAACGACGGCGGCGAGCAGCAGCCGTTCGTGCCGCGCCCGCACGCCAACGTGCCCGAGGGCTTCCCGGTCTACTCGCTGAGCGACCTCAAGCGCATGCCGGCACAGAAGCTGCTGGAAATCGCCGAGCAGCTGCAGATCTCCGAAGGCGTGGCCCGCGCCCGCAAGCAGGATGTGATCTTCGCCCTGCTGAAGGTGCTGACCCGACACGGTGACGGCGTCGCCGCCGACGGCGTGCTGGAAATCCTGCCGGACGGCTTCGGCTTTCTGCGCGCGGCCGAAGCCAGCTACCTGGCCGGCCCGGACGACACCTACATCTCGCCCAGCCAGATCCGCCGCTTCAACCTGCGCACCGGCGACCACATCTCCGGCCGCATCCGCTTCCCGAAGGACGGCGAGCGCTACTTCGCGCTGAACATCGTCGACACCATCAACGGTGAGCCGATCGAAGCGTCGAAGAACAAGGTGCTGTTCGAGAACCTGACCGCCCTGTTCCCGCGCCGCCGCTTCACCCTGGAGCGTGGCAACGGTTCGTCGGAAGACATCACCGGCCGTATCCTCGACCTGATGGCACCGCAGGGCAAGGGCCAGCGCTCGCTCATCGTGTCGCAGCCGAAGGCCGGCAAGACGATGATGATGCAGCAGGTGGCCACGGCCATCACCACCAACCATCCGGACGTGCACCTGATCGTGCTGCTGATTGACGAGCGCCCGGAAGAAGTGACCGAAATGCAGCGCACCGTGCGCGGCGAAGTCATCAGCTCGACCTTCGACGAGCCGGCCGCGCGCCACGTGCAGGTGGCCGAAATGGTCATCGAGCGCGCCAAACGCCTGGTCGAGCACAAGAAGGACGTGGTGATCCTGCTCGACTCGATCACCCGCCTGGCCCGCGCCTACAACAACGTGGTGCCGAGCTCGGGCAAGGTGCTGACCGGTGGTGTGGACGCCAACGCCCTGCACCGCCCGAAGCGCTTCTTCGGTGCCGCGCGCAACGTGGAAGAAGGTGGCAGCCTGACCATCATCGCTACCGCGCTGGTCGACACCGGCTCGAAGATGGACGAGGTGATCTACGAAGAGTTCAAGGGCACCGGCAACAGCGAAGTGCACCTGAGCCGCCGTATCGCTGAAAAGCGCGTGTTCCCGGCCATCGACATCAACCGTTCGGGCACCCGCCGCGAAGACCTGCTGATCGAGCCGGAACTGCTGCAGAAGATCTGGATCCTGCGCAAGCTGCTGCATCCGATGGATGAAATGGCTGCGATGGAGTTCCTGCTCGACAAGATGAAGAACACCAAGTCCAACGACGAGTTCTTCGGTTCGATGAAGCGCTGATCCACGGCGCTGCATCGGAAGAAACCTGCCGCTCGCTGCGGCAGGTTTTTTTTTGCCTGCAGGGCGACGCACTTCACTTCGCCGCCGCCCACTTTTGGCGATAATCCGCCGGCCCCTGCCCGGCCCTGACGGCCTGGCCACCGATTCCCGCTGTCGCCCCTTCCGGAGAACCGGTCGGGTCCAGCCTCCTGCCGGATCCGTCGACGCATGCGAACGCTGTCTCCCCGCCTCAACCTGGGCAAGCTGATCCTCGCCCTGGCCCTGCTCAGTGCCATCATCGCCCTGGCCAACACCCTGCTGGCCAGCTATCGGGTGCAGCGCGACCAGCTGGTCGGCAACACCCTGGAAGCCAACCGCGTCTATGCCACCAAGCTGGCCGAGACCACGCAGAACTTCCTGCTGGCCGCGCAGCAGCAGCTGGCCTATGCCGCGACCCGCCTGGGCGAGGACGACCTCGATCCGAAGCAGGCCCAGGATGAAGCCAGCCGCCTGCAGCTGCAGTCCAGCAGCTTCAACTCCTCGCTGGTGGTGGACGCCGACGGCCTGGTGATCGCCACCTCGCCGCAGACCATGCAGCTGCAGGGTGAGGTGCTGCACAGTGTCGGCAACAACGCGGCGCTGGCGGCGCGCCAGCCGATGATCAGCGATCCCTACCAGTCGGCCACGGGCAAGCTGCTGGTGTCGCTGTCGCACCCGATCTTCGACCGCCTGGGTCGCTATCGCGGCTATGTAAGCGGCACCCTCTACCTGCGCCAGCGCAGCGCACTGCACACGCTGCTGGGCAAGCACTACTACCGCGACGGTTCCTACCTGTACGTGGTGGACCGCAATGGCCGCCTGCTGTACCACGCCGATGGCAAGCGGGTGGGTGACTACGTGGTCGGCAACCCGGCGGTGAAGGCCGTGGTGCGCGGGGAGCGTGGCGCACAGCAGGTACGCAACAACCGTGGTGTGTCGATGCTGGCCGGCTATGCGCCGGTGGCGGCCACTGGCTGGGGCATCATTGCCCAGCGCCCGACCGAGGCCACCCTGCAGCCGCTGTCACGGTTGATGACCGCAGTGATCTGGAATGCGATTCCGCTCGGCCTGCTGTCGCTGCTGGTCACCTGGTGGTTCGCGCGCCGCATTTCGATGCCGCTGTGGCAGCTGGCGCGCAATGTGCAGGGCGGCGAGGACACCGGCAATGCGATCAACCATGTCAGCGGCATCCGCGCCTGGTACTTCGAGGTCGCCCAGCTCAAGCAGGCCGTGCTGCACAGCTTCAATGCCCTGCAGGATCGTATCGGCACGCTCAACCGTGCCAGCCGCACCGACCCGCTGACCGGCCTGCTCAACCGCCGCGGGCTGCAGCAGGCGCTGGACGCGCTGCAGGTGCAGGGCATTCCGTTTGCGATCCTGGCGCTGGACATCGATCGCTTCAAGTCGATCAACGACAGTTACGGGCATGACGTCGGCGACAACGCCATCGTCCACATCGCCGACCAGATGCGCCGCTACTCGCGCGACAGCGACATCCTCTGCCGCGCTGGTGGCGAGGAATTCCTGCTACTGCTGCCGGGCATCAGTACTGAATCGGCCCGTCAGGCCGGTGAACGCCTGCGCCAGCACATCGCCGACCATCCGTTCGAACCGGTCGGCACCATCACCGTATCGCTGGGCGTGGCCCACTTCCCCAGCTTCCATGTCGACGCCGAGCAGGCCTTGCGGCTGGCCGACAAGGCGCTGTACATGGCCAAGGAACAGGGCCGCAACCGGGTGGTGGTCTACCCGTACGCCGACTGACGCGGAGCCGGGCTGCCCGGCTCCGCAGCGGGTCTCAGCTCTGTTGCAGCGGGGTCAGCAGGCGCAGGCCGCGCTTGGCGGCGTCCACCATGTAGACGCCGCCTTCCGGCAGCAGATCGCTCCCGGCCTGCTCGACCGGGTCGGCCTCGTGCCACGGCACGCTCTGCCGCGGCCCCGGAATGAAGGCGCGCCAGCGGCCATAGCGTTCCGCCTCTGCATTGGGATCATGGTTCAGGGCGAAGTTCACCGGGATGCGAACCGTCCAGCTGTCCCGGGTGCTGTCCTCGCCGGTGGTCGGTGGCTTGAAGGTCCAGGTGCGGGCGGTGCTGACGCTGGCTCTGGCCAGGATGTCGCGCATCTTGGCCAGGGTCCGCTCGGACGCGACCACAGCCATGTTCACCTGCTCGGCGGCCACGTCGGCCACTGTTCCGTCACGCGCCACCTTGACCAGCAGCAGCACCTCACCTTGGCCACCGTTACGGTAGGCCGCCTCCGGGTAGCGCGGCGGTGTCATGTGCAGCGGGGTCACCGAACCAGTGGCCTTCGGATCGTACTCGCTGAAGTCGACACTGGTCATGCTGATTTCATAACCGCCGTCGGCCGCAGCCTTGCCGCGCAGGCGAACGCGCAAAGGGGCTCTCGTGGCCACCGCCTGGCCATCACGCAGCGTGGGCTCGAAGCGCCAGCCACCGATGGTGCCTTCGACGAAGGAGGCGATGCTCGGGGCGACCATGGCTTTCTGGTCCAGCACCAGCGAACTGACCGCGCCCTCCGGCGTGACCTCGATATGACCGGACAGCACCATGCTCATTTCCGCAGTCGCACGTACAGCGCGTGCGGTCTGCGCAGTGGCGTCACCTGCAAGCAGGGGGGCGCCGGCACCGACGGCCAGCGCGAGGGCGAGAAACAGTGGAGAACGCATCATTGCCGGATCCTTGGTGATGAACAGCGAGCGTACCTCAGTCCCAATACCCATGACAGCCGGCTCAGGCCAGCCGGTGTGCACCCGCATAGGGCGGCGTATCCGGATAGTCCCCTCGTGCGAAGCGTTCCTGCAGGCCCTGCCACCAGCCCGGGTCGAACAGGTGCCGGTAGTGCTCGCGCACGGCTGCCAGCTCCGCAGCCGGCAAGCCCATGAACGGACCGAAGCGCTCGGGAAACACATCGCGCGGGCCAACATGGAACCAGGGCTCGTCGGCCATGGCCTCCTCCGGCGTACGCGGCTGCGGCCACGCACGGAACACGCAGTCGCTGACCAGGCACAGCTCGTCATAGTCGTAGAACACGGCCCGGCCGTGCCGTGATACACCGAAGTTCTTCGGCAGCATGTCACCGGGGAAGATGTTGTTGCGCGCCATGTCGGTGATCGCCTGCGCGTAGTCGAGCACCGCTGCACGTACCGCCTCCCCGCCCTGCTCGCGCAGGTACAGGTTCAATGGACGGAAACGGCGCTGCACGTAGCACAGTGCGATCTCCACCTCATCGCCATCAACGCGTACGCTCTGCGCGCACTGCTGCAGCAGTTCGTCCAGCAGGGCCGGCGCGAAACGCGCGCGCGGAAAGCGCAGATGACGATAGGGCTGCGCATCGAGCAGGCGGCCGACACGATCGAGATTGAACACCAGCGCGTACTTCTCTTCCACCTGCTGCCGCGACATCGCCTTGGGCCACGCGAAACGGTCGCGGATCAGCTTGAACACCAGCGGATAGCTGGGCAGGGTGAACACCGCCATGACCATGCCCGGCGTGCCTTCGGCGTGCACCAGCCGCTCCTGCGGGTGCTCGTTGAAGTGGCGGAAGAACGTGCGGTAGCGCTCGGTCTTGCCCTGCTTGGCACGTCCCAGCACCGTGTAGATCTCATCGATGGGCTTGCCCGGCAGCAGGCTGCGCAGGAACACCACGGCATCGCCCACCGTACCCAGATCGGCCTGGAAGTAGCTGCGCGACACGCCAAACAGATGGGCAACATCACGGCGCCGGGTCAGCACCGCATCGGCACGCAGGCCGCGCTCGTCGTTGACCAGCGCGATCACGCACGGCGAGAAGCGATGCTCGCCGAACACGCGGCCGACCAGATAGGCGCGGCGCTCGCGATAGAACACGGTGTCGAGCAGCTCGATGCTGCGCACCGGCGTATCGCCCCAATGGGCAAGGTCATCCTGCAGGCGCACCGCGATCGCCGCGGCACAGCGCAGCTGGTGCGCATAGGGGATATCGAACCGGTAATCGGCCAGCACCCGCTGCAGCGCCTCCACCGGCCGCGTCGGTGAAACAGCGTAGGTATGCCGCGCGACCGGATGGGTGATGGCGTCCGAGGGCTCGACGTCGAAAGCAATGAATTCCAGCGCCGGGTCCACGCCGCGGGTAGCGAACAGGCGCCGCGACAGCGTGTTGTAGAAGGTCTTGTACAGCTCGGCGTCGATCAGGCCCTGCAGCAGCGCGCTGTACCGGGCATGCACCTGCAGCCAGAGCGCGCGTTCGCCGATCCGTTCGCCGGCAAGGCGGCGCAGCGTATCCATCTGCTCGGCGACGCACAGGTCGTACAGCGCGATGCGCTCGACTGCATCCCGACGGGCACCGGCCCAGTCACGCTGCTCGAAGCGCTGCCGCGCACGGGCGGTGATCGCCGCGAAGCGGGCGTGGTACTGCTCGAAACCATCGCGGATGACGCCGGCAATGCGCGGCGCCAGCTCGGCAGCGATGTCAGGCTTGGACATGCATGGCTCACCCGGGAGGACCGGCTTTACCATACGCTGGCGTGGGGTGGCTTGTGTAGAGTCGAGCCATGCTCGGCTGATCCAGGCAGAAGCAGCCGAGCATGGCTCGGCTCTACAGTTGCAAAGAGCAGTCGAGCAAGCTCGACTCTACAGAAGCCGGTGGCTCAGATCGCCAGTTCGGCCTCCACGTCCTGCACCTTGCGCCGGGCCAGCGCCAGGTTGGACTTGGTACGGTCCAGCACGATGTAGAAGAACAGGCCCTTCTTCTTCGCCACCGGGCGCATGATGTGGTACGCCTTGCCCAGCGAGATCAGGATGTCCTCGATGCTGTCGTTGAGGTTCAGCGACGCGGCGGTCTTCATCTTGGCGCGGATCACTTCGGTGTTGCCGGCGGCGGCCACTTCCATGTCCATGCCGGCACCGGCCTCGCCCAGCAGCATGCCGCTTTCGTAGTCGACCAGCGCCACTGCCTGCGCGCCGTCGATGCCCATCAGTGCGTTCAACGATTCATTCAATCCAGCCACGTCGCACCCCTTGTCGATGTTGGTTCGAGCCCCTCGTTCCCCTGCGGCCGGGCTCACGATCCGCCGAGTTCGGCCAGGATCGCCTGGCCACATTCCCTGCTCTGCCACAGCACCTGGCCGATCACGCTGCGCTGGTCGCAGGCCGCCATCAGCAGCAGCGGTGCACGTCCCTCGGCCTGGATCGCCAGCATCAGCACCTTGCCGCCTGCGGCCTCCAGCATCAGCGTCTGCAGATCCCCAAGCACCAGTTCGCGCCCGACCGCTGCGGCCAGCGCCAGCATCGCGCTGGTCATCGCCGCCAGCCGTTCGCCGCGCCCTTCGGCACCAGCGCTGACCAGGGCGAAGCCATCGACACTGGCCAGCACTACCGTGCGCACGCCTTCCACCCGCTGCTGCAGGTCCTGCAGCAGGGGCTGCAGGCGCTCACGCTGGCCGGCATCGGGCAGCACCGCCATCTGCCCGTCAGCCATGCGCGGCCACCAGTGCGTGCGCTTCCATTTCGCTCATCAGTACATCCATCAGCAGCAATCCCTGTTCGCGGTCGCGGGCATCCACCGCCAGCAAAGGGAGCGGTTGATCATCCAGGCTGGCGCGTGCAGCCCAGTCGTCCAGCGCAGCGTGCGGCGCCTGGTCGAGATGGGTGACCGCCACCACCAGCGCCAATGACGCTGCGAACGGCTGCAGCACCTGCAGGTAGTCCTCCAGCTCGCTGGCCAACCCGGCACGGCGCGCGTCCAGCAGCAGCACCGCGCCACGTGCTCCCTGCAGCAGGATCGGCCACAGGAAATCGAAGCGCTGCTGGCCGGGCGTTCCATAGAGACGCAGGCGCTCGCCGTTGGGCAGGTCGATGTCTGCGTAGTCCAGCGCGACGGTGGTGGAGGCCTTGTCGGCGCCGAGGCGATCACTGTTGGCCACATCGGTGTCGATCACCGCACCGGCCGCGATGCTGCGCACGAGTGTCGACTTGCCGCTGCCCATGCCACCGAGCACGACCACCTTGTGCTCACGCATTGCGCTCGCTCCCGCGCAGGTGCCGCCACAGGCGGGCAAGCAGGCCGTGGTCGGTGCCATTGCCGCGTAGCGCCGTCATCGGTGCCGCCGGGGCGCTCTGCAACTGCGCGTAACCGCAGAGATAGGCGGCATGGATGAAATCGCGCACCGCGGCAGCCGGCAACTCGAGCAGCATCGCGCATTCTTCAACCGTGCACGCGCGCTTGAGCAGCAGCGAACACAGGCGGAAGCCATCGTGGTCGTGACCCAGCACGCGGAAATCCGGCCAGCGCAGCAGCTTCACCGAGGCGCCACGCAGGCGTTCGTCCAGTGCCTGCCAGTGGCGACTGCGTTGCGCCCATTGCCATAGCAGCGGCCGCAGCGGCTGGCGCGGCCGCTCACCGGCCAGGGCCTGCAGGCGAGCCGGCGTGAGCGCATCCAGCTGCAGGCGTTCGAAGGCATCGGCCAAACGCTCCACCAGCGCGCTCGCGTGTTCCTGCAGCAGCACGGCCTGGTCATGCTCGAGGTCCATCAGCAGGACGGGATCACCCGCGTCACTCAGCAGTGCCTGCCCCTGGCGCAGGGGCAGCCGCTCGCGCAGCAGGCGGGTGATGGCGTGTGCACCATCGGCAAGACGGATCGGTGCGGGTGCGTGCATGGCCAGGGGCTCCACTGCCAACTGCATCCCGCGCAGGGCGCGGCCGATGGCACCGTCATCAAGTATGTCCTGATGGCCATCGCCGTCGCGCAGCTGGCCCCCCAGATCCTCGATCCAGCACTGCAGTCGCGGGCGTTGCTGGCGCATGCGCAGGGCTGCATTGCGCAGCGCCGGCGTATCGCGGATGACCAGCAGGTCGCAGTCGTCCAGGTCCTGGCTGCGACGAATCTGGCCGTCCGGCAGCGCCGAGGCCAGGCGCAGACGCTGCAGCAGGGCCTGTTCGCCCTGGATATCGGTTCCCACTACCAGCACGCGTGCCATCCGTGTTCCCCGTGCGGCCACCTCCCCGGTGGCCTCGCGTCGCCAAGGCTAGGACATCGCCAGCGGCAGCCGTCGTGATCGACTGCTCAGATCGGGAGCGGTTGCAGACGGTGTCCGATCGGTTCTGCGACGGACATCGCGGGCAAGTTTCATGCCTCGTTGACGGCATTCCGACAGCCGACGGGTGTCACGGTTCTGGACGCGGGTCGAATGGGGCCGCCCAAAAAGAAACCCGCGCCGAAGCGCGGGTTCCGGGGTCACGACCGAACGGCGATGGATCAGCCGCGCAGCTGCTCCAGCGCGGCGTTGAAGGTCGCGCTCGGGCGCATCGCCTCGCTGGCCTTGGCCACGTCCGGGCGGTAGTAGCCACCGATGTCCACGGCCTTGCCCTGCACCGCGATCAGCTCTTCAACAATCTTCTGCTCGTTGTCGGTCAGTGCCTTGGCCAGCGGAGCGAAGCGCGCCTTCAGGGCAGCATCTTCGTCCTGCGCGGCCAGGGCCTGGGCCCAGTACAGCGCGATGTAGAAGTGGCTGCCACGGTTGTCGATGCCACCCAGCTTGCGCGACGGCGACTTGTCGTTGTCCAGGAACTGGCCGTTGGCTTCGTCCAGCGCCTTGGCCAGCGCGCGGGCGGCGGCGTTGTCGTAGCGGTTGCCCAGGTGTTCCAGCGAGGCGGCCAAGGCCAGGAACTCACCCAGCGAATCCCAGCGCAGGTAGTCCTCTTCCACGAACTGCTGCACGTGCTTCGGGGCCGAACCACCGGCACCGGTCTCGAACAGGCCACCACCGGCCATCAGCGGCACGATCGACAGCATCTTGGCGCTGGTGCCCAGCTCCATGATCGGGAACAGATCGGTCAGGTAGTCGCGCAGCACGTTGCCGGTCACCGAGATGGTGTCCTCACCCTTGCGGATGCGGTCCAGCGAGAACGCGGTCGCTTCCACCGGCGGCAGGATGCGGATGTCCAGGCCGTTGGTGTCGTGGTTCTTCAGGTACTGCTCGACCTTGGCGATGACCTGCGCGTCGTGGGCGCGGGCGGCATCCAGCCAGAACACGGCCGGGGTGCTGCTCAGGCGGGCGCGCTCGACGGCCAGCTTGACCCAGTCCTGGATCGGCGCGTCCTTGGTCTGGCACATGCGCCAGATGTCACCGGCTTCCACAGCGTGCTCGAACACCACGGTGCCGGCATCGTCGGTGACCTTGACCACGCCATCGGCAGCGATCTGGAAGGTCTTGTCGTGCGAGCCGTATTCTTCGGCTTTCTGCGCCATCAGGCCGACGTTCGGCACCGAGCCCATGGTGGCCGGGTCGAAGGCCCCGTGCGCCTTGCAGTCGTCGATGACGGCCTGGTACACGCCGGCGTAGCAGCGGTCCGGAATGACCGCCTTGGTGTCCTGCAGCTTGCCTTCGGCATTCCACATCTTGCCGGAGTCGCGGATCATCGCCGGCATCGAGGCGTCGACGATCACGTCGCTCGGCACGTGCAGGTTGGTGATGCCCTTGTCCGAATTGACCATGGCCACGCCCGGACGCTGTGCGTACTCGGCAGCCAGGTCGGCTTCGATGGCGGCGCGGGTGGCTTCCGGCAGCGACGGCAGGCGCGCAGCCAGGTCACCGATGCCGTTGTTGGCATCGAAACCGGCCTGCTTCAGCACGTCGGCGTGCTTGGCCAGCACGTCCTTGTAGAACTCGTTGACGGCCACGCCGAACATGATCGGGTCGGAAACCTTCATCATGGTCGCCTTCAGGTGCAGCGAGAACAGCACGCCCTGGGCCTTTGCATCGGCGATCTGCTCAGCGATGAATGCGGCCAGCGCCTTGCGGCTCATCACCGCGGCATCGACGATCTCGCCCGCCTTGACCGCGGTCTTTTCCTTCAGCACGACGGTGCTGCCGTCCTTGCCGTGGAAGGTGATCTTCAGCGCATCGGCGTTGGCCAGGGTGGCCGACTTCTCGCTGCCGTAGAAATCACCGGCGGCCATGTGCGCGACGTGCGACTTCGAATCCGACGCCCAGGCGCCCATGCGGTGCGGGTGCTTTCGCGCGTAGTTCTTCACCGACAGCGGTGCGCGGCGGTCGGAGTTGCCTTCGCGCAGCACCGGATTCACCGCACTGCCCTTGACCTTGTCGTAGCGCGCCTTGTAGTCGCGCTGCTGGTCGTCGGCCGGGGTTTCCGGGTAATCCGGCAGCGGGTAACCCTGGTCCTGCAGTTCCTTGATGGCCGCCTTCAGCTGCGGCACCGAGGCGGAGATGTTCGGCAGCTTGATGATGTTGGCGTCCGGAGTGGTCGCCAGCTGGCCCAGCTCGGCCAGGTCGTCGCTGACCTTCTGCGCGTCACTGAGCAGTTCCGGGAACAGCGACAGGATGCGGCCGGACAGCGAGATGTCACGGGTTTCCACCACGATGCCTGCGGTGGCGGTGTAGGCGCCGACGATCGGCAGCAGCGACTGGGTGGCCAGGAACGGGGCTTCGTCGGTCAGCGTGTAGAGGATCTTGGACATGGGGGACTTGGACTCTGTAGCAATGCTCAGGGGAAGGCCGGCGCCAGCGCCGGGCCACGTGCAACCGTGTCGCGCGCGAGGCGGAGCCCCACGCTTTCCCCCGTCGCCGCCAGGGTGGGCGCGCGGCGGGGAAACCCCTGCATTGTCGCGTTTTCAGCCGCGCGGGGCAAAGCCACGCCATACGCGGCGGTACTGGACCGCTGTGTTTCGTCGTTGGCTCGCTTCCGGTCTGGAAGCTGAGGCTTGATGGCTAATTCGACTTCCCGCTCGTTGAGGCACGCATGACCCACTCCGACAATCGCTGCCCCCACTCGGCACGCCTTGGACAGATCAATGTCTGCGAGCGCCTGCTTTGCTGGAAGTTGCAGATTCGGAATCCCCCAACGACGGCGGCCAGGCTGGCGAGTTCATCTGCTGTCGCTGCAGAGCCTCGGATGTGCAGCGAACCGGCGCCAGATGATCCGGGTCGAACGTAGACGTCGTACCGGGTGGAAGGTCCTTCCGCCCTTGCATACCCCGACACGACATATCCGCCATCCGTGAAGCGCAGATCCGGCGTGCTTCCTGGCACAGGCTTTTCGGGGGCATCGCCCTCGTAGATCAAGGCGACTTCCCTACCATCACGCCTGATGCGGTGCAGACCAAAGTCAACAGGTGCCTCGTAGGTCACGGACATGTCTGTCGGCACCCGCACACAGGCGCCGTATAGGAAGTGGTCGCAACTGTAGCTCCAGAGATTCACGGGTCCCATTGCGAGCGTGAGCGCAATCCAGCTGAGCATCCTATCCCCTACCTGGCCGTGTTCCGTTCAGCGTATACCGGCAGCCCCCTCCCCAAGCGGGCATCGCCAATAAAAAAGGACGCAGCCTCGCGGCTGCGTCCATCGTGAGCCCTGTCGGGAGAGAGTCGGCAGGACTTACTTGACCTCGAACTCCTGCGGCGTTCCGGCCGCCTTGCCATCGACGGTGACCTCGGCGCGGTACTTGCCGGCCGGCCAGCCCTTTGCATTCTTGAAGGTGACGTTGGTGGTTTCCGCACCACTGGTATTCAGGGTGGCGTTCTGTTCGCCGGCCACCTGGCCGTCCTGGTAGGTCAGCTTCGCGCCAACGGTGACGTTGTTGGCAGCGCCGTCGGTCTTGACCGAGACGATGACGTCATCCTTCGGTGCGAACAATGCCGTCGTCGCAACCGACTTGTCGGCGGCTGCGGTCTTGCCTACGGTGACCGCCGAGACGCTGACTGCAGCGGCTTCGGCCATCGGCGGCGGTGCGCCGGTCATCGGCGCCGGTGCTGCCGGTTCGGCCGGAGCGGTCGCTGCCGGAGCGGCGTTGGTGTCGGTCGACTCTTCTTTCTTCTTGCAACCGACCAAGGCGACGCTGCCCAGCAGGGCGGCGATCAGGGCGGTCTGGAGCGGGGTGGTCTTGATCATTCGGGGTTCCTCCCAGGGATTGTCGGACGGCGTTCGATGGCCGGCTTACTTCGGCGGCAGCTTCAGGGTCTGGCCCGGGAAGATCTTGTCCGGGTCATCAAGCACATCGCGGTTGGCTTCGAAGATCTTTTTCCAGGCGTTGGCGTCGCCCAGATGCTGCTTGGCGATCTTCGACAGCGAGTCACCCTTCTGCACGGTATAGGTGCCGCCGCTGACAACGTCTGCGGTGCTGTCCACCGAGGCGCTGACGCCGGAGAAGTCCGCCTTCGGCACCTGCTCGGCGGTACTGTCGACACTGCCACTGACACCGGAGAAATCGGCTTTCTTCTCGGTACTCATCCACAACTCCCGTCTGCATGACTACGTGGTTCGCACGGTGCCATGGAGGTTGTTAAATGGGGATGGTGCAGATGTGAAGCCGCCCCCGGGGGCGGCTGAACAATCGGGAGAGAAGGTGTCCGGTCGTGCCGGCCGCTGGCCGGCTTGCCCTGGACACCGGTTCCACGTGGTTGCCGGCCAGCGGCCGGCACGACCGGTAACCGCCTGCTGGGTTACTGCCGCAGTTCGCGGTAGGTCGCAGCCGGGGCGGTGATGCCGGCGCTGGCACGCCAGGGATTGATATCCAGGCCACCACGGCGGGTATAGCGGGCCTCCACCTCCAGCCACTGCGGCTGGCAGCGCGAAGTCACCTCGCTGAAGATCCGCTCAACGCACTGCTCGTGGAACTCGGCGTGCTCGCGGTAGCTGACCAGATAGCGCAGCAGGCCGGCACGGTCGATCTTCGGCCCACGGTAACGCAGGCTGACCGTGGCCCAGTCCGGCTGGCCGGTGACCGGGCAGTTGGACTTCAGCAGCGACGAGACCAGGGTCTCTTCCACCACCTCGCCCGCATCGGCGGCAAGGAAGTCCGCCTGCGGCGGACCGTAGCAGTCGATCTCCACGTCCAGCCCGTCGATGGATTCACCGAGCGGCGTCTCACGCAGGCCCGGCAGGCCGAACTCGACCTGGACCGGCGCACCGGCGCAGGCCGACAGGTCGGCCACAAGGCGCTCGCGCAGTGCCTCGGCGCTGTCGATGCGGGTGCTGTTGAGGGAGTTGAGGTACAGCTTGAACGACTTCGATTCGATCAACCGCGGCGAAGTGCATGGCACCTGCACGGTGGCGACGGCGACCTGCGGCTTGCCACGCGGGTCGAGCCAGCTCAGCTCGAAGGCGTGCCAGCGGTCGTGGCCGACGAACGGCAGCGCGGCGTCATCGAGGCCGATCTCGGCGCGGGCGCCGCTGCGGGGGATGGGAAACAGCAGGCCGGGATCGTACTGCGACGGGTAACTGACCTCGCGACCGAGGCTGGAATCCTGTGGGGTGTTCATGGGCGTCATTGTATCGCGCGGAGGGCGGGCCTTCGGCCGGGCCGGCCAACGGCGGAGCCCCTCCGTGGTGGTTCAGGGCAGGATCTCGGGGTCGGCCGGGAGGGTGGGTTGGCTGGGGGCCGCTGCAAGTACGTCCATGTAAGCTCGGTCGCCGCTTGCTCGTGCGCGCAGTCCTGCACGCACGGCAAGGCCAGGGTTGGGCGTCCTGCCCAACCCGCCCGAGGCATGCCTCGGGCCCATGCGGCTCACGCCCCCAGCCAACCCACCCTCCCGGCCACGGACAGTTTCCTGCGCCACCACGGGAAGGATCAGAAAAATCAAAATCAAAAGCCGATCCTTCAGACGTTCATGACGTCCGCCGTGTCGACCAAGGTCGACACCCACCAAAGCAGGATGTCGTTCCGACAGCCGCGGGAAACTGTCGAAGGCGGGGTGGGTCCGGTGGCAGGGGCGTGAGCGCCATGGATGGCGCGACCG
>NZ_JAOCCT010000086.1:0-617 GCF_029840555.1 Stenotrophomonas sp. GD03877 | reverse complement strand
ACTAGGGCCTGTTAACACTATCGCAACGATTCGACGATCAGTGCGAAGTGGATGAAGGCCGCGAACATGACGTCGAGCTTGTCGAAGCGGCTGAAGATGCGGCGGAACCCTTTCAGACGGCGGAACAGGCGCTCGATTTCGTTGCGGCGCTTGTAGATCTCGGTGTTGTACGCCCATGGCTGGGCCCGCAGCGGATGCGGGGGCACGACCGGATCCAGGCCCAGATCCAGCGCGAGCTGCCGGGTTTCATTGCCCTCGTAGGCGCGATCCATGACCAGATGGCAGCGCGCGGGCAGGGGTGGCAGGGCATGCAGCAGGGCGCGACCGGCTGGGGCATCGCCCGCCTGGCCCGGCGAAAGCGAGAAGGCTAACGCGCAGCGGGAATCCGCGGCAGCCATATGAATTTTGGTGGTCCAGCCTCCGCGGGAGCGGCCGATGGCCTGCGGGCCGTTTTTTTTCGTGCGCCGGTGCCGTCCGGGTGGACCTTGACGATCGTACTGTCCAGGCTGACCGCCTCCAGCCGCACCCGGACCAGCTGTTCGGCCTGCATGCGCTCGAAGACCCGATCCAGGACCCCGGCCTTGGCCCACCGGTTCATCCGCGTGTAGATCGTGTGC
>NZ_JAOCCT010000085.1:0-639 GCF_029840555.1 Stenotrophomonas sp. GD03877 | reverse complement strand
TGCGGTATCAGCTCAAGACGCCGTGGCGAAATGGGACCACGCATGTCGAATGGGATGCGGTGGACTTCATCGCCAAGCTGGCGGCACTGGTCCCGCCACCTCGCGCGCATCTCACCCGCTTCCACGGCGTATTCGCCCCGAATGCAAACCTGCCGTGCGCAGCTGACGCCCACGGGGCGCGGCAAGCGGCCTGCGGGCGATGCGGTGCCAGTGGACGTCAGCGCCCACGACGAGCCGCGCAGCCCCGAGCAGAAGCGCCGTGCGATGAGCTGGGCGCAACGGCTCAAGCGGGTCTTTTCCATCGACATCACCACCTGCGCCCACTGCGGCGGCGCGGTACGGATCGTCGCCAGCATCGAGGAACCCACCGCCATCCGCGCCATCCTCGCCCACTTCGAGAAGCACGGCGCGCTGGAGCAAGCGCACTACCGGCCCGCAGCGCGCGCGCCGCCGCCGGCCGCGTGACGAGGTGCCGGCCACACAGCCGGCAGCCAAGCCAGAGTCCGATCCGATGCGGCCACGACCCCGCAGGGCTGCGCTCGGCCCTGTGCCGGGATTCGGTGAGAAATGGCTACGCACTGAGCCGCTGCGTGGCCCCGCGATGTCGAAAACCCACGCATGAACCCCCGATCTGTGCCC
>NZ_JAOCCT010000084.1:0-758 GCF_029840555.1 Stenotrophomonas sp. GD03877 | reverse complement strand
CTCAACCGCCTGATCGGCATCGCCTACCCGGACCCCAATCTGGACGTGGGCTACAGCTATGACGTGGCGCCGGCCGCCTGTGCCGCCGACGAGCGCTTTGCCAAGGGCCGCCTGGGGCAGGTGCTGCACGCCAATGGCAGCACCCAGTACTGCCATGACCGCTTCGGCCAGGTCACCCGCAAGGTGCAGACCGTCAATGGTGTGGCCAGCACCCTGCGCTATGCCTACAGCAAGACGGGTCGCTTGACCGCGTTGACCTACCCCGACGGCAGCGTGGCCGACTACGTGCGCGATACCCAGGGCCGCATCAGCCAGATCGGCCTGACCCGCCCCGGCCAGGCGCGCCAGATCGTGGTGAACAACGTGACCTATGCGGCCTTCGGCCCGGCGACCGGCTGGACCTATGGCAATGGCCGCCAGCTGCAGCGTCCGCTGGACCTGGACTATCGCCCGCAAGCGGTGCATGACCCGGCTGCAGGCGGCCTGTCGCTGGGCTATGGCTATGATCCGGTCGGCTCGATCACTGAGCTGAAGAATGGCGCAGGCTCGACGGTGCTGGCCAAGTACGCCTACGACACGCTGGGCCGACTGACCCAGACCCAGGACGGCGCGACCGGCACGCCGATTGAAACCTATGCCTATGACGCCACCGGCAATCGCACTGCGCTGACCACCTCAGCAGGCACCGCCAGCTACACCTATCCCGCAACCAGCCACCGGCTGACCGCCGTGGATGGCGAGGCGCGCAACCATGACGC
>NZ_JAOCCT010000083.1:0-776 GCF_029840555.1 Stenotrophomonas sp. GD03877 | reverse complement strand
GAGCCACCGAGATTTGCCGCAGTCTGCGGGGGCCGGCGCCTGGGCCGGTACTCCCAGCTGCCGCTCTCCCAGACCATTGGCTACCGGCGGTGAGTCCACCTGATCACGGTATCGTAGCGGTCGGTGCTGCGACGAACGATCTCGAGCCGAACTTCTATGAATCAGAAAGCAGATTGCTCAGGTGCCGCGGATGTCCACGACCCCGAGGCGGGGCAGATCGCGCACCTGCTCGAACGCCTCCAGGCTGGTGAGGCCGAGGCCCTGTCCGACCTACTTCCCCTGGTCTACTCGCAGCTGCGGGCGATCGCCCGCCGCCTGCGCCGCCGAGACGAGCTCGGCAGCCCCACCTTGAACACCACGGCGGTGGTGCACGAGGCGTATCTCAAGCTCGCCCGCAACGATCAGCGATTCGCCGACCGCGTCCACTTCTTCGCCGTGGCCTCGACGGCGATGCGCCAGCTCCTCGTCGACGCCGCCCGCAAGCGGGGCCGCCACAAACGAGGAGCCGGAGTCGTGCCGGAGCCCCTCGACCAGCGGCAGATCTCGATCGACGACCAGAGCGCCTTCGTGCTCGAGCTGAACGAGGCGCTCGAGGTCCTCGGGAAAGAGAGCCCACGCCTGCTCCGGGTCGTCGAATGTCGTTACTTCGGCGGCCTGAGCGAGGAGGAGACCGCCGAGGCCCTCCAGGTGAGTGTCCGGACCGTGCGGCGCGATTGGACCCGAGCGCGGGCCCACTTGGCCGTGGCCTTTGCTCCGCAGCGATGACGCCGGGCGCC
>NZ_JAOCCT010000082.1:0-883 GCF_029840555.1 Stenotrophomonas sp. GD03877 | reverse complement strand
CAGCTTTTCGAGCTTGTGGCTTTCGTGTGCTTCCGCGGCCACGCCGGCATGCAGCGAGAAGCCGCCGACCTTGCCGGCGTCGCCGTCCAGAGAACCCGCATCACCGGGTAGCGTTTTCAGGGTGACGACCTTGCGGCCAGCGTCGCGACCGGTGGCGATGCGGTAGGTGATCGAACTCATCCGCAGCGCGTCCATGCCGTCGTCGCCCGCCGCGCTGTCGGACAGAAACACGGATTCGTCCTCGCCTTCCAGCCAGCCTTTGCGCGTCAGGTGCCGGCACACGCGATGCGCGATGGTGTTGGCCAGTTCCGTCAGTTGCGCCGATGTGGGCGCACGGGTGCGGTGCAGGCGCGGCTTGCGCTGCGGACGCTCGGTGGTGTCCTCGTACACGCCGTCGAGCCACAGCATGTGGAAGTGGATGTTGAGATTCAGCGCGCTGCCGAAGCGCTGGATCAGGGTCACCACGCCGCATTGCGCCGTATCCCGCGGCACGCCGGCCTGATCGGCAAGCCAACCGGCGATCACACGATGCACGATGCCCAGCACCGGGCCGATCGCCTCAGGCTTGCTGGCGAACAGGAAGCGCAACGGGTACGGGAAACTCAGCACCCATTGCCGCACCGGCCGCGGGCCGAACACCTCGTCCACCAGATGCCGCGCCGACTCGGCCATGCGCCGTGCGCCGCAGCTCGGGCACAGCCCGCGCTTCTTGCAGGAATACGCCACCAGCCTCTCGGCACGACAGTGCTCGCAGACCACGCGCAGGAAGCCGTGCTCGAGCACGCCGCAGCGCAGGTAGGTCTCGAACTCCTCGCGCACATACTCGGGCAGCGGGCGGTCTTCGGCCTCAAGACGCGCGATGAAGTCCGGGTAGTGCGCCTGC
>NZ_JAOCCT010000081.1:0-1006 GCF_029840555.1 Stenotrophomonas sp. GD03877 | reverse complement strand
CTATTGAGGATCGAGCGAGCGCCATGCATCAACAGCGTTCGCAGATAGGTGTCTCCGCGCTTGCTCAGCCCCAGTTGCCGAACTCTGCCACCGGTGCCCGTTTGTCGAGGAACCAGCCCCAGCCAAGCTGCGAACTGGCGACCAGAATGGAAGGTTTTCGCATCTCCCAGTGAGGCAACAGCGGCTGTAGCGGTCAACAAACCAATTCCGGGAATCTCTGCAATTTTCTGGCAGGCGGAGTTCTCACGTAGGCACTGTTTCAAACGCAGTTCGATTTTTCGAATTTCCTCATCCAGCTGGATAATCCGAGTCCACTGATCGCGTAGGCTGTCCAACAACATGGAAGGCACTTGATGCTCAGCATTGGCAAAGGCCTCCGGAACGGCCTTACTCAGCTGGGTATAACCTTCTGGCAGCACGATTCCGAATTCGTAAAGCAGCCCACGTAAGCTATTGCTCTGCATGATGCGAAATTTCAGCAACTGGGAGCGGATACGGTGTAGCGAGAGGATCGCCTGCTGATCCGCCTGCTTGATTGCCACCAGGCAAGCGCCGGGCTGCTGCACCGCTGTCCAGATGGCTTGAGCGTCAGCCGCATCGGTTTTGTTTCGCAGCACAAAGGGGCGTACCGAACGAGGGGCGAGTAGCCGTACCTCATGCCCCTGCTGTTGAAGCTGACGTGCCCACCAGTGGGCACTGCCACAGGCCTCGATTGCCACCAGGCTGGTCGGATAATTTGCAAAGAACGCCAGCACTTCATCACGGCGCAGCTTGATACGCTCGATCCTCCCAGTGCACTGATCAACGGTGTGCAGCTGGAAAACCTTCTTGGCGATGTCCATGCCAATTACGCTATGTTTCATGGTGGATCCTCCTGCTCAAGTGGTGTTTGTTATCCACTCTCCACTTTGGCACCTAGATGCCGGGGCAGCGAAGATCCTCTATTGATGTAGAGGTGCTGCGGTCGGCCCGCTGCCGGGGGGAGGCGTCCATACCATCTGAACAA
>NZ_JAOCCT010000080.1:0-1106 GCF_029840555.1 Stenotrophomonas sp. GD03877 | reverse complement strand
GTCGAGCATGGCTTGTATGTTCCTCCCGGCTCCTACGCTGTATGTAGGAGCCAGGGTGGAGGGACCGTCAAGCATGCATCTGCGGATACCAGCCGACAGACGAGTCGAGCGATCCCCATCCCGCACACGAACGTCGATAAAGGATCGTACGGCCCCCAAAGGGGATCGTCGATGTAGGCAAGCTAACGTCGGTGCGGTACCACCCCAGCCCTTTAAAGATAGCTGGGAGCCGTACAAATGTCTGATTCTCTCGATATTGGCGTGGACGTGGACTCCAAGGAGTTCGTGCCGGCGGTGGCCGACCGCAAGGCCGGTGACAGGGTCGCCAACACCCGGGCCGGCATAGCCAAGTGGCTCAAAACCTTGCCCCAGCGATGCCGGATTGGCATGGAAGCGACGGGGCGGTACTACGAGTTGTTGGCTCGGATGGCTGGCCAGGCGGGCCACGTTGTCTATGTAATCGATCCACGGCTGATCAAGAACTACGCTCGGGCGACGGGCTCGCGCGGCAAGACAGATGCCATGGATGCCCAAGCGATCGCCCGCTATGTGAAGAAGGAGAGCGACCGCCTGCGTGAATACGTACCGCGTACCGACGAGCAGCAGCAGATGCATGATTTGCTGCGCAAGCGGCGAGCGCTGGTGGAGACGCGCGCGCGCCTGGAGCAATCCTTCGGGGTAAGCAAAAGTGACCCTGGGGAGCTATCAGATCTGTTCTGCGCTCTGGCTGGGACGCTGTCCGAGCTGGAAAGCGAACTGCAGCGCTTGGGCCGCGATGGAGAGCATGGCGCGCTCTACAAGCGCCTGCTGACCATCCCGGGTATCGGCCCTGCCGTCGCGTCCCACCTGATTTACTACATGACGCGCTGGCCGTTGGCCAACGCCAACGCATGGATTGCCTGCACCGGCCTGGATCCCCGGCCCAACGAGTCTGGCGGCAGAACTGGACGACGTCGGCTGTCCAAACAGGGCGCACCGATGCTGCGCCAGATGCTCTACATGGCTGCAATGGGGCTCAAGCGGTGTCGCCGGGGGCAACCGCTCTACGACGAGCTGTCAAAACGCGGTCACCCCAGCACCGCCGTCTTCAACATTCTGGCAAGGAA
>NZ_JAOCCT010000008.1:0-184150 GCF_029840555.1 Stenotrophomonas sp. GD03877 | reverse complement strand
CATTCAATCAGTTTTATTGTGAAACTAGATTGAATGGGCGATGGATCATGAAGTCATCCCACGTTTCGATGGTGCCGGCCCCTCTGGAGACGATGCCAACCCGAACTGCCGATATGCCACGCGGCCTGGTACTGCTGTTTGCCGCTGCCAGTGGCCTGAGCGTGGCGAACGTGTACTACGCGCAGCCCCTGCTCGATGCGCTGGCCCGCGATTTCGGCATCAGCCATGCAGCCGTGGGTGGCGTGGTGACAGCCACGCAGGTCGGATGCGCCGTGGCCTTGTTGTTGCTGGTGCCGCTGGGCGATCGCGTTGAGCGCCGCCGCCTGATGGCGGTGCAACTACTGGCGCTGGTGGCGGCACTGGTGATGGTCGGCATGGCGCCGTCTGCGCCAATCCTGCTGGCAGGCATGCTTGCCGTGGGCCTGCTGGGAACGGCGATGACACAGGGGCTGATCGCCTACGCGGCCAGCGCCGCTGCTCCCCGTGAACAAGGCCGCGTTGTGGGAGCGGCACAGAGCGGCGTGTTCATCGGCCTGCTGCTCGCGCGAGTGTTCGCTGGCGGTGTCAGCGATCTGGCGGGCTGGCGCGGCGTGTACTTCTGCGCCGCCGTGCTGATGCTGGTGATCGCGCTGCCGCTGTGGCGGCGACTGCCTGCCTTGCCTCCGGCACCGAATCCGATGCCTTACCTCCGCCTGATCGCCTCGATGCTGACACTGCTGCGGGAAGAAAAGGTGTTGCAGGTGCGCGGCATGCTGGCGCTGCTGCTGTTCGCGGCGTTCAACATCTTCTGGAGCGCGCTGGTGCTGCCGTTGAGCGCGCCGCCCTACGACTTTTCGCACACTGTCATCGGTGCGTTTGGCCTGGTCGGCGTGGTGGGCGCTTTGGCCGCTGCGCGTGCCGGGCAATGGGCCGATCGGGGACATGCCCAACGCACCAGCGCGGCGGCGCTTGCGGTGCTGCTGCTAGCGTGGTGGCCGCTGTCGCTGATGGAATGGTCGCTGTGGGCGCTGGTGATCGGCATCGTGCTGCTCGATCTGGGCTGCCAGGCGCTGCATGTCACCAATCAGAGCCTGATCTTCCGCACCCGGCCCGAGGCGCACAGCCGGCTGGTCGGCCTCTACATGCTGTTCTATGCGGTCGGCAGTGGGCAGGGTGCGATCGGCACCACCGTGACCTATGCGCATGCCGGTTGGCAGGGCGTCTGTGCCCTGGGCGCGGCGGTCAGCCTGCTGGCGTTGCTGTTCTGGGCGATGACTTTGCAACGCACGGCGACGATCGCCCGTCAGCGCTGAACGGGAGATGCTCATCATGGACGAGCGGCAGGAACATTCCCTTGGCACGACAACCCAGGCGGTTGTTGGCGGCCAGATGGACGGACACCGCATGAACGCGAACACCACGCATCAAAGCGCGGACGCCGTCACCTTCAGGGGCGTCGCACAAAGCGACCGTGAACCGTGGGCGCAACTCTATCGGCAGTATGCCGAGTCAGCGATCCCACGGCGCGTTCTGCCAGCGTTCCAGCAGGAAATCGCTGAACGCCGTCAGCCGGCGCGGCACGGGTTCACGCCGTGCCCGCACGATGCTGATCTTCGAGGGCGTGGCTTCCCAGTCCGGCAACACACGCACCAGCCGCCCGTCGCGCAGTTCCTCGTGAATGTCCCAGGTCTCGCGCAGCGAGATGCCCAGTCCGGCCAGGCACCAGGCATGCAGCACGTCGCCGTTGTCACTGCACAGCGTACCGCTGACCGCGACAGGCTTCTCCCGGCGGCCCTTGCGCAGCGGCCAGGTGTTTTGCAGCAGGCCCGGGTAGGCGAACACCAGGCAGTTGTGCCGCTCCAGTTCTTCCGGCTGCGCGGGTTGTCCATGCGCTTTCAGGTAGGCGGGAGACGCCGCCAGGATGCGCCGGTTGTCGGCCACGCGCCGCGCCACCAAACGCGAATCGGCCAGCTCGCCCATGCGGATCGCCATGTCCAGGTCGCCGCTATACAGATCCTGCACCTGATCGGACAGGCGCAGGTCGAAGCCGACCCTGGGATGCAGGCGGCAGAAATCGTGGATCGCCGGGGCCACGAACTTACGCCCGAACGGCGTGGGCGCGGTCAGGCGGATGGTGCCGCTCAGTTCCTGGCTGGCGCCGCTCGCCAGTTCCTGCACTTCTTCCAGCACGCCGAGCGCGACCCGTGCGCGCTCGGCGATGGCGCGGCCTTCGCCGGTGATGCGCAGGTTGCGGGTGTTGCGCTCGAACAGCGTGGTGCCCAGCGCCTGTTCCAGCCGGGCGATCTGCTTGCTGACCGTCTTGGGCGCGAGGTGCAGGTCGCGTGCGGCGGCGGAAAAGCTCTGGCGCTCCACCACATGCACGAACACCGCCAGGTCATCGAGGTTGCGCAGGGACATTTGGTCCATTCCGGGGAAAGTGTTTGTCTATTTTGGTCGTTTAAAGGATATACCGGATTCACCAGAATGAGGTTCCTTACTTCGCATGCCGCAACGCGCACGCCTCCGCTGGAGATGTGCAGCGGTGTGCTCGATCTGCTTGCAGGAGCCTCCAATGACCCAACGCATTCTTTTCGTCCTGACCAGCCACGACCGCAAGGGGCCGGCCGGCGCCGCCGATGCCGCGCCCAGCGGCTTCTATCTGTCCGAGGTCACGCATCCGCACCGGGTGCTGGCCGATGCCGGCCATGCGGTCGATTTCGTCAGCCCCAAGGGCGGCAAGACGCACGTCGATGGACTCGATCTGGACGATCCGGTCAATGCCGCGTTCTGGAACGATGCGGCGCTGCGCACCGCCACCGAAACCACATTGGCGCCGTCGCAGGTCGATCCCGATGCCTACGCCGCGATCTTCTACGCCGGCGGCCACGCGACGATGTGGGACTTCCCCGACAACGCCGAACTGGCTGCGATTGCTGCGCGCATCTACGAGCGTGGCGGCGTGGTCGCGGCGGTGTGCCACGGCCCGGCCGGGCTGGTGAACCTGAAGTTGTCCGATGGCGGCTATCTGGTCGCAGGCAAGGACGTATCGGCCTTCACCAACGACGAGGAGCGCGCGGTCGGCCTGTACGACACGGTGCCGTTCCTGCTGGCCGATGCCCTGCAGGAACGCGGTGCCCGGCATGTGCCCGCGCCGAATTTCCAGGCGCAGGTGGTCGTGAGCGAGCGGCTGGTGACGGGCCAGAACCCGGCTTCGGCCAAGGGCGTGGCCGAGGCGATGCTGCCGCTGCTGCTGGCAGCGTCCGTAGATCGGGCCTGAGCCATGAACGAGCGCATGCCCTTCGTCATCTACGTCTTCGCGCTGTGCGCGTTCGCCCTGGGCTTCACCGAGTTCGTCACCATCGGCCTGGTGTCCACCATTTCCGCCGACCTGCATGCCAGCGTCAGCCAGGTCGGCACGGCGGTCACGGCCTATGCGCTGGGCGCGGTGATCGGCGCGCCGGGCCTGACCGCGCTGGCGACCTGCTGGCCGCGCAAGCGGCTGCTGCTGGTGGCGATGGGGCTGTTCACGCTGGGCAATGCAGTGGTCAGCTTGTCGGATGCACTGACGCCCATGCTGATTGCCCGCTTTGCCTCGGGCCTGGGACATGGCGTGTTCCTGGCCGTGGCGTCCAGCGTCGCCACGCAACTGGCGGGGCGGCATCGCGCCGGCGCAGCGGTGGCCGTGGTGTTCGGCGGCCTGACGCTGGCCTTGGCGCTGGGCGTGCCGCTCGGCACCTACCTGGGCAGTGTGTTGAGCTGGCAAGTCATCTTCATGGCCGTGGCCGCGAGTGGCGCCATCGGCTTTCTGGGCCTGCTGGCCCTGATGCCGACGGATCGCAACGATGCCTCGGCGCAAGCCAATGCGATGGATGGCCTGAAAGCCATGTTCAATCCGCGCCTGCTGGCCGGGGCCGGGATCACTGTGCTGGCCTATGCCGGGTCGTTCGCGCTTTACACCTATATCTCGCCGATCCTGTTGCAGGTCACGCGGGTCAGCGAGAGCACCAGCAGCCTGCTGATGCTGGGCTACGGCGTGATGGCGGCCATCGGCAACGTGTGGGGCGGCCGGCTGACCGATCGCAGGGGCGCGGACTTCGCGGTGATGACCGTGCTGGTTGGCTTGGCCGTGGTGCTGCTGGCGATCTGGGCATCGGCGCCATCGTTGCCGTTGATGGTGCTGCTGACGGGCCTGCTGGGTGCGCTGACCTATGCGGCGGTGCCGGCCTTGCAGGCAAGAGTGATCGGGCTGTCGCACATCCACGCGCCGCAGGCGCCAGCGGTGGCGGCTGGCCTGAACATCGCCGGCTTCAATGGCGGCATCGCGCTGGGTTCGCTGCTGGGCGGGGCGAGCCTGAAAGCGATGGGGCTGACCAGCACCGCCTGGGTTGGTGCGGTGGCCGTGGGGCTGGGGATCGTGTGGATGCTCTGGCAGATGCGGTGTCCCGCGTTCCTGGGCGCAAGACTTCATGGATAGGTAAATGATGGAGCTTCGGCATTTGCATCGTTCTCACGCGGTTGCCGAAGAACTTCACTTCGCTCGCGAGACCGAGCGGCTGCCTACCGGGCAGCCGACACGGCCTCAATCAACGCTCCTGCGCGGTTTGATCCTGTGTCCTGGCATACACCACCAGCCGCAGGTGCCGGTCTTCATCGACCGTCAGCGAAGTGTGCTCGAACGGCTCGGCCTTGCCGTCGATCACCAGCATGCGCACGCCGTTGCAGGGCGCATGAACGTCGTGCTTGCGCCACCACGTCTTGAACTCCGGCGACACCCGTTCCAGCTCGTCCACCAGTCCGTGAATGTCGGCTTCCTGCGTGGCGCGGGCGAAGTCGCGGCGAAAGCTCGACAGCATCAGCGGGGCTTGTTCTTCCCAGGCGTCCATGCGCTCATGCAGCAGCGGGTCGGTGAACAGCAGCCAGAGCAGGTTGCGCCGCTCGGGCGCATGCGAGCCGAAACCGAAAAGCGCATCGGCCGGCGCATTGAAACCCAGCACGTCCCAGCGCAGGTTGAGTACGAAGGCCGGATGCGGCAGGTCGTGCATCAGGCGCCGCACCAGCGGCGGCAGCACGCACCAGGTCTTGCCCGGCTCGGCGGGCGGCCGCTCGTGTGCCAGCAGGAACAGGTGGCGGCGCTCGGCGGCATCCAGTTTCAACACCCGCGCCAGGTTGTCCAGAAAGGCGGCCGACACGCCGATCTCGCGCCCCTGTTCCAGCCATGTGTACCAAGTCAGGCCGACGCCGGCGAGCGCGGCGACTTCCTCGCGCCGAAGCCCCGGCGTGCGGCGGCGGCCACCGCTGGGCAAGCCCACATCGGCAGGCGTCAACCGTTCACGGCGTGCCAGCAGGAAGGCCGCCAGATCGGAGCGGGTTCGTTCCAGGGTTCGCATCGCCTATCTCGTTGCTTTGAGTAATAGCATAAATAGTTAAATTGTAATTGCTTAAAAAGGATTTGAGAATGATCGCGTCTTTACCCTGGATACGCAAGATGACCTCAAATTCCTGCCTCTCGACGCCGCCTGCGCGCGCCGTCAGCGGCCCGCCCTGGCTCGGCTTGTCCGTGTTGCTGCTGGCCGGTTTCGTCACGATCTTCGACCTGTTCGTGGTCAATGTCGCCATCCCCAGCATGCAGGCCGGGCTGGGTGCGAGCTTCGCGCAGATCGGCTTCATCGTGGCCGGCTACGAGCTGGCCTTCGGCGTGCTGCTGATTACCGGCGGGCGGCTGGGCGACCTGTTCGGGCGTCGCCGCCTGTTCGTCGTCGGCATGGCGGGCTTCACTGTGGCTTCGGCCTTGTGCGGGCTGGCGCCCAGCGCTGGCTTCCTGATCGGTGCGCGGGTGTTGCAGGGGCTGGCGGCCGCCTTGCTGTTCCCGCAGGTCTATGCCTCCATCCGTGTCAACTTCGGCGGCGGCGACAGTCGCCGCGCCTTCGGCCTGCTGGGGATGACGCTGGGCCTGGCCGCCATCGCCGGGCAGGTGCTGGGCGGATGGCTGGTGCATGCCGACCTGTTCGGGCTGGGCTGGCGCAGCATCTTTCTCATCAACGTCCCTATCGGCCTGCTCGCCATCGCGGCGGCACGCCACATCCCCGAATCTCGCGCACCGCAACGCCCGGCCCTGGACTGGACGGGCGTGGCGCTGGTCAGCGCCGGGCTGGCGCTGCTGCTGGTGCCGCTGATCGAGGGGCCGGGGCAAGGCTGGCCGGCCTGGAGCCTCTGGTCACTGGGCGCGGCGGTGGTATTGCTTGCGATGTTCCATCGTCAGCAAGAGCAGCGGCGCATGGCTGGCGGATTGCCCCTGGTGGACATGCGCTTGCTGGCCCAGCGCCGTTTCGCGCTGGGCGCGTTGCTGGTGCTGCTGGTCTATTCCACGTCCAGCTCGTTCTTCCTGTGCTTCGCCTTGCTGGTGCAGACCGGACTGGGCCTCGATCCCTTCGTCGCGGGCAGCATCTTCGCGCCATGCAGCGTGGGCTTCGTCCTGGCATCGCTGGCTGCGCCGCGGCTGGTGGCGCGCTGGGGAACCCGCGCCATCGTCGCGGGTGCGCTGGTCTATGCGGTTTCCATCGGGCTGCTGATCGCGCAGGTACGGATGGCAGGCGCGGAGCTGGTGCCCACGCGGCTGATTCCCGTGCTGATCGTGGTCGGCGCCGGCCAAGGCTTCATCATGACGCCGCTGCTGAATCTGGTGCTGGGCTTTGTCGATGAAGCCCAGGCCGGCATGGCGGCTGGCGTGGTATCGACCGTCCAGCAGGTCGGCGCGGCGCTGGGCGTGGCTGTGGTCGGCATCCTGTTCAGTGCGGCGCTGGCCACGGGTGGTGGCATGGCAGCGCAAGCGGGCCAATACGCCTCGGCCTTCGTGGCAGGAATGCTCTACAACCTGGGCGCGGCCCTGCTGGTTTGCGTGCTGTTGCTGATGCTGGCAAAAGCGCAGCGGCCCGCAGGCTGACGCGGAGCGGCACGCGATGGAGCTTCGCCACCTACGCTGTTTCCTCGCCGTAGCCGAAGAACTGCACTTCGCCCGTGCGGCGGAGAAACTGCACATCGAGCAGTCGCCGCTGTCGCGTGCCATCAAGGAACTGGAAGAAGAACTGGGCGTGGTGCTGTTCGCCCGCACCACGCGCAGCACGCGGCTGACCCGCGCGGGCAAGTTGTTCTTCGAGCATGTGCCGCGCATCTTCGCTGCCTTGCAGCAGGCACGCGACAGCGTGAAGGCGGCAGCCAACGGCTTTCACGGCCAGTTGCGCATCGCGCTGTCCGACGGCATCACGCCGTCGCGCCTGCCGGCTTTGCTGGCGCTGTGCCGGCAGGAGGAACCGGAAGTCGAAATCCGCCTGACCGAAGTGCCGCTGTCGCAACAGATCAAGGGTCTGCACGACGACCTGTACGACGTGGGTTTTGCCCGCGCCGATGAAGTCGGCGATGGCATCGTCGCCATGCCCGTCTGGAGCGACCCGCTGATGGTGGCTGTGCCCGCACGGCATCCCCTGCTGACCCACAAGCGCATCCCGCTGGAAGAACTGCTGCGCTACCCGCTGGTGCTGTGCGATCCGCAGGCGTGCGAGGGCCATGCGCGGCAGGTCGAGCGCGTGCTGCGCCGGGTGGACATGGAACCGCTGGTCGCCGAGCGGGTCGCGTCCTGCGACTTGATGATGGCGCTGGTCTCCGCAGGCTTCGCCCTGGGCTTGACTGGCGCCGCGCACATCACCGCCAGCCGGGAGCAAGGCGTGGTGGCACGGCCGCTGGCGGGACGCTCGCCGCTGCTCACGACCTATCTGCTGCGCCTGGATGGCGAACCCTCGGAAACGCTGGCCCGCTTCATCGAGCGCGTGCAGGCCATCGAGTCCCCCGAAGATGCCAGGCCAGCGCCAGGCCATATCCCTGATCCCTCGGAGGAACCCAAGCCATGAAGAAGGCAATGCTGTTTTCGCTGGCCGTGGTGCTGACCGCCTGCGGCCCCGCCGATACGCCAAAGACGGAAAGCGTGCCAACCGTTGAAGAACTGGCATCCGATCCCGTGCGCCTGAAAGAGCTGCGACAGCAGTGCAAGACCGATCGCGCCACGCTCGGCGACGTGTTGTGCAACCGGGTAGCCGAGGCCACGCGCAAGCGGTTTTATGGTGATGGCAACACACCTTATACGCCGCCGGAGAACCCGCCCAAGTTCTGATCGCTGGCGATTCGCCACGAACTTTTCATTTTCTGCCCGACACGCCGCAATGCGCCTTCGCTTGCGGCGTTTTTCCTTGGCCCGATGCGGCCCTAATTCTTTCCAATTACTCGACCTTTCTTCCGATAACGGTCTTTGACCGGCACCGACCCGGCACCGATCCTCACGCCATGCGGCACGTCCTTGTGCCGCGTGTGAGCGAGGAATCAGCGCAGGAGAAATCGGAGGCCAGTCATGCAAGGTCAGGGCGTGCTGTTCGGGCAGATCGCCGCTGTTTTCAGCATCGTGATCGCCGGCGTATGGAGTGCAACGCAATGGACAGCGGCCGCTCTCGGACATCAAGTACGTCTTGGCTCGCCCTGGTTCGACTTCTTTGGCACGCCGGTCTATCACCCTTGGCGACTGTTCGAGTGGTGGTTCTTCTTCGATGCCTATGCGCCGCACATTTTCGACGTAGGCGGTGCGATTGCCGGCGGTAGCGGCCTACTGGCCGTGCTGGTCGCCATCGCCATGTCGGTGTGGCGCTCACGGCAGGCCAAGCTGGTCACGACCTACGGTTCGGCGCGTTGGGCCGATGCCGCCGACATCCGCAAGGCGGGCCTGACGCAGCCGGCCGGTGTGTTCCTCGGCCAGCATGATCGCCAGTACCTGCGGCATGAAGGCCCGGAACACGTCCTGTCCTTCGCACCCACGCGCTCGGGCAAAGGCGTGGGCCTGGTGGTGCCGACGCTGCTGTCGTGGCCTGCCTCGGCCGTCATCCACGACATCAAGGGCGAGAACTGGCAGATTACGGCTGGCTGGCGTTCGCGCTTCTCGCATTGCCTGCTGTTCAACCCCACCGATGCCAAGTCGGCGGCCTACAACCCGCTGCTGGAAGTGCGGCGCGGTGCGCATGAAGTGCGCGACGTGCAGAACATCGCCGACATCCTGGTCGATCCCGAAGGGGCGCTGGAGAAGCGCAACCACTGGGAGAAAACCTCGCATGCGCTGCTGGTGGGCGCCATCCTGCACGTGCTCTATGCGGGCAAGGACAAGACGCTGCGCGGCGTCGCCAACTTCCTGTCCGACCCGGCCAGCCCCTTCGAGCTGACCTTGCACCGGATGATGACCACGCCCCACCTCGGCGATGGCCCGCATCCGGTGGTGGCCTCCGCTGCGCGCGAAGTGCTCAACAAGTCGGACAACGAACGCTCCGGCGTCCTGAGCACCGCCATGTCGTTCCTGGGTCTGTACCGCGATCCCACGGTGGCCGAAGTCACCTCGCGCTGCGACTGGCGTATCGCCGATCTGATTGCTTCCGAGCATCCGGTGTCGCTGTATCTGGTGGTGCCGCCTTCGGACATCAGCCGCACCAAGCCGCTGATCCGGCTGATCCTCAACCAGATCGGCCGGCGCCTCACCGAATCGCTCGATGGCAGCGACGGCATCGACCGCCGCCACAAGCTGCTGCTGATGCTGGACGAGTTTCCGGCGCTGGGCCGTCTGGACTTCTTCGAGACGGCGTTGGCCTTCATGGCCGGCTACGGCATCCGCAGCTTCCTTATCGCGCAGTCGCTCAACCAGATCGACAAAGCCTACGGCCAGAACCATTCGATTCTGGACAACTGCCATGTGCGTGTGACCTTCGCCACCAACGACGAACGCACGGCCAAGCGCATTTCCGAAACGCTGGGAACGGCCACCGAGCTGCGCGCGCAGCGCAACTACGCCGGCCACCGGCTCGCGCCGTGGCTCGGGCATCTGATGGTGTCCCGGCAGGAAACCGCACGTCCGCTGCTCACCCCAGGCGAAGTGATGCAGCTTCCGCCAGATGACGCCGTGGTGATGGTGTCCAGCGTCGCGCCTATTCGGGCGAAGAAACTGCGCTACTACGCCGACGCCAATTTCAAGCGCCGCGTGCTGCCGCCGCCCCCGCTGGCGGACGGGCAGTACGCCGACGCGCCGCCATCGCGCCCCGACGACTGGAGCGGCCTGGCGATTCCGGCCGTGCCTGCCGCGCCGGCCGTGGCACCCGCCGATGGCCTGGGCGGCACCGACGACGGTGGCCCGCGCCGGCAGCCGGAGCTATCCGAGGTTGCCGAGTACCACCCTGAACAAGCGCCAGCCGCCAACGACCTGGCGCTGCTCGATGACGACGACTTGCCGCTGCCTGCCTTTGCCGCGCTTCCCGGCCAGCTCGATCCGGCCATGCAGCGCACGGCCCGGCTGGCTTCCCTCGACCCCAACGACGGAATCGACTTATGAGCCAATACCGCCTCAACCTGTTCATCCAGCACGAGCACGCCAAGCGCCTGGACGAACTGGCCGCCAAGAAAGGCGTGTCGAAGTCCAGCATCGTTGCCGCTGCCTTGGCGTCCTGGCTGTCTCCCGACGCGGGCGATCAGCGCGAGGCCGCCATTGCCAAGCGGCTGGATCGCCTGTCGCGGCAGACCGAACGCCTGGAGCGTGACCAGAACATCCAGATCGAAACGCTGGCGCTGTTCGTCCGCTACTTCCTGACCGTCAGCACGCCGGTTCCCGAAGCGCATCAGGAAGCGGCCCGCGCCCAGGGCAAGGCGCGCTTCGAGCAGTTCGTCGAACAGCTTGGCCGCCACCTGCTGCGCGGCCGCAGCCTCGTGCGCGACGTGGTGGAAGAACTGCACCCGGACACCGCACGCATGGATGACGCGGCGGCATTGGCCGAAGCCCATGAACGTGCTGCGGAGCGTGCCTCATGAGCGCCGTTCCGCAGTTCCCGCCCGAGCCACGTTCGTCGGCCGCGACTTCGCTGGATCGCCGCATCCAGATGTTGCGCACGGCAATGGGGCCGCTGATCGCCACCGCGCTCGAAGACCCGGACGTGGTGGAAATCATGCTCAATCCCGACCGTACCCTGTGGGTCGATCGCCTGTCGTCGGGTCGCACGCCGCTGGGCGTCGAACTTCCCGAAGCCGATGGCGAACGCATCATTCGTCTGGTCGCAGCGCATGTCGGCGCGGAAGTGCATCGCGGCCAACCGCTCTTGACCGCCGAGCTGCCCGAAACCGGCGAGCGTTTCGAGGGCATCTTGCCGCCGGCCGCACCGGGGCCGGCCTTCGCTCTGCGCAAGCGTGCCGTGAACATCATCGGCCTGGATCGCTACGTGGCCGACGGCATCCTGACCGCCGGGCAGGCGGACTTCCTGCGCCGCGCCGTGCGCGAGCGGCAGAACATCCTGATCGCCGGCGGCACCAGCACCGGCAAGACCACGCTGGCGAACGCGCTGCTGGCCGAGATCGCTGCCACGGGCGATCGCGTACTGGTACTCGAAGACACCATCGAACTGCAATGCGCGGCCGGTGACCATGTACCGCTGCGCACCCGTGCGGGCGTGGTGTCGATGCAGGAGCTGGTGCGCGCCACGATGCGCCTGCGCCCAGACCGGGTGATCGTCGGCGAAGTGCGCGGCGGCGAAGCGCTGGATCTCATCAAGGTGTGGGGCACCGGCCATCCAGGCGGAATCGCCACCATCCACGCCGGCTCCGCGCTGGGCGCGCTACTGCGGCTGGAGCAACTGATTCTCGAAGTCGCGGTGAACCCGCCGCGTGCGTTGATCGCCGAGGCGGTCAACGTCGTCATCCACATCGCCGGACGTGGCCGTAAGCGCCGCGTCGAAAGCATCGCCCGCGTCGTCGGCTTCGACGCCGCTGGCTACCAACTGGCGGACGCGCTGGAAGCGCCGCTTCCCGAGCTGCCGCCGGTTTCCCTCGCAGCCGCTGCCGCTGCGCCTTTCCCGTCCCCCGACCCCTCTGGAGAACTGCCATGACGCCTAGCCATGCTTTCCGTACTTCCGTAAATCCGGTGCCCATCCTTGCACGCCTGCGGCGCCTGGCCCGGCCTGCCCATCGGGGCCTGATGCTGGCCGCCATCATGCTGATGACGGCCGGCACGGCGCAGGCCGCCGGTTCTTCGATGCCCTGGGAAGGGCCGCTGCAATCCATCCTGGAGTCGATCCAGGGGCCGGTCGCACGCATCGTTGCCGTCATCATCATCATTGCCACCGGCCTGGCGCTGGCCTTTGGCGACACGTCGGGGGGCTTCCGCAAGCTGATCCAGATCGTCTTCGGTCTGTCCATCGCCTTTGCCGCGTCCTCGTTCTTCCTGTCGTTCTTCAGCTTCTCCGGTGGGGCGGTCGTATGAGTACGGCGACCGATCTTCCGGGCTTTGAAGTGCCGCTGCATCGCTCGTTGACCGAGCCGATCCTGCTGGGCGGCGCGCCGCGCACCGTGGCGATCGCCAACGGCACGCTGGCCGCCGCCGTCGGGCTGGGCCTGCAACTGTGGATTCCCGGCGTGGTGCTCTGGATCGTCGGCCACTCGCTGGCGGTCTGGGGCGCGCGCGTCGATCCGCAGTTCATGCAGGTCTTCGCGCGGCACATCAAGCACAAGCCGCTGCTGGACGTGTGAGGGGGATGCCATGCTGAACCTTGCCGAATACCGCCAGCGTCCGGCGTTACTCGCCGACTGGCTGCCCTGGGCCGGGCTGATCGCGCCGGGCGTGGTGCTGAACAAGGACGGCAGTTTCCAGCGCACGGCGCGCTTTCGCGGGCCGGACTTGGACAGCGCTACGCAAGGCGAGTTGATCGCCACGTCGGCACGGCTCAACAACGCGCTGCGCCGGCTGGGGTCGGGCTGGGCGCTGTTCATCGAGGCCGAACGCCGGCCGGCGGCGGACTATCCGCATTCCGACTTTCCCGAACCGCTGTCCTGGCTCGTGGACGAGGAACGCCGCGCCGCCTTCGAGGAATCGGGTCACCACTTCGAGAGCGGCTATCACCTGACGTTGGCCTATCTGCCACCGGAAGAATCCCGTGCTCGCGCCGCGAAGATGCTCTACGAGAACGCGCCCGGCGATGGCGTGGACTGGCGTGGCCGGCTCGATACCTTCGTCGCGGAAACCGATCGCGTCTTCGACCTGCTCGATGGCGTGATGCCGGAAATCGCCTGGCTCGATGACGCTGAAACGCTGACCTATCTGCACGCGACCGTCTCGACACGACGCTACCGCGTGGGCGTGCCCGAAGTGCCGTTCCACATCGACGCGCTGCTGGCTGACTGCGCACTGGTCGGCGGCCTGGCGCCCACGCTGGGCGACCAGCACCTGCGCGTGGTGTCGGTGCGAGGTTTCCCGACTTCGACCTGGCCGGGGATTCTGGACGACCTCAACCGCCTGGGCTTCGGCTACCGCTGGAGTACGCGCTTTGTCTGCATGGACAAAGCCGAAGCAGAAAAGGAACTCGGCCGCCTGCGCCGCCAGTGGTTTGCCAAGCGCAAGAACGTGGTCGCGCTCTTGAGAGAAACCATCTTCCAGCAAGAGTCGCCGCTGGTTGATACCGACGCCAGCAACAAGGCGACCGACGCTGATGCCGCCTTGCAGGAGCTGGGCAGCGATCAAGTCGCCTTCGGCTACCTGACGGCCACCGTCACCGTGATGGACACGGATGCCGGCGTGGCGGACGAAAAGCTGCGCATGGTGGAGCGCGTCATCCAAGGACGCGGGTTCGTCACTATCCCCGAAACGCTCAACGCGGTCGATGCTTGGCTGTCGTCCATCCCCGGCAACGCCTATGCGAACGTGCGCCAGCCCATCGTTTCCACGTTGAACCTGGCGCACATGATGCCGCTGTCCGCGGTGTGGGCCGGGCCGGAGAGGAACGACCATCTCAACGGCCCGCCGCTGATCGTCACCCGCACGGATGGTTCGACGCCGTTCCGGCTGGTGACGCACATTGGCGATGTAGGGCACACGATGATTGTCGGCCCAACCGGTATGGGAAAGTCGGTGCTGGTGGCGACCTTGGCGATGCAGTTCCGTCGCTACCCGGGATCGCGCATCTTCGCTTTCGATATAGGCCGCTCTTTGCGCGCCGCCATCCTGGGCCTGGGCGGTGAGCACTATGACCTCGGGGCCGATGGCGGCATCGCATTCCAGCCGCTCGCGCGCATCGACCAAGAAAGCTACCGCACTTGGGCGGCCGAATGGATGGAAGGCCGGCTGCTGCATGAAGGCGTGATCGTCGGCCCCGACGAGAAGGCGGCGATCTGGTCGGCGCTTGGGAGCCTCGCCGGGGCGCCGGTGGAGCAACGGACGCTGACCGGGTTCTCCGTGCTGCTGCAATCCAACGCGCTGCGCCAGGCCCTGTCGCCCTATGTGCTCGGCGGCGCACACGGCAAGTTGCTCGACGCCGATCACGACCGGCTCGGAATGGCCGACGTGCAGTGCTTCGAGATGGAAGAGCTGATGCACAGCAAGGCCGCCGTTCTGGCCGTGCTGAGCTACTTGTTCGCGCGCCTGGAAGAACGATTCGATGGCTCCCCAACCATGCTTTTCCTCAGTGAGGCATGGATGTTTCTGGATGACCCGGTGTTCTCGGCACGGCTTCGGCAGTGGCTGAAGACCTTGCGGAAAAAACAGGTCTCCGTCGTTTTCGATACGCAATCGCTGGCTGACATCAAAGAATCGTCTATCGCGCCGGCCGTCATCGAAAGCTGCGCCGTCCGCATTTTCTTGCCCAACCCGCAGGCGACGGAACCGCAGATTCGCCCGATCTATGACGGTTTCGGTCTCAGCAGCCGACAAATCGAGATTGTCGCCACCGCGCAACCCAAGCGCGACTACTACTACCAATCCCGCCTCGGCAACCGCCTGTTCGACCTCGACCTGGGGCCGGCCGCGCTCGCGTTCGCGGGCGCTTCGACTCCGCAGGATCAATGCGACATCGACCGCGTTCTTGCGCAGGTCGGCGCGCCGGGCTTTGCCGGCGGCTGGCTGCGCCATAGCGGCCTCGACTGGGCCGCCGACCTGCTGCCGTCCGCACCGGCGGCTGTTTCCTTCTTGTCCCAACTATCGGAGAACCAGCCATGAAAAAGCGTCTTCTCGCCGCCACTGTCGCGGCCATGCTCTGCACCGTCTCTACCGTCCAGGCGCAATGGGTCGTGGTCGATCCCACCAACCTCGTCCAGAACACGCTGACGGCCATCCGCACGCTGGAGCAGATCAACAACCAGATTCAGCAACTCCAGAACGAAGCACAGATGCTGATGAACCAGGCTCGCAATCTGGCGAGCCTGGACTTCAACATCGTCAACCGCCTGCGTTCGACGCTCGCCACCACTGAACGCCTGATCGCCGAGGCGCAGGGGCTGGCTTACGACGTGCAGAACCTCGACCGCGATTTCGCGCGGCTGTACCCCGAGCAGTACGCCGCGACCGTCAGCGGCGATCAGATGTACCGGGATGCGCAGGAGCGTTGGCAGCACACGCTCGACGGTCTGCATACCGCGATGCGCATGCAGGCGCAGGTATCGCAGAACCTGCGCGAGGACGAAACCGCGCTGGCCGACCTCGTGAGCCAGAGCCAGTCCGCCACCGGCGCCTTGCAGGCCGCGCAGGCGACCAACCAGCTCTTGGCCTTGCAGGCCAAGCAGTCGATCCAGGCGCAGCAGCTCCAGATCACCCAGGACCGCGCGACCTCGCTCGAACTGGCGCGGCAGGCGGCGGCCACCGAGCGCGCCCGCGAAGTACGACGGCGCTTCCTCGGCACCGGCACGCCGTACACGCCGCAGCGCGTGGACTTCTATGGCAATTGACGGGAGACGGTCATGCGATGCGCTTCCGTCCTGCTGACCGTGCTGCTGACCGCTTGCGGCCAGCAGCCGGCCGAGAACCTGGCCGACGCCTTGGCCGCCGATCCCGTGCGGCTCAAGGCGCTGCGCGGGCAATGCGCGGCTGACCGGCAGGCCGTGGGCGAGGACGCCTGCCGCGCCGCCGCCGAAGCCTTCCGGCAGCGCTTCTTCGCCGGCCATACCGGGCCGGACGAGTACGACTCGCTGGCCGAACTGCCGCCAATCCCGCCGAGCTTCGATACACCCGCCGACGACATGCAAGAAGGCGACACGCCGCTCGCCCCACCGGAGGACACGCCATGAACGACGTGACCATCATCGACCGCTTCCTCGATACCTTCTCGCGCTACATCGACTCGGGTTTCGGCCTGCTGCAAGGCGAAGTGGCGTTTCTCACCGCCACGCTCATCGTCATCGACATGACCATCGCCGGCCTGTATTGGGCCATGAGCCACGCCACCGGCCAGGGCGAGGACGTGATCGCCAAGCTGCTTCGCAAGGTGCTCTACGTCGGTGCGTTCGCCTACATCATCGGCAACTTCAACTGGCTGGCCGGCATCGTGTTCCGCTCGTTCGCCGGCCTGGGCCTGACGGCCACCGGCTCGGCCATCACGATGGAGAACTTCCTGCAACCGGGGCGGCTGGCGAAGACCGGCATCGACGCGGGGGCGCCGATTCTGGAACAGATCGGCGACATGGCTGGCTTCCCCGAAGTGTTCACGAACATCGACCCGATCGTGGTGATGTTCCTCGCGTGGCTAGTGGTGATCCTCTGCTTCTTCGTGCTGGCCGTGCAGCTTTTCATCACGCTGATCGAGTTCAAGCTGACCACGCTCGCCGGCTTCGTGCTGGTGCCGTTCGCCTTGTGGAACAAGACCAGCTTCCTGGCCGAGAAGGTGCTGGGCAACGTGGTATCGGCCGGTATCAAGGTGCTGGTGCTGGCCGTGATCGTCGGCATCGGCTCGGGGCTGTTCGCCGAATTCCAGACCGTGCCGGATGAGCCTTCCATCGACCATGCCCTGGTGGTGATGCTGGCCTCGCTCGCTCTGCTGGCACTGGGCATCTTCGGCCCCGGCATCGCCACCGGCCTGGTGTCCGGGGCGCCGCAGCTTGGCGCGGGCGCGATGGCCGGTGCCGCTGTCGGCGCTGTCGGCACGGGCGTTGCCATCGGTGCCGCCGCGACCGGCGTAGGTGGTGCCGTAGCAGCCGGGGCGCGCATGGCGCCAGCCGCCGCCAAGTTGGCCGGCGCTGGGGCGCGTGCCGCCACGTCGGCGGCAGGCAGCGCCCGGTCGGCGTTCCAGGCCGGCTCCGCCGCTGCGGGCGGCGGGGCCAAAGGCGCGGCGGCTGGTCTTGGCAACATCGCCAAGACCGGCGCACAGGCCGCTGGCCGCCGTGCCGCGTCGGGCGCGTCCGCCGCCGGGCAGAAGATGACCAGTTCCTTCCGTTCCGGCTGGAACGGATCTTCGGGCGATGACGGCGCAGGGGCCGCGTCCGGCCAATCCGCCGCAGGCGACGGCGCGGACGGCGCCGCCGGCTCGCAGAAGCAAGAGCAGCCCGCCTGGGCCAAGCGGATGCACCGCCGCCAGCAGATCACCCATGCCGCGACCACCGCCGCCCACACGCTTCGCGGTGGCGACGGCGGCGGCTCGGGGCAAGGCCCGAGCCTGCGCGATTCCGATACCTGACCACCAAGGAGAACCCTTATGCGATTCAAGCGACCGCAGGTGCGCTATGCCGATACGCCGCAGCCTGCCACCCCGTATCAAGCCGCCGCCCAGGTGTGGGACGAGCGCATCGGCTCGGCCCGCGTGCAGGCGAAGAACTGGCGTTTGATGGCCTTCGGTTGCCTGGTGCTGGCGCTGCTGATGGCCGGCGGCCTGGTCTGGCGCTCGGCGCAGTCCATCGTGACGCCCTACGTCATCGAGGTCGATCAGGCCGGACAAGTGCGTGCGGTCGGCGAGGCCGCCACGCCATACAAGCCGGCTGATGCGCAGATCGCCTACCACTTGGCGCACTTCGTCAGTCTGGTGCGCTCGCTGTCCATCGACCCCATCGTCGTGCGGCAGAACTGGCTCGATGCCTACGACTACACCACCGACCGCGGCGCGGCCGTGCTCAACGATTACGCCAGCAAGAACGATCCGTTCGCCCGCGTCGGCCGCGAATCGGTGACGGTGCAGATCACCAGCGTGGTTCGCGCCAGCGACACATCTTTCAACGTGCGCTGGACGGAACAGCGGTACGTCAATGGCGCACCCGCCGGCACCGAACGCTGGAACGCCGTGCTTTCCACCGTCCTGCAAACCCCGCGCACCGAGCAGCGCCTGCGCAAGAACCCGCTGGGTATCTACGTCAACGGCCTGTCGTGGAGCCGCGAACTGGATTCTTCCGAAGGAGCCAAGCCATGAACCTGCCTTTCCGCTTTTACGCTTTGCCGTTGATCCTGCTGGCCTCGACTGTCCTGTTCTCGGGCTGCGCCACTCAGGGCAAGCCGCCGCCAACCATCTCGCTCGATGAGCCGGTGCAGGCCCAGCCGCTGCCCGAACCGCCCCAGCCGGTGGAGGTTGTTGCCATTCCCGAGCCGCTGGCGCTGCCGGCGCAGCTAAAGCCGCTGCCGGAGGTGGACGAGGCCAAGCCCGCGCCGGAACCGGCCGACGAGACCGTGCGCGTGTCGAAGGCCAATGCAGAGGCGCGCATCGCGCCCACACGCGAAGGCTACGTCAATGCGATTCAAGTCTGGCCCTTCACCGATGGCGCGCTCTATCAGGTCTATGCCGCGCCGGGGCGTGTGACCGTGGTTTCGCTCCAGCCCGGCGAGGAACTGGTGACGGTCGCGGCCGGCGATACCGTGCGCTGGATCGTGGGCGACACGTCCAGCGGCAGCGGCGACGAGTTGCGCGTCAATGTGCTGGTCAAGCCGATCCGTTCCGGGTTGAAGACGAACCTGGTCATCACCACCAGCCGCCGGACGTACCTGCTGGAACTGACTTCGACGGAAAGGGCGTGGATGGCGTCGGTGTCCTGGGACTACCCGAAAGACCGGATGCTGGCCTTGCAGCGCCAGTCGCAGGCCGCACAGGCGACCGCGCCGGTGGATACCGGCCTGTCGCTGGAGAAGATCCGCTTCCGCTACGCGATCAGTGGCAGCAATCCGCCGTGGAAGCCGCTACGCGCCTTCGATGACGGCGAGAAGGTCTATATCCAGTTCCCGGCGGGCATCGCCCAGGGCGAGCTGCCGCCGCTGTTCGTGATCGGCGCGCAGGGCGACGGGCAACTGGTGAACTACCGTTTCCGCTCGCCGTACTACATCGTGGATCGGCTGTTCGGCGCCGCCGAACTGCGCCTGGGTGGAGACAAAGGCGACGTGGTGCGGATCGAGCGCACGGATGGCGTGGCACGGAGGAACTGACCATGACCCAGGACGACACTCCCGACCTCGCCACGCCGCAGGCGGGGAAGATCGCGCCCGAGGCGGTGGCGCTGCGCGCCCAGCCGCGCCCGGTCACGCGCCTGAACCGGCGCACGCTGGCCATCCTCGCCGGCGTCCTGTCGGTCGCCGTGCTCGGCGCGCTGATGTGGTCGCTGCAACCGCAGCGGCGCGGTGCGGGCGAGCAGACCGAGCTTTACAACGTCGATCGCGTCTCGAAGTCGGAAGGGCTGGATGCGCTGCCGACGGACTACTCCAAGCTGCCGCCGGCCTTGCCGCCCACGGTGCCGGAGCTGGGGCCGCCGTTGCCCGGCGATCTTGGCCCGGCCATCGTGAACTCGCAGCAGCCGGTGACGGCCGCCTACGCGGCCCCCGGCCACGACCCCAACGACGCGCTGCGCAAGGAGGCCGAGTCAGCCGCAGCCTCGCCGGTGTTCTTCCGTTCGGGTGCGCAGGACGCCGCGCCGGTGGCGCAGTCGCAGGTCGCCGCCGCGCCGGGCTTCGCCGCCAATGCGGCATTCGACCCGATGGCGGCCGGGCCGGCCTCGACGGCGGCCCAGCCCGCCGACCCGACGGCCATACAGAACCGGCAAGACCAGAAGGAGGCGTTCCAGCAAGCCGGAACCACGGAAACCCGTAATTCCGGCAATCTGACCCTGCCTGCCTCGCCGTATCAGGTCATGGCCGGAACGGTGGTCGCCGGGGCGCTGGTGACGGGCATCAAGTCGGACTTGCCGGGCGACGTGATCGCCACGGTGACGGAGCCGGTCTATGACACGGCCACCGGGCGCTTCCTGCTGATCCCGCAGGGTTCGCGCATCCTGGGCCGCTACAACAGCCAGGTCAGTTACGGGCAGAGCCGCGTTCAAGTCGTCTGGAACAGGATCATTCTGCCCGACACGTCTTCGCTCACGCTCGACAACCTGGCCGGCACTGACCCGGCCGGCTATGCCGGCCTGGAGGATGGCGTTGATTGGCATTGGGATCGCATCTTCGCCGGTGCGGTGCTAACCACGCTGCTGGGCGTTGGCGCCGAGCTGGCCGCGCCGGAGAACCGCCAGGACGGCGACCGCATCATCATCGCCGGGCGCGACAGCGCGCAGGACAGCATCAATCAGGTCGGGCAGGAGATGACCCGGCGCAACCTCAACATCCAGCCCACCTTGACCGAGCGGCCGGGCCTGCCGGTGCGGATCATCGTTGCGCGCGATTTGACGCTTCGCCCCTACCAGCCGCTCATGT
Source organism: Stenotrophomonas sp. GD03877 (assembly GCF_029840555.1). Taxonomy (NCBI): domain Bacteria; kingdom Pseudomonadati; phylum Pseudomonadota; class Gammaproteobacteria; order Lysobacterales; family Lysobacteraceae; genus Stenotrophomonas; species Stenotrophomonas sp. GD03877. The sequence continues at coordinate 163,698 of NZ_JAOCCT010000008.1, read as the reverse complement.
TCAATCGAGGAACATCACGATGAGCACGCCAACCAAGAAATTGCGGCTGGGGCCGCTGCCGTCCAGCAGCAGCGTCAAGCTGACTTTTACATGCCCGGCCAGTCTGAAAGACGAACTCGACCGCTATGCGCAGCTCCATGCGCAAACCTATGGCGAATCTGTCGATGCAGCGACGCTGATCCCGCACATGCTGGAAGCCTTCATGGCGGGGGATCGGGGATTCAGGAAAATCCGAAAATAGATATATAAATTTAGCATCTTAAGAGGACTCGGAACTCATCTCCAATCCGAGCTTAGCTCTGACTCTATAACTGGCAAGTACCTATAAACTTGCTCTCGATCACTATTTTTCTCTTCATCGCTTAGGCTTGTATATGGGGTGGCTATTTGCTTTTCCCAACGCTCTGCAAGCTTGGCGGGAATTATAAGCGAGCCATCTTCTTGACGCACACATTGCTCATGCAGATAGCTTTGCCAATGAGCCCAGCGTTCATGTTCAATAGCGGCTAGTTTCTCTATGAGATCTTTGCGTGACAATAGAGATAAGTTGTCTGTCATTTCAAGACCTATATTAAGCCTTCTTTTACGAGATTCCAATAATGCTGACCTAACACTGTTAACTCGCAAGCTTTTCTCTGCATGGCAGCGTGCCACATATGGGGTGCGCCAACAGGCCGAACAAGATTAACTTTTACATATCGCTGAAGGATGGCGAATATAGCGTTATTCACTGGATTGGGCGCTGGAATGGTTGGGTCATTGCGCTGTTCCTCGGAGCGTTCCGGCTCATATGAGGGATCTAGGGGTAATTGATAATCTGCACTCGGGAAATGCCTTATTATGGCCTGGAGATCGGCCAGGCCAATTGGAGGTGCAGCCTTCCTTAGAGAAACAAAAGTTTTAACGTTTGTCTTAAATACAGGACGCTGCGCCCATGGGCCAAGTGATTGATCAATGTGAGCGTAGACGCTACCTGGGGTAACATCGCCAACAAGGTTCGCAGCAGCCCCGCCAAGCGCATCAACAAATAAGTTTGTAAAAACACCAGAGCCGCCGCCCGGAGCTTCCATGGCATATTGCTCTGCTGTTGATGCAGTGAGGATTGTTGTTCCTTCTTTTATTTCAGCAAATCCGGCCAGATTCGAGGTGTCTCCTGCAATACCACTATGGCAGCTGTCCAGAATAATGACTTTATTCTTTGCCCTAGAGTTGTTGGCTAGAGTCATAACTTCCGACAAAGCAAGTCCATCATCGCCCGTTCTGCAATCTCCTGCGCAAAGGAAGCCGCCGGTATCCTCAATGTATCCATGCCCGGCAAAATAGAACAGCGCAATATCTGCATCGCCGCTAAAAAGCTCTCGTACAGCATCTTTGAGGAAATGCTTTTCAACAATGTCGGCTGGACCTGTTCCAGTTATCACTCGGGGAGTTGCAAAATTGACAGTCCCATCGGCGTGTCGCTCCAAAACCGCCTTGACAGAGTGGGCATCGTTAACGCAGCCGCTGAGGGAATTTATATTTGCGTAATGATCAATCCCTACTATTAGTGCTTTGCGCATGACCTTGACCTATAGCGAGTCGATAAAATCGCTAATATTCTTGTCACTCCACGCATAAGTGGTAACGCCAGAAATTTGTGTTCGATCTGTCGAATAGGCCCAGATTCCACGAATCGGCTTATTTTCCTCTTTGGCGCATTGAATTTCCCATTTCTGACCGCTTGAATTGAGAGAATTTTTGCTCACCAGCACTATTACACCGTGAGACCGTCTGATGCGAGTGCGGACGCGATCTTTCCAATCCTTGTCATACGGTTCTTTAACCGACATATCTACAAATTCGTAAGGAGCTCGTGGACTCAACGATTGTCCTTTAAGGAAATCCCTCTGCCTCTCGTCCTCGATAGCGAATGCAATGAAAACTACTTTTTTATCAGCCATTTTTCCCCCTATGGTGACCGGAAAGATACAGTGAACTTTTGCTGCTCTTGACTATACACCTTGTTGCATGTCCCTCAAACGGTGTTGCGGACACTTTTTATGCATTGGAGCAGAAGTCAAAGCCGATCTCGCCGGCTCAGGTCAAGCTGTTGATTAGGGTTCGGGGCTACCGCCATCCTTTGAAGGTTCCGCCAACGCTGCACGTTCTTAGTTCTGGAGCGCAGCCAACCATTGGGCTATGATGACCGAATAAGCCCACCGTCCCTTGGCAATCGTCACCGCTACAGCGCGACCCGGCTTGCTTTCCCAGGGCTCTCATGTGGCTCCCAGCCCACAACGCCGCATCCCCTGCAAGCGGCACGAAACAGAGCTAACCTATTGCCCCGTATATGGTTTCAAGCCTCGCGTGATTTGCACGAAGGGCTTGACACCGGCCCTTTTTTGTATCCAGCGCCCGGCGCGCCCGCATGACGGGACCTTGCCGGACCGCACACGTACAATGGCCGCGCTGCCGGCCCACCTGCAGCCCCCCCACCTGCCGCTTCGGCGTAGACCGATGCCGGCGCTGCATGCCGTTGCCGCAGCGTGCGACACCTGCAAGGACCACCGATGAGTTCCTCCACTTCCGATTCGCCGTCGCTGCTGCACGGTCGCGTCCTCGCGTTTGCCGCGATCCTGCTGGCAGCAGTCAACCTGCGCACTGCGGTCACCTCGATCACCCCGCTGCTGGACGTGCTCGGCCAGCAGTTCGGCTTCGGCACCACCATGACCGGCGTGCTGGGCATGCTGCCGACCGCCTCGTTCGCGCTGTTCGGCGTGGCCACGCCGGCACTGGCGCGGCGCCTGGGCCTGGAACGCACCACCCTGCTGGCAATGGTGATGGCAATGGCCGGCCTGCTGCTGCGTTCCAGCGCCGGCAACGTCGGTACGCTGTTGCTGGGTTCGGTGCTGGCGCTGGCCGGCATGGGCATCGGCAACGTGGTGGTGCCGCCGCTGGTGAAGCGTTACTTCGCCAACAAGGTCGGCACCATGAGTACGCTCTACATCAGCGTGCTGCAGCTGGGCACGATGCTGCCGGCGCTGCTCGCGGTGCCGATGGCCAACGCTGCCGGCTGGCGCGTGTCGCTGGGCATGTGGGCGCTGCTGGCACTGGCCGCCGCACTGCCCTGGCTGGTGCTGGCCAAGCGCGCGCCGAAGCCGCAGGCCGACGCCACCGACCCCACCGCGCAGCCGCATGGCAAGGTCTGGCGCACGTCGCTGGGCTGGAGCATGACGCTGATGTTCGGCATGACCTCGCTGATGACCTACTCGATGTTCACCTGGCTGCCGCGCATCGTGGTCGAGGCCGGTGGCACGCCCGCGTTCGGCGGCGTGATGGTGGCAGTGTTCTCGGCGCTGGGCCTGCTGCCGTCGCTGGTCATTCCGTCGATGGCGGTTCGCATGCAGAACCCGTTCCCGCTGGTGCTGATCGGTTTCTTCTCGTTCGTGATCGCCTTCACCGGCCTGCTGCTGGCCCCCATGAAGGCGCCGCTGCTGTGGGCCTGCCTGCTCGGCGTCGGTCCGTCCACCTTCCCGCTGGCGCTGACCCTGATCAACCTGCGCACCCGCACCCCCACCGGCTCGGCGGCGCTGTCCGGGTTCATGCAGGGTGTGGGCTACAGCTTCAGCTGCCTGGGGCCGTTCCTGGTCGGCTGGCTGCACACCGTCAGCGACGGCTGGACGATCCCGTTCAGCTTCCTGTTCGGCTGCGCCACCCTGATGCTGTGCGCCTCCTGGGTGGCCTGCAAGCCACGCAAGCTGGAAGACCTCTGGTAAGCCGTTGAGGGGCCGCACGCCGGCCCCGCCTACCGCTCGTCAGCCCGTTTGCGCATTTTGACGCCGGGCTGACAATTCCGGGCGGATAGTGCCCACGAATGCCCATCCTTGCCGTGTGCCGGCATCGGGCATGGGGGCGGCAGCGCCGCCCAGGCCACCACTCGGTGTGCGGGGGACTCTCGTTTCAGACAAGACATTGCAGGTCGCTGTCCTGGTTCCGCCCATCCCTGCTGGATGGGAGTTCGCGAGGGGAGTGACGCAGGCCACGGCCATCCCAAAATCTGGCATGTGATGTGCGTCACATTTTTCAGGTTGTCTGGTTCGGAAGCCAAGGGGGTCCCCAATGGTTGTCCACCGCCGGCTGGCGCTCTGCGTCGGCCTTGCCTGTACCGCCCTGGCCTGGGCCAGCAGTGCTGCCCCGCCCGACCGCGAGGCGGCCCTGGCCGAGATCGGCCGCTACCGCGACCAGGCCCGCTGGCTGGATGCCCTCGGTGCGATCGAGCGCGCCAGCCAGCAGCAGCCCAACGACGATCTGCTGTTCAAGCTGCGCGTCCTGACCCTGGGTGACATCGGCAATGCCTGGCGCGCCTGGGAGCTGCTCCAGCAGCGCCCGCAGCTGTTCGACGCTGCACAGAAGCAACGCATCGAAGGCGACTACCTGGCCAAGCTGGTGGTCTGGAGCCTGGCCTACAGCAGCAGCGAAGACAGCCGGCTGGAAGAGGCCGAATCAACCCTGGCGCGCATGCAGCGCTACGTCGGCGCAGAGGGCACCCCACCCGCGCAGGCGCCACTGCGCATCCGCCTGGACCGGCTGATCCTGCTCAACCGGCTGGGCCGCCATGCGCAGGTGCGCGAGGAAGCCCGCGCACTGCAGGCCGAAGGCCATGCCCTGCCCGACTATGTGCTGCCCGCAGTGGGCGATTCGTTGATGGGCACCCTGCATCCTGAGGAAGCCATTCCGGTGCTGCAGGCGGCCGTCGCCGGCGATCCAACGCGCGACGCCTCGCATTCGGAACTGGCTTACGCCTACCTGGAAAGCGAGCAGCAGGAAAAGGCCGTCGACCTGCTGCAGGCATGGCGCGACAAGGAACCTGCCTGGCGCTGGAGCAACGGAAAGTCGCCGTATCCAAACTGGTCGCGCTACGAGGCCGACCTCAACCTGGCGATGGTGCGCGCTTACAGCGGTGACCTGCCCACCGCGCAGCGCGATCTGGAATCGATGGTCGACATCGCACCGGGCAACGGCGGCCTGCAGAGTGCGCTGGGCAGCGTCTACATGATGCGCGGCTGGCCACGCAGGGCGCTGCAGCGGCAACAAATGGCGCATGCACTGGACCCGCGCGACATCGAGCCACGGCTGGGCATGCAGGAAGCCTACGTCGCTCTGCAGCGCGATGACCTGGCGCGACCGCTGCACGACGATCTGCTTGCACGCTACCCCACCCAGCCCGCCGTCGAACGCATGGACCAGGCCTGGCGCGCGCATCGCGGTTGGCAGCTGAAGGCATGGACCGACATCGGACGCAGTTCCGGCGGTGGTGGCACCTCGCCGCTGGGCAACGACGACCGCCGCTATGGCATGGAGATCCAGACACCTGTACTCGACGATCGCTGGCGGCTGTTCGCCTTCGCCGACCGGCGCTCGGTCGATTTCCAGGACCAGCGCATCGACCCGCTGTGGCTGGGCGCGGGCGTACGCTACCGCTTCAGCCGGCTGGATGCGGAAGCAGCGGTACTGCGCGCCAACGACCACATTGGCGATACCGGGCTGCGCGTCGGCGTGGGCTGGCAGTTCAACGACTACTGGCATGCCGGACTGATCGCCGCACGCAATGATCCGGAAGCATCGATGCAGGCGCGCGTGGCCGGCATCACCGCTGACAGCGTCAGTGCGCAGGTCGACTATCGGCGCAGCGAACGCACGCACTGGGTGTTCGGCGCCAGTCGCTTCCGTTACGACGATGGCAACCATCGCGAACTGTTCAGCACCGCCCTTGAACAGCGCCTGCTGACCCGCCCACGGTGGCTGATCGATGGCCTGGCCAGTGCCTACACCAGTCGTGGCAGCCGCGACGATGCCCCCTACTTCAACCCGAAGCGCGACCGCATGGTCGAGATCGGCCTGCGCATCGACCAGCAGCTGTGGCGCCACTACGAACGTCACTTCCGGCACCGGCTGACCGTCTCGCTGGGCGACTACTGGCAGGACGGCTTCGGCAGTGCGCTGGTGCCGTCGGTGTCGTACATGCACGAGTGGCAGCTGGGCCAGGGCCGCGTGTTCGAGTATGGCGTGCGCTGGTCGCGGCCGGTCTACGACGGCCATCGCGAACGCCATATCGGCTTCGAAGCCGCACTGCGCTGGGGAGACTGACATGGCCCGCATCCTGCGACTGATCGTGCTCCTGCTGCTCGCCAGCGCACCGCCGGCATTCGCGCAGCAGGCCCTGCATCTCGATGCGATCGACAACGGCCTGCTGATCCTCAGCTACCACGACATCCGCGACCAGGTCGCAGCCAAGGGGGATGCCGATACCTATGCGGTGAGCACGCAGAACTTCGCCGCCCACCTGGACTGGCTGGGGGCACACGGCTACCACCCAGTGTCGCTGTCGCAGGTGATCGACGCCTCCCAGGGACGCGCCACGCTGCCTCCGAAACCGGTACTGCTGACCTTCGATGACGGCCTGCGCAGCGTCTACGACAAGGCCTTCCCGCTGCTGCAGGCCTACCGCTATCCGGCGCTGGTGGCGGTGATCACCGACTACGTGGACATGGCACCGGGCCGCACCATCGACTATGGCTACCGCCCGTTCGGCCGCGACGACTTCATCACCTGGGCACAGCTGAAGCAGATGCACGACAGCGGCCTGATCGAGGTGGCCAGCCATACCGACGATCTGCATCACGGGGTGCTTGCCAACCCGCAGGGAAATTCCACCCCTGCTGTCGTGACCCGCATCTACAGCCCGGCTACGCACAGCTACGAGAGCGAGCCACAGTACGAGCAGCGCCTGCGCGCCGATCTCGGCCGCAGCGTGCAACGCATCCAGCAGCACCTGGGCGTGCGCCCGCGCGCCATCGTCTGGCCCTATGCCGCCTACAACCAGCTGAGCAACGACATCGCCGAGCAGCTGGGCATGCCGGTGTCCTTCGATCTGGAAGGCCGCAGCACGCCGGTGGCCAGCGACCTGCATGGCCTGGCGCGCTTCCTGGTCAGCGACAACCCGACCGTGGAGGGGCTGGCCTACGAACTGCGCCGCGACGTCGCGCTCGATGGCATCCGCGCCCTGCAGATCGACCTGGATGATGTGTACGACCCCGACCCCGCACAGCAGGCGCGCAATCTGGATGCACTGATCGAGCGGGTCAAGCGCATCGAGCCGACGCACGTCTACCTGCAGGCGTTCGCCGATCCGGACGGCAACAACACCGCCGATGCACTGTACTTCCCGAACCGCCACATGCCGATGCGCGCGGACCTGTTCAGCCGCGTTGCCTGGCAGCTGAAATCACGCGCGGGCGTGAAAGTGTATGCGTGGCTGCCGGTGCTGGGTTTCGAGCTTCCCGACCCGGTGCAGCGCAAAGCGCTGGCGATCCACAACGGCGATCCTGACGGCATGTACCGGCTGGACTTCACCAAGCCGGAAGCGCGCCAGATCATGCTCGACATCTACGAGGACCTGGCGATCAATTCCTACTTCGAAGGCCTGCTGTTCCATGACGATGGCTATCTGCGCGACACCGAGCTGCCCACGCTGGCGGCCGGCGATGGAGGCAGCGCACGCACGCAGGCATTGATCGACTTCACCCTGGCACTGCGCAACAGCGCGCAGCGCTGGCGACCGAAGCTGGCCACGGTGCGCAACCTGTACGCGGAGCCGGTACTGCGCCCGCAGAGCGAAGCCTGGTTCGCGCAACGCCTGGACCTGTTCAACAAGGCCTACGACCAGACCGCACTGATGGCGATGCCGTGGATGGAAGGCAGCAAGCGTCCGGAACGCTGGCTCGACCAGCTGCTGGCCGCGGTGCGTGCGCATGACCCACAGCTGCAGCACACCCTGTTCGAACTGCAGACCGTCGACTGGCGCAGCGGGCAACCGATTCCCGCCGAGCGCCTGCGCGCGCAGATCCGCCAGCTGCAGGCGCAGGGCGTGCACCACTTCGCCTGGTACCCGGACGACTTCATCGCCGACCAGCCCTCCACCCGCGATGCCCGCGCGGCCATGTCCGCCGGCAACTTCCCGTACCCGGAGAAGTGACATGGACATGCATCCGTTGCTGCAGGTCCTGTTCCAGTTCGCCTTCTACTACCCGATGGTGATGGCGTTCTTCTGGATGTCGGGCGGCCTGTATTACTACTTCCGGCGCGAACGCCATTCGCGTCCACGCAACGACCCGCCGCTGATGGTCGATCCACCGTTCGCGAGCCTGCTGATTCCCTGTCACAACGAGTCCGCGAACCTCGACGACACGCTCGGCGCGGCGCTGGCACAGCGCTACCCGGCCGACTACGAAGTGATCGCCATCGACGACGGCAGCAGCGACGACACCGGTGCGCGGCTGGACGCCCTGGCGGCAAAGCACCCACGTCTGCGCGTGCTGCACCTGGACCGCAACCTGGGCAAGGCCAATGCGCTGCGCATGGGTGCACTCGCCGCGCGTTCGGAGTACCTGGTGTGCATCGACGGCGACGCGATGCTGGAGGAGCACGCGCTGCACTGGATGATCTGGCACCTGGTAAGCGGCAACCGGGTCGGCGCGGTGACCGGCAATCCGCGCATCCGCAACCGCTCCACGCTGCTCGGGCGCCTGCAGGTGGCCGAGTTCTCCTCGATCATCGGCATGATCAAGCGCGCGCAGCGGGTGTACGGGCGCATATTCACCATCTCCGGCGTGATCGCCGGCTTCCGTCGTACCGCCCTGCATCAGGTCGGCTGGTGGTCGGACGACATGGTGACCGAAGACATCGACATCAGCTGGCGCCTGCAGCGGGCGCACTGGGACATCCGCTACGAACCCAACGCACTGTGCTTCATCCTGATGCCGGAAACGCTGAAGGGGCTGTGGAGGCAGCGGCTGCGCTGGGCCCAGGGTGGCGTGGAGGTGATGCTGCGCCACGCCCGCTCGCTGCTGCACTGGAAGGAGCGGCGCATGTGGGGCGTACTGCTGGAGTACGTGCTGAGCGTGATCTGGGCTTACACCATGTTGTTCATCGTGGTGCTATGGGCGCTGGGCAAGTTCATCGAACTGCCGCCCCAGCTGCATATCGCCAGCCTGCTGCCGGAATGGCATGGCGTGATCCTGGCCCTGGTCTGCCTGCTGCAGTTCGCCAGCAGCCTGATCATCGACCGTCATTACGAAACACAGATTGGACGCAACTACTTCTGGGTCATCTGGTACCCGATGGCGTACTGGTTGATCAGCCTTTCCACCACCCTGGTGGCGTTGCCGAAAACCCTTCTGCGCCGTCGCGGCAAGCGCGCCACCTGGACCAGTCCCGATCGGGGGATCCGATGAACGCACAACGCCCGTCCAACCGCTTCGACTCGCGGATGATCCGCAAGCCGCATCGCCAACCACGCTTCCAGCGCACCGCCTGGGGCTTCGTCACCCTCGCGTTCTGGGGGTTCTACTTCTACCTGTGGGCACCGTTGGTGACCCTGGTGTCGTGGCTGATCGGTGGACAGCTGGCCTGGCGGCAGCTGTACGAACGACAGAACCAGTTCGACCCGTACGTGCTGGTGGCGCTGCCGCTGATGCTGCTGTGTGCCAGCGTGCTGCTGATCGGCTGGGCCGAGTACAACCGCGCGCGCTTCCGTGGCCACGACCGGCGCCTGCCGCGGCCGCTGGCCAGCCTCAACGAAGTGGCCGCCGACCTGGGGGCCAGCACCGGCCTGGCCGAGCGCCTGCTCGGCTGCAAGGCCGCCACGCTGCACATGGACGATCACGCGCGGCCGATCGGCATCCGCCGCGAGGTGGTGTAGCCCGACAACCCGGTGGGTGCCGACCCTGGTCGGAACTTGCCTTGGTAGATGCCGACCTTGGTCGGCGCTTGGGCCTGGTGGGTGCCGACCTTGGTCGGCACCGGGGTCTACCGCGAAGAGCATCCATGCATGGCGTGGATCTACTTGCGCGTCTGCCCCTCACCGCGCACGACAAATCGTTCGACGGTGAGTGCCTCCAGGCCCATCGGGCCGTAGGCGTGCAGGCGCGTGGTGGAAATACCGATCTCGCTGCCCAGGCCCAACTGCCCACCATCGGAAAAGCGCGATGAGGCATTCACCATCAACACCGCCGAGCGCAGCGCGCTGACGAAGCGCTCGGCGTGGCCCGCGTCTTCGGTCGCAATCACTTCGGTGTGGTCGGAGGTATAGCGGCGGATGTGCGCGATGGCCGCATCGAGGTCATCCACCACCCGCACGGCCAGCACCAGATCCAGGAACTCGGCGGCGTAATCCGCATCGGTGGCTGCGGTGCTACCCGGCAGCAACGGCTGCGCAGCCTCGTCGGCGCGCAGCTCCACGCCGCGCTCGCCGAGCGCCTGTGCCACGCGCGGCAGGAACGCTTCGGCCACATCGCGGTGCACCAGCAGGGTCTCCAGCGAATTGCAGGCCGACGGACGACTGCACTTTCCGTCCACCAGTAGATCGATGGCTTTGCCGAGGTCGGCGCTGGCATCCACGAACAGGTGGCAGACACCCTTGTAGTGCTTGATCACCGGCACCCGCGCATGCTCGGCAACGAAGCGGATCAGGCCTTCGCCGCCGCGCGGAATCGCCAGATCGATCAGTTCATGCAGCTGCAGCAGTTCCAGCATTGCTTCGCGGCGCAGGTCGGTCAGCACGGTCACCGCCGCCGGTGGCACGCCATTGGCCTTGAGCGCGCCCGCCAACGCCTGGGCGATGGCTGTGTTGGAATGGATCGCTTCGGAGCCACCGCGCAGGATCACGCCATTGCCGGCCTTCAGGCACAGCGCAGCCGCTTCGGCGGTCACGTTCGGGCGCGCCTCATAGATCATTGCGATCACACCCAGCGGCACGCGTACCTTCTGCACGCGGATGCCGTTTGGACGCACATCGTCGCGGGTGATCTGGCCGACGGGATCGGGCAGCGCGGCGACCTCACGCACGGCTTCGGCCATCGCGAACAGGCGTGCCGGGTCCAGCGCCAGGCGGTCGAGCATGGCGCTGCCAACGCCCTTGTCGCGCGCGGCGGCGAGGTCACGTGCATTACCGGCAAGGATCAGCCCGGCATTCACTTCTAGCGCCTGTGCCATGGCCAGCAGCAGCGTGCGGCGGGCCGCACTGTCGAGGCCGGCAACGATCTGGGCCGCGTCACGGCAGGCACGCGCCTGCGTTTCGATGTCGCTCATCGGGGAGTCCTTCAAACCGGTCATGGCAGCACCAGATCGTCGCGATGGACGACGCTGCCGCCGTAGTTGTAGCCCAGCACGGCCTCGATGTCGCGCGAATGGCGGCCGGCGATCCGGCGCACATCATCGGCCGCGTACTGGCTGACGCCGCGCGCGACGCAGACACGGCCCTGCGGCGCGTTCCAGCACACCTGCACCATGTCGCCACGGCGGAACACGCCCTCCGCGCCGGTGATGCCACCGGGCAGCAGCGAGGCGCCCTTCTCGCGCATGGCCTGCGCCGCGCCGGCATCGATCACGATCGCGCCCTCGACCAGCGGCGCGTGCCGCAGCCAGTGCTTGCGTGCGGCCTCGCGGCTGCGCGCAGCGTGGATACGGGTGCCGAACAGGCGATCCTGTGCCAGCGCGCGCACCACATCGCCACTGCGGCCATTGAACAGATAGGTTTCGATACCGAGGCGACCGGCCTTGGCCGCCGCCTCCAGCTTGGTCCGCATGCCACCGGTACCAGCCCGTGAGCCGGCGCCACCGGCCATCGCCAGCACCTCGTCACTCAGTTCCGGCACGTCGTGCAACGGCCGCGCGTCGGCCACGGTGCGCGGGTCGGCGCTGTACAGGCCGTCGATATCGGTGGCGATGAACAGTGCATCGGCATCGACCAGCGCCGCCACGGTCGCGGCCAGGTTGTCGTTGTCGCCGAGCTTGAGCTCGTCCACCGACACGGTGTCGTTCTCGTTGACCACCGGCAACGCGCCCAGCCGCAGCAGTTCGTTGAGGGTAGCGCGTGCGTTGAGGTAGCGGCGGCGGTTGCGCAGGTCGTCGTGGGTCAGCAGCACCTGCGCCACCGGGCGCTCGAAGAAGCGCTGCCAGAGCCCGATCAGCTGGGCCTGGCCGAGCGCGGCCAGCGCCTGCCGCGCCGCCATCGCCGCACCGGGCTCATCGGCCCGCGGCAGGATCGCGCGCCCGGCAGCGACCGCGCCGGACGACACGATCACCACCTCGCGCCCGGCCAGTACATTGGCCGAGACGAACTGAGCCAGGCCCAGCGCGTGGCGTGGCGACAGGCCACCGCCATCGGCAGCCAGCAGGCTGCTGCCGACCTTCAGCACCGCACGCCGCCATGGTGGCAGCGCTTGTTCGGGGAACGGCGAGGCGACATGGGCAGCGTGCTGGATCATCGGTCAGGCTCTCAGCGAGTGTTCCATTCGTGCACGGTCAGGTCGGAGGCCTGCATCGTCACCAGCGGATCGGTGGCGACGATGGCCTGTGCCTGCGCCAGGCTGTCCACGTTGCACAGCACATAGGCGCCACCGCTGCCATCGGCGAAGCCGCCGGTCAGCTGCAGCTTGCCCTGCGCCTGCAACGCATCGAGGAAGTCACGGTGCGGCTGCACGGCAGCGGCATTGAAATCGGGCCGGCGCATGGCCAGCACCAGGTAGACCGTGCCCGCCATCAGGACAGCGCCTGCCAGCGCGCGCGCAGTTCATCCAGGCGCAGGTCGGCCGCCGACCCCGGCGACACACGGGCGGCCAGGCTGCCTTCCGGCGTGCGCCCCTGCCCTGCACTATCGGCACCGGCCGCAGCGGCCTTGTAGGCCTCGCGGAACGGCACGCCAGCCACGGCCGCTTCCACGGCAACGTCGGTGGCATACATGCCCGAGTCGATCGCTGCGCGCAGCCTGTCGTCACGCCACTCCAGGTTGGCCAGCAGCGCCGGCAGCAGCTCCAGCGCGGCCAGGCCGCGGCCGAAGCCGTGGAAGATGGCGCCCTTGGACGACTGCAGGTCGCGATGGTAGCCCGACGGCAGCGACAGCAGCTGTTCGATCTCAGTGCGTGCGGCGGCGACGCTGGCATGGGTGGCGCGCATCAGCTCGATCACATCCGGGTTGCGCTTGTTGGGCATGATCGAGCTGCCGGTGGTGTACTGCGCCGGCAGCGCGACGAAGCCGAACTCGGCGCTGGTGAACAGCGACAGGTCCCAGGCGATGCGGCGCAGGTCCAGCGTGGCGCCACCGAGCGCTTCCAGTGCGGCCAACTCGAACTTGCCGCGCGACAGCTGCGCGTAGATCGGCGAGATCTGCATGCGCGCGAAACCGAGCGCAGCCGTGGTGTGTTCGCGGTCCAGCGGCAGATTGACGCCATAACCGGCGGCGGTGCCCAGCGGGTTGGCATCGATCAGTGCATGGGTGTCACGGGCGCGGATGGCATTGTCGATGAAGGCCTCGGCCCAGCCCGCCCACCACATGCCGGCCGAGGACACCACGGCACGCTGGATGTGGGTGTATCCGGGAATCGTCAGGTCCTTCTCGGCCTGTGCGCGGTCCAGTGCGACCTTGGCCACCTCGGCGCTGAGCTGCGCCACGCGCTGCAGCTTCTCCTTAAGCCACAGGCGGGTGGCGACCAGGATCTGGTCATTGCGGCTGCGGCCGGTGTGGATCTTGCGGCCTGCGTCGCCGAGGCGTTCGGTCAGGCGCGCTTCGATCGCCGAGTGGCCATCTTCGTACTGCGTATCCAGCACGAAGCGGCCTTCGCGGAAGTCCTGCGCCAGGATCTCCAGTTCGCGCAGCAGGCCGGCCAGCTCGTCGGCGCTGAGGATGCCGATGTGCTGCAGGCCCTGTGCGTGCGCGGCGCTGGCGGCGATGTCGTGCAGGAAGAACTCGCGATCGAGGATCACGTCGTCGCCGGCGAGGAAGGTCTGGATCTGGGCGTCGACGGCGACGCCGGGCTTCTGCCAAAGAAGGTCTGCCATGGGGGCTCCGGAATGCGTGTTCAGTGCGGGATCGACGTCAGTTCGTCGATGCCCAGCGCGAGGTTGAGGTTCTGCATGGCCTGGGTGGCCGCGCCCTTGAGCAGGTTGTCCAGCGTCGCCACCACCACGACCCGCTTGCCGCCCGGGGCCAGGGTGAAGCCACCGACCTGGGCACCGTGGCGACCGGCAATGCGGCTGACCCACGGCGCTTCATCCACCACTTCGATCAGGGGTTCGCCGGCATAGGCCTGCTGGAAGCGCTCGACGATCTGCTCGCGGGTCTGCACCCGGTTCAGCCACAGATTGGCGGTGAGCGTGATGCCACGGAAATGCGGCGCGACGTGCGGCATGAACTCGACCGCCACGCCCAGCTGCACGGACACCTCGCGCTCGTGCACGTGGTTGGTCAGCGCATACGGCATCAGGTTGTCGGCCAGCAGTTCAACGTTGTTCTTGTCCGACGGCGTGGTACCGGCACCGGAGTAGCCGGAGACACCGAAGCACTGCGGCGGACCGGCCAGCAGGTCCAGCAGCGGATGCACCGCCAGCTGCATTGCCGTGGCATAGCAGCCCGGGTTGCTGATGTGCTTCTGGCCGTTGTAGCGGCCGCGGGTCAGCTCCGGCAGGCCGTAGTACCAGCTGTTGTCGAAGCGGTAGTCGGCCGAGAGATCGACGATGACAGTGTCCGGCTTCGCGGTTTCAAGCGCGGCCACGAACGGCGCGGCCAGGCCATTGGGCAGGGCCAGGATCACCGCATCCACGCCCTTGGCGGCCACCGCGTCGGCGTCCAGGTTCTCGTACTGCAGGTCACCCTGGAATTCCGGATGGTGATCGGACAGGCGCTGCCCGGCGCGCTCGCGCGAGGAGACGAAAGCCAGCTTCAGCCGCGGATGGGCGGCCACCAGCTTGATCAGCTCGGCACCGGTATGGCCGCGGGCACCGACGATACCCAGGGTGAAAGTCGAATCGTTCATGCGTGACTGTCCAGGCGGTACTGCAGGTGGCGCTTCACGCCCTGCCATTCCGCATCGATGATGGAGAAGATGACGGTGTCGCGCGGCGTGCCGTCGGCATGCCGCTTGTGGTTGCGCAGCACGCCGTCCTGCTTGGCGCCGAGGCGGGCGATGGCGGTACGCGAAGTAAAGTTGAACCAGCTGGTTTCCAGCACCACGCTGATGCAGCCCATGGCCTCGAAGGCGTGCTGCAGCAGCAACAGCTTGGCTTCGGTGTTGGCGCCGGTGCGCTGCACACGCGGCGCATACCAGGTGTAGCCGAGACTGAGCTTGGGCACCCCGGCATCCATGTCGTAGAAGCGCGTGCTGCCGATGATCTCACCCGCCGCATCGCGGATCACGAAGGGCAGCACCTTGCCTTCAGCCTGCGCCTGCAGCGCGGCCTGCACATAGTGCTCGACCCGCTGCGGTGACGGCACCTGGGTGTACCAGAGCTGGTCCAGGCCGCTGCCTTCAAGCGCATCGCGCAGGCCCGGCACGTGCTCCATCTGCAGCGGCTGCAGGGTTACGTGCTGGCCGCGCAGGGTGGGAACCGTGTTCCAGGCATCGAGGTTGCTCATCGCTCAGCCCTGCAGGCTCGGGGTGCGCTGCGCGCAATGATCGACATAGGTCTTGATCCGGTCGATGCCATCGGCACCGAACCAGAACACCTTCCACTGATCCTGCTTGTAGCAGCCATCGGACTCGGCGTAGTAGAAGTGATTGATCGGGTTGCCGTGGCGCGAGCGCCAGAACAGCTGCGGGGTTTCCTCCAGCATCACGTTCCATACTGCGCGGCCCAGGCCCTCGCCCTGCGCGTCGTCGAGCACGGCGAACTTGTCCAGGTACACGCCCTCTGCCTCGTCGGTGAGGATCACCGCGGTGCGGTAGTTCTCGCTGACATAGGCACGCAACAGCTTGGTCTTCTCGAAGTAGTCCGGCACCAGGGTGCGGCCGAAACTGGATTCGATCAGGCCCTTCAGGCGCGGCAGGTCCAGTTCGTCCCAGGCGGTGGCGCGCAGTACTTTCTCGCCCTTGCGTACCAGCGTGCCCGAGCCCTTGTGGGTGAACAGTTCCTTGGCCAGGTCGGCCGGACGGGTGATCGACACCGACGATTCCAGCGGCAGGCGATCAAGCAGATCCTTGATCTGTTCGATCTTCACCTTCATGCCGCCGTGGATCCACGGCTGCGCGATCAGGTGGTCGTACTCGGTGGACAGGTTGATCGAATCGATCACGTTGCCCTGCTCGTCCAGCAGGCCGCCGGTGCCGGTCAGGAAGATGATCTTGTACGGCTGCAGTTCCTGCACCAGCTCGTTGGCGGCGAAGTCGGCGTTGACGTTGAGGATCTGGCCGCCGGCGGTCTCACCCAGGCTGGTGATGACCGGGATCGAACCGGCGCGCAGGCTGGCCTCGATTGGCGCCAGGTTGACCTTCTTCACCTCGCCGACCAGGCCGTAGGTGTCCACGTCCAGGTACTCGGCCTCGAACACACCACCGGTGATCGAGGTGGCGCGCGCGCCGTTCTGCTGCAGCGCCTCGACCAGGCGCAGGTTGGACTGCTGGAACACCCGGCGCACGATCGCCAGCGCTTCCGGCGAGGTCACGCGCAGGCCGTTCACGGTCTGCTTCTCGATGCCGGCGGCCGACAACTCGGCATCCAGCTGCGGGCCGGCGCCGTGCAGCACGATCGGGGTCAGACCGACCTCCTGCAGGAACGACAGCGAGGAGGTCAGCGCGTCGAGGTCGTCGCGCAGCACCGCGCCGCCGACCTTGACCACGGCGAAGCGCTTGGCATCCAGCTGCGAAAAGCGCTTGAGGTACTGGCTGATCTCCTTCGCGCTGGCCATGCTGGAAAGCAGGCGCACGATGGTCTGGCGGGTCTGGCGGTGGGGCTGGAGGGCAGGAGACATTTCGGTTTCGTCGGAAAGGGAAGAATCAGGCGCCGGCGGCGATGATGCGGTGCACGGCGTCGGTGTAGCGCTGCAGCTGCTCCAGCGTCACGAACTCGTCGGCGGTGTGGGCCTGGGCGATGTCACCCGGGCCGAACACCAGCGTGGTGTAGCCACCGGCCGAGAACAGCGAGGCCTCGGTCCAGAAGTCCACGGCATTGCCGATCGGCAGCTCCAGCGCATCGGCCACGTCGCGTGCCAGCAGGCGGCGGTTCTCGGCCTCGGCGATGTCACCGGCCGGCAGGCTGGGGCCACGGAAGGTTTCGGTGAACAGCGCGGCTTCCGGTTCGGCAAAACCGGCGAAGGTCGCCAGCAGGCCATCGATGTCCATCGACGGCAGCGGACGGAAGCCGAAACGCACTTCGGCGGCCGGCGCGATCATGTTGGCCTTGATCCCACCTTCGACGCGACCGATGTTGAAGCGCAGGCCGGTCAGCCCGCCGAAGCGCGCAGACGCCAGCGATTCCACATGGTCCAGCGCGCGGTTGCCCCAGCGCATGGCCTGGTGCAGCGCGCTGGCGGCGGCATCCTGCTTGCCCGAGGCATGCCCCGCGCGGCCAGCGAACTGCATCAGCACCGAGCTGATGCCACGGTGCGCCAGCACCGCCTCGCTCATGGTCGGCTCGGCCACAAGCACCGCTTCGTACGGAATGCCGCGGGCCAGGAACGCGGCGATGCAGCGCGGATCGTTGGCTTCTTCATCGCTGGAGAACAGGAAGGCCGCGTCACCGTCGCTGGCATTGGCTGCGGCCACCAGTGCGGCGGCCGCGCCCTTGATGTCACACACGCCCAGGCCGACCACGCGGTCGTCCAGGCGCCGCATCACGTGCGGGTCGGCACTCCAGTGCGGCGAATCGGGCACGGTATCCAGGTGCACGTTGAACAGGTACCTCGGCGTCCCGCGCACGGCGTACAGGCTGACCGCACCGGCGCCGTGGTCGATCACCTCGACGTTGAAGCCGGGCAGGTTCGCGCGCAGGTAATCGAAGATGCCACCGGTGGTGATCGCACGCGGCGGGTTGCGGGTGTCGAAGGACACCAGCGCCTGCAGGTGCGAGATCGTCTGTTCAAGCATGAATCAAAGATCCTGTGGAATTCCGCCGGGCATGGCCCGGCGCTACCGTAATGCGTCTGGTGGAGAGCCCCCTTCTTGTTGAAGGGGGCGCGCCAACGGCGCAGGGTTAAGACGGAATGCGTGGTCAACCGCTCAGCGGTTGACTTGCGCGTAAAGCGTCGAACTCATGCCGAACAGCTTGATGAAGCCCTCGGCCTCTTCCACGCCCCAGTCGGCCGACTGCGCGTAGGTGGCACCCTTGGTGTTGAGCAGGTGCGGCGACTTCACCGCCACTGCGTCGACGCGGCCACCACGCGTTTCCAGCACCACTTCACCGTTGACCTTGGCCTGCGAGGACTTCAGGAACGCTTCGATGTCGGTCTTCAGCGGGTCGTGGTAGAAGCCTTCGTACACCAGCTCCACCCACTTGCGTGCCACGTCCGGCTTGAAGCGGTTCTGCTGCTTGGTCAGTACGGCGTCTTCCAGCGCGCGGTGCGCGGCCAGCAGCGAGACCAGGCCCGGCGCCTCGAACACGATGCGACCCTTCAGGCCGATCACGGTGTCGCCGGTGTAGACGCCGCGGCCAACGCCGTACGGAGCGAACAGCTTGTTGAGCTGGGCCAGGATCTGGTCACCCGGCAGCGCCTTGCCGTTCAGTTCGACGGCTTCGCCTTCGACGAACTTCAGGGTCACGGTCAGGGCCTGTTCCGGCCACTCGCTCCGCGGTGCGCACCAGCCACGGGCGCCCTCGCCCGGGGCTTCCCAACGGTCGATCTCGCCGCCGGACATGGTCAGGCCCAGCAGGTTCTCGTTGATGGTGTAGGCCTGCTGCTTGGCGCGCACGCCGAAGCCACGCTCTTCCAGGTACTTCTGCTCGTAGGCGCGGGTCTGGGTGTGTTCCTTCTGGATCTCGCGGATCGGCGCGATGATCTGGTAGTCGCCCAGGGCCTTCACGGCCAGGTCGAAGCGGACCTGGTCGTTGCCCATGCCGGTGCAGCCGTGGGCGATGATGTTGGTGCCAAGTTCGGCGGCACGCTTCAGCGCGGCATCGACGATCAGGTAGCGGTCCGAGACCAGCAGCGGGTACTGGCCCTGGTAGCCTTCACCGGCCCACACGAACGGCTTGACGAAGCCTTCCCAGATGGCCGGGCCACCGTTGACGGTAACGTGGCTGGCCACGCCCAGCTCGGCGGCGCGCTTTTCGATGAAATCGCGCTCTTCATCATCCACGCCGCCGGTGTCGGCGAACACGGTGTGCACGTTGTAGCCGCGCTCCTGCAAGTACGGCACGCAGAAGCTGGTATCCAGGCCGCCGGAGAAGGCGAGAACGACGTCTTTGCTCATGGGGGTAATGTCCAATCAGGTTGTGTAGAGTCGAGCCATGCTCGACTGATGCTTGATCAAAAAACAATCAGCGCCCGGCAACCGCGGCCATGATCGCCTTCTGCACGTGCAGGCGGTTCTCGGCTTCGTTGATGGCGATGCACTGCGGCGAATCCATCACCGCATCGGTGGCCTTGACGTTGCGGCGCAGCGGCAGGCAGTGGCTGAACACACCGTTGTTGGTCAGCGCCATCTTCCGCTCGTCCACGATGAAGTGCTTGAACTGGTCGCGGATCGGCTTTTCCGGCTCCCAGTTGCCGAAGAACGGCAGCGCGCCCCAGCTCTTGGCATAGACCACGTCGGCGCCGGCGTAGGCGCTGTCGATGTCATGGCTGATCTTCAGCGAACCGCCGCTCTCGGCCACGTTCTGCTCGGCCCAGCCCATGTAGCGGTCGTCGAGGATGTAGTCGGCGGTCGGGCACAGCAGGGTCACGTCCATGCCCATGCGGGTGGCGATGGTCAGCGCCGAGTTGGCCACGGCGGTGTTCAGCGGCTTGGGGTGGTAGGTCCAGGTCAGCACGTACTTCTTGCCACGCAGGTCCTGGGTGCCGAAGTGCTCCTGCAGGGCCATGATGTGGGCCAGCTCCTGGCACGGATGGGTGATGGTCTCCATGTTGATGACCGGCACCGGCGAATACTTGGCGAAGCTGTTGAGGACGATGTCCTGGCGGTCGTAGGCCCAGTCGATGAACTTGGGGAACGCGCGCACGGCGATGATGTCGCAGTAACGGCCCAGCACCTTGGCCACTTCAGCGATGTGCTCTTCGGTATCGCCATCCATCACCGTGCCGAGGTTGAACTCGATCGGCCACGCATCCTTGCCCGGCTGCAGCACCACCGCGTGGGCGCCGAGCTGGAACGCGCCCAGTTCGAAGCTGGTGCGGGTGCGCATGGACGGGTTGAAGAACACCAGCGCGATCGACTTGCCCTTGAGCTGGTCGCCGAGCTTGTTGCGCTTGAACAGCGCGGCCTGGGTCAGCAGCGCGTCGAGATCGCTGCGGCTCCAGTCCTGGGTGTTCAGGAAGTGCTTGGGGGACATCATCTTTCCTTGCGTGGCGGCGCCGGGTTCGACGCGGTGGAAGGGAAAACAGGAAGCAAAGGTGGAACGAAAAGGTTGCAGTTGCAGCTTTCAGAACGCAGAAACGAAAAAACCCAGCCGGGCGGCTGGGTTTTTTTCGGACGAACAGCAAAAAGCTCCGGTTACCCAGCGAGAATGTGGGGTTCCGGTCGACGCGCACGCGAGGTCATGCCCGACGCCTGTCGGGCTGCGCTGCTGTCGTGCTGGAAGTCGGTGAGCTTCATGGTCAACCATCTTTGCATGCGGCCGGGGCCGACGCAAGGGGCCGGGGTCGCAGAATCAGGGATTGCCCGTGGCGCCCTGCTCGGGGCCGACCCAGGGGGTGATCGACACCCGGATCTTGAGCCGGTTGCCGGGGTCTTCCGGCAGCCGTGAGCGGTACTTGGTGCCCTTGTAGACGTAATCCACGTCGTAGGCGATGGGCCTGCGGAATTCACGCCCCACCGGCACGATACGGCAGTCACGGGTCAGCATCGGGCCATTGTTGGCCGGTGCCGGCGCCGGGGCGGGTGACTCGGCGGCGGTGTCCTCGGAGACCTCTTCATCGCTGCGCTTGAACATCGAGCGCACCGAGTCCCAGAAGCGGCTGATCCGGCCCTTGTCCTCAACCGGCTCCTCGCCGGTGACATTGACCGGCGCCAGGGTCCGGGTCGAGACCGGCTCGCAGTGTTCTTCGGTGCGGGTCGCGCGCAGGGTCTGGAACACGGGCTCGACGTTCAGCACCTGCGCGTAGTCGAACTTCACGTTCTCCACGATCACCACCCGGTTGCGGGGCTCGGCCTCCTGCGCCTGGGCCACGGCGGCCAGCGCCGACAGGCAGGCCAGGGTCAGCAACGCGGTGGATTTCATTGGCGAAGGGAGCAAGGACACGGCAATAGTGTAGGCAGTGGCGAGCGCAAGGGGCTGAACATTACCCGTCCACGCTGCTCCTGCCCACCCCACCTTGGATGGCCCCGGCGTCCACCGGTGGCAGGCGGTGCCCCCAAAGGGGGCCGACACGTTCTAAAATCACAGGCTTGTCCCCCAGCCACAGCCCCATGACCCTGCGCCTGCACAACAACCTGACTCGCCAGCTCGAACCGTTCACCCCGCTCGACCCGGCCTGTCCGACCCTGTATGTGTGCGGCCCCACGGTCTACAACTACGTGCACATCGGCAACGCCCGTGGCCCGGTGGTGTTCGGCGTGCTGGCCGACCTGCTGCGGCGCCGTTTCGGTGGCCTGCGCTACGCGCGCAACATCACCGACGTGGACGACAAGATCAACACCGCCGCGCGTGAGCAGGGGGTGCCGATCAGCACCATCACCGACAGGTTCGCCGCCGCCTACCGTGAAGACATGGCCGCGCTGGGCGTGGTGCCGCCGGATATCGAGCCGGAGGTGACCGCGCACATTCCGCAGATCATCACCATGATCGAGCAGCTGATCGCCAATGGTCATGCCTACGCCGCCGAAGGCCACGTGCTGTTCGCGGTGGCCAGCTTCGAAGGCTACGGCAAGCTCTCGCGCCGCGACCCGGACGAAATGCTGGCCGGCGCCCGCGTCGACGTGGCCCCGTACAAGCGCGACCCGGGTGATTTCGTGCTGTGGAAGCCGTCCAGCGACGACCTGCCCGGCTGGGCGTCGCCCTGGGGTCGTGGCCGTCCGGGCTGGCATATCGAATGCTCGGCAATGGCCGCCGCTCATCTGGGCGAGACTATCGACATCCATGCCGGTGGCGTCGACCTGCAGTTCCCGCACCACGAAAACGAGCTTGCGCAGAGCGAATGCGCCCACGGCGGCAAGATCTTCGCTCGTTTCTGGCTGCACAACGGCATGCTCAACTTCGGCGGCGCCAAGATGAGCAAGTCGCTGGGCAACATCGAGCGCGTGCACGACCTGGTGCGCCAGCATCCGCCGGAAGCGCTGCGCCTGGCCCTGCTGTCGGCCCACTACCGGCAGCCGCTGGACTGGTCCGATGGCCTGATCGAGCAGTCGGTGCGCACCTTGGATCGCCTGTACGGCACCCTGCGCGAACTGGCGTCGGTCGAGGCGGTCGTGGTGATCCCGGCCACGGTCGAGGCGACCCTGGATGACGACCTGAACACCCCGCAGGCGCTGGCCGAAGTGGCCCGCATCGCTGCCGACGCACGCCGAGCCACCGACCCGCCCGAACAGGCGCGCCTGAAGGGCGAGCTGCTCGGTGCCGGCCTGGCCCTGGGCCTGCTGCAGGCCGACCCGGCACAGTGGTTCGGCACCGCCGCTGGCGATGACGGCGACGATGCCCGCATCCAGGGCCTGATCGACGAGCGTGCCGCTGCCAAGAAGGCGCGCGACTTCGCCCGTTCCGATGCCATCCGCGACCAGCTGGCCGCCGAAGGCATCGTGCTGGAAGATACCCCGCAGGGCGTGCGCTGGTCGCGCAAGCGCGGCTGACCTGCCCTGCCCCGTGGCCGGTACGCCGGCCACGCCCCACCGTAGAGACTGTTGTGACCGACTCCCCGTTCCCGCTTGAACCCACCGCTGCCGAGGCCCAGGCCGCCATCGCCGAGGAATTCGGCTTCTTCGGCGACTGGTCCGAGCGCTACCAGTACCTGATCGACCTCGGCCGCAAGCTGCCCGCCTTCCCGGAAGAATGGAAGACCGAAGAGCACCGCCTGCTCGGCTGCCAGTCGATGGTCTGGATCGTGCCGGAAGGCAACGCACAGTCGCTGCGCTTCCACGCCATCAGTGATTCGGCCATCGTCTCCGGCCTGATCTTCCTGGCCCTGCGCGTGTACTCGGGGCGCTCGGCGCAGGAGATCCTGGATACCGAGCCCAGCTACATCCAGGACATCGGCCTGGCCCGACACCTCTCCCCCACCCGCAGCAACGGCGTGGCGGCGATGCTGGCCTTCATCCGCGAGACCGCGCAGGCCCAGCTGCAGCGCGACCCGTCGTGAGCGAGCCTGCCACAGCCGAAGACACCGCGCTGGGCCTGCTGTCCCGGCCCGGCTTCGCCAAGCTGCTGGCCTACCGCATCTTCGCGATGCTGTCCTACCAGGTGGTGGCAGTCACCGTCGGCTGGCACATCTACGAAGTCACCCGCAATCCGTTCTCGCTGGGCCTGATCGGCCTGGCCGAGGTGCTGCCGTTCTTCTGCGTGGCGCCATTCGCCGGCTACCTGGTCGACCATCTGCCGCGGCGCCGGTTGGGCATGGCGGCCTGTTCCGGGCTGATCGCCACCGCGCTGGTACTGACCAGCGTGGCCAAGGGCTGGCTGCCGTTTGAAGGCGTGTGGCCCATCTATGCAGCCATTGCCCTGACCGGCATGGTCCGCGCCTTCCTGTCGCCGATCTACAACGCGCTGTTCGCCCGCGTGCTGGCCCGCGATCAGTTCGCGCGCGGCGCCGGACTCGGCGCGGTGGTGTTCCAGGCCGGCATGGTGGCTGGTCCGGCACTGGGTGGCGTGCTGGTCGGCTTCGGCGGCAAGGGCCTCTCCTACGCGGTGGCTACGGCCTTTGCGCTGGTGGCGATGGCCTGCCTGGCTACATTGAAGGTGGAAGAACCGGTGCACACCGGTCCCGCCGCGCCGATCTTCAAGAGCATCGCCGAAGGCGCGCGCTTCGTGGTCGGCAACCGGATCATGGTCGGGGCGATGGCGCTGGACATGTTCTCGGTCCTGCTCGGCGGCGTGGTGGCGATGCTGCCGGCGTTCCTGCACGAAATCCTGCACCACGGCCCGGAAGGCCTGGGCATCCTGCGCGCGATGCCGGCGCTCGGTTCGGTGTGCGTGGGCCTGTGGCTGGCCCGCCACCCGCTGCACCGCAATGCCGGCCGCGTACTGCTGTTCGCGGTGGCCGGTTTCGGCCTGTGCGTGATCGGCTTCGGCCTGTCGCAGCACTTCTGGCTGTCGGCGCTGATCCTGCTGTTCTACGGGGCCTTCGATGGCGTCTCGGTGGTGATCCGATCGACCATCCTGCAGTTGGCCACGCCGGAAGAGATGCGCGGACGGGTGTCGTCAATCAA
Source organism: Stenotrophomonas sp. GD03877 (assembly GCF_029840555.1). Classification (NCBI taxonomy): domain Bacteria; kingdom Pseudomonadati; phylum Pseudomonadota; class Gammaproteobacteria; order Lysobacterales; family Lysobacteraceae; genus Stenotrophomonas; species Stenotrophomonas sp. GD03877. The sequence continues at coordinate 139,378 of NZ_JAOCCT010000008.1, read as the reverse complement.
CGGCATCTTCATCAGTTCGTCCAACGAGCTGGGCGCGTTCTATGCCGGCACGATGGCGAAGCTGCTCGGCCTGGTGCCGGCCGTGGTGCTGGGTGGGTTCGCGGTGCTGAGCGTGGCCGGGATCACGGCGTGGAAGAACCCGACATTGCGGAAACTGAATCTTCGCGACCTGCAGTGACGCTGCGAACAGCGGATTCGGCGGCGCCGGGCGTTTGGCTGGGGCCGTTGCTCTCCCTCGATGATTGGGCTTGTCACTTTCTTTTCGCGAAAAGAAAGTAACCAAAGAAACGCTCCGCCATCCGCGAGCCGGTGCTGCGCACCGGTGCCCTGCGCTCCTCGGCGAATCAGGGGACGGCGCGGAACTCGCTTCGCTCGGACACCCGCGCCTCTTCGCCCCTGATTCCCCTGCGGTGCTCGGCTCGCTACAAGGCGGACTCAACAGCCGCGAGCGCACGCATGACCGCTCCTGTCGGCCTGAGCCGAGCGTGGACTCGACTCTACATCGGCCGCGCACGCAGGAAACCGTCGAGAGCCTGCGGGTGGGTCCGGGCGGGACCGTCCGCGGCATGGATGCCGCGGCCGAGCTTACAGGGATGTACTTGCAGCGTGTCCTGCCCGGCCCCACCCGCAGGCTCCACCCGATACCCGGAAGGCGCTGCTCTACACAGCCAACTCGAACCCAACAAAAAACCCGGCCGAGGCCGGGTTTTTCGCATGACCATACAACGAGCAGGAATCAGTCGCCCTGCTGCTTCTGCAGGTGCTCCCAACGCTCCTGGGCGTCGATGGTGCGCTCGGCGGTCAGGCGCGCTTCCAGGCGCTCCAGGCCGATTTCTTCGCCGGTGTCGACGCAGTAACCGTAGTCGCCCGCTTCCAGGCGCTTCAGGGTGCTGTCGATCTTGCCGATCAGCTTGCGGTAGCGGTCGCGGGTACGCAGTTCCAGCGAGTTCTCGGTCTCGCGGGTCGCGCGCTCGGCTTCGTCGCCGATGTCACGCACTTCCTCACGAAGATTCTCGATGGTCTGCTTGGACTCTTCCACCAGGTCCGCGCGCCAGTTCTGCAGACGCTGACGGAAGTACTCCTGCTGCAGCGGGCTCATGTATTCCTCTTCCGAGGACGGCTTGTAGCCAGCCGGCAGGATCGGGCGGCCGGTGGCCTCGTCGGTCTTGTACTCGACCACCTTGTACTTGCTGCGCGGGGCCGGTGCAGCCGAGCGGGCGGCGACGGCCACGGCAACCTTGCCGACAGGGCGCGACACGGTCTTCGGGGCGGAATCGGATTTCACGGCGGTTTTGGCAGGCGATTTCGAAACGGGCACGGGATTCTTGGATTGCGGGGCCTTCGAAGCGGCAGGAGCGGCGGCCGGGGCCGGCTTGGAAGCCGGTTGGGCTGCTGCCACTGCCACGGTCTTGGCCGGGACAGGCTTGGCCGGAGCCGGCTTGGCAGCAGGCTTCGGTGCGGACTTCACTACTGGGGCCGGGGCCGGCTTGACGGCCGGCGCGGCAACATTCTTGGCAACCTTCTTTACAGCGGCAGGCGTGGCAACCGGTTTAGCTGCAGCGACCTTCTTTGCCGCAGGCTTGGCGACCGGCTTGACCGCAGCCTTCTTCACCACCGCCTTCGGCGCCGGCTTGGCTACGGCCTTCTTCGCCACCGGCTTGGCGGCGGCCTTCTTCACCGGCGCGGCCTTGCTGGCGGCCTTCTTCATCACCGGCGCCTTCTTGCTGGCAGCGGCAGGCTTGGCCTTGGCGGGCGCAGCAGCCTTCTTCGCCACCGGCTTGGTTGCCTTGACCGGCGTTTTCTTTGCGGTGGCCTTCCTGGCCGCCGGTTGCGAGGACGCTGCCTTGGTCGCCGGCTTGCTGGCCGGTTTCTTGGCAACGGGCTTTGCCGCCAACTTCTTCACAACAGGCTTGGCGGTTTTCTTGGCGGCCGTTGCGGCCTTCTTTGCAGTTTTTTTAGCAGCCACGAAACGCTCTTCCTTGGATTCCCCGAGGCCCGGGAAAGCGGGCCTTTATAGCCTACCCGACCCGCAGCAGCAACCTCGACCCCCTGCTCCATTCAGTCCTGGAGTCAAGGCGCCCTTGGAGGCAGTCCGACGAACACGGACCGCCTTGCGCGGTACGGAACCTGGCCAGCACCCGAAGGTGCTGGTACCGGTCGCAGGCCATCGGCGACATGCGACCAACGGCCCATCCTGCACAAATGCGGCCTTCATGCCAACTGGCATAAGATGACTGGGTGATCTCGCGCCTGCTCATTGCCCTGCTGCGCTTCTACAAGCGCTTCATCAGCCCCCTGCTGGGGCCACGCTGCCGTTTCGTGCCGAGCTGTTCTGAATACGCGATGGAAGCCATCTCGCGGCACGGCCCGCTGCACGGCAGCTGGCTGGCTGCGCGCCGGCTGGGCCGCTGCCACCCGTTCCACCCCGGCGGCTTCGACCCGGTGCCCGAATCCAACCACGCCCCCTCTTGCCGTTGCACAGGAAAACACTGACATGTCCTCCACCCTCATCACCAACGCCCGGATGGTCAACGAAGGCCGCACCTTCGACGGCGACCTGCGCATCGAGAACGGCCGCATCGCGCAGATCGGCAGTGGGCTGGCGCCGCGCGATGGCGAGCAGGTGGTGGACGCGGCCGGACGCTGGCTGCTGCCTGGCATGATCGATGACCAGGTGCACTTCCGCGAACCGGGCCTGACCCACAAGGGCGACATCGCCAGCGAATCGGCGGCGGCCGTGGCCGGTGGCCTGACCAGCTTCATGGACATGCCCAACACCAACCCGCCGACCCTGGATTCGACGATCCTGGAAGCCAAGTACGAACTCGCGCGCGGCCGCGCCTGGGCCAACTACGGCTTCTACCACGGCGCCAGCAATGACAACCTCGAAGCGATCCGTGCGCTGGACCCGAAGAAGGCCCCGGGCGTGAAGGTGTTCATGGGCGCCTCCACCGGCAACATGCTGGTGGACAACCCGGAAACGCTGGATGCGATCTTCCGCGAATGCCCGACCCCGATCATCACGCACTGCGAAGACACGCCGATGATCGATGCCAACCTGAAGGCCTTCCAGGAAAAGTACGGCGACGCGCTGACCCCGGACATGCATCCGGACATCCGTTCGCGCGAGGCCTGCATCAAGTCGACCCGCCTGGCGATGTCGCTGGCGCGCAAGCACGGCACCCGCCTGCATGTACTGCACATCTCCACCGCCGACGAGCTGGCGCTGTTCGAAAAGGGTCCACTGATCCGCGCCGACGGCAGCCGCAAGCAGATCACTGCCGAAACCTGCGTGCACTTCCTGCACTTCGCGCGCCCGGACTATGCGACCAAGGGCAACCTGATCAAGTGCAACCCGGCGATCAAGGAAGTGTCCGACCGCGAAGCAATCACCGCTGCGCTGGCCGACGACGTGCTGGACGTACTGGCCACCGACCACGCCCCGCACACCTGGGAAGAGAAGCAGAAGCCCTACGCGCAGGCGCCGTCGGGCCTGCCGCTGGTGCAGTACGCGCTGGTGGCCGCGCTGGAGCGCGTGCACGAAGGCAAGCTGACCCGCGAGCAGGTGGTGCAGAAGTTCGCACACGCACCGGCACAGCTGTTCGACGTGGAAGAACGCGGCTTCCTGCGCGAAGGCTACTTCGCCGACCTGGTGCTGGTGGAAGACGTGCCATTCACCGTCAAGCGCGAGGACGTGCTGTCCAAGTGCGGCTGGTCGCCGTTCGAAGGCACCACCTTCCGTTCGCGCGTGGCCTCGACCTGGGTCAACGGCCAATTGGTGTGGGACGGCAGCAAACTGGTGGGTGAACCGGCCGGCCAGCGCATGACCTACGACCGCTGATGCGCAAGGTATTTCTGTTCGGGGCGCTGCTGCTGGCCGCGCCCCTGTTCACCGCACCGGCGGCGCAGGCGCAGGATGGCATCGGCAGCCTGATCGACAGTCGCGTGGTGTTTCCGGCCAGCGCGTCGCAGGGCGCGCTGGTGATCGGCAAGGTGCCCGCCGGCAGCCGCGTGCAGTACGCCGGCCGCCAACTGCGGGTGAGCGGCTATGGCAGTGTGGTGTTCGGCATCGGTCGCGACGAGAAGGGCCCGTTGCGCGTGCAGGTACAGCGCCCCGATGGTGGCAGCGAGACGGCGACCATTGCGGTGACGCCGCGCGACTGGCCCACCGAGCGGATCAACGGCGTGCCGCCGAAAACGGTGAACCCGCCGCCGGCGATTGCCGAGCGGATCAAGCGCGAACAGGCGCAGGTGACCGCGGCACGTGCCCGCGATGACGACCGCACTGATTTCACCCAGACCTTCATCTGGCCGGTGCAGGGCCGCATCAGTGGCCGCTTCGGCAATGCGCGTGTCTACAACGGTCAACCTGGTGCCGGTCATTCCGGCATGGACATCGCGGTGCCGACCGGCACCCCGGTGAAGGCACCGGCCGCCGGCATCGTCACCTTCGCCGGCCCGGACCTGTACCTGACCGGTGGCACGCTGCTGCTCGACCACGGCTTCGGGGTCAGCTCCAACTTCCTGCACCTGTCGCGCATCGACGTGAAGGTCGGCGACCGGGTGGAACAGGGCCAGGTGATCGCCGCGGTCGGCGCCACCGGTCGCGCCACCGGCCCGCACCTGCACTGGGGCATGAACTGGTTCGATACCCGCATCGACCCGTTGCTGGTGCTGGAACGCAAATAACGCGCGCAACGCGCTGTGGTAGGTGCCGACCTTGGTCGGCACAACCTCATGGAGCGTGCGGACCAAGGTCCGCACCCACCAGAATCGATCAACCGCGGGCAGCCCACCACACGCGCAGCAGGGTGCGCACCGGGGTGGCTTCGATCGGCTTGCCTGCGGCCTGCGCCGCCACGCGTGCGCGCGCCAGGCTGGACCACACACGGCGCGGGCGCGGGCCGGGCACGCGACTGCCCCACCCCTTCAGCAGGTACTGCGCCCAGCGCTGCGCAGCCGTGCTGGAATCCTCATCCAGCAGGCTGCGCGGTACACCGGCCACGCCGGCATCCTGCAGGCGCTGGGCAAGGGTCTGCAGCTGCACCGCACGACCAGCGCCGGTGCGCGGCTTGTCGTTGAACAGCGCCGCTTCCACCGCGGCAACCGCGTCGGCGTAATTGGCCAGCGCACGCTCGGCACCGGCCGCATCCAGCGCGACCGTGCGCGCTTCAACCAGATCGGGCAGCGCTTCGGCCAGCTGCGCCCACGGCGCACGCACCGGCTCCAGCAGGCGACCCAACGGGTGGCGCGACCTGTGCGCAGCCCAGCTGCGCAGCTCCTCGCCCCACCACGCCAGCTTGGCGTCGGCCGGCAACGGATCGCCGCCGGTATTGAGCATGTCGTCGAACTCCTGCAGCAGCGCAAACCACGCCACTGCAAGCTCGCGTTGCGATTCGGCCACGAACGGGGCGGCCACCGACCATTCCGGCCAACGGCTGCGCCACTTGTCGAGGAAACTGTCCAGCGCGGTACTGCTCACTACATCATTCCTTACGGCTGGGCCGGGGCTGCCGGCCGGGTCGGCCAGAGACTGGCCAGTTGCAGAAGTCCGGCGTTCTCGACCAGCACGTCGGCCTGCCAGGCCAGCGGGTCGTCGCTGTGCAGGCGATAGCCCCACAGTGCCGCCACCGACGGCATGGCCGCGGCACGCGCGGCGATGATGTCGCGCTCGTCGTCGCCCACGTACACGCAGTCTTCGGCGGCAACGGCGATCGCCTGCGCCGCGTGCAGCAGCGGCAGCGGATGCGGCTTGCGCTCGGCCAGGCTGTCACCACCCACCAGCACCGCACAGCGCTGCTGCCAGCCGTGCTGCGGCAGGATCAGGCGCGCCAGGTACTCGGGCTTGTTGGTGACGATGCCCCACACCGTACCGGCGGCATCCAGTGCAGCAAGCATGCCGGCCACGCCATCGAACAGCACCGCATGCTGGCCGATCAACGCCTCGTAGCGCTGCAGGAACTCCGGAATCAGCGCATCACGCGCCGCCGTGTCCAGTTCGGGGAAGGCTGCCGAGACCATCGCGCGCGAGCCCTTGGACACCACCGGGCGCAGCAGTGCCGGATCGATCGGCGCACGGCCACGCTCGGCCAGCATCGCATCACACGTGGCGACGAAGTCCGGCGCGCTGTCCAGCAGGGTGCCGTCCAGATCGAACAGCACCGCGCGCGGGAAGCGGGCGGAGGTCATGCCGGCTTGACCGCGTAGGCGAGGTAGTTGATGTCGGTGCGGCTGCTCAGGCGGGCATGGTTGCGCCACGGCTCGTAGGCCATGCCGCTGACATCCACCAGCTGCATGTCGGCCTCGCGCAGCCAGCGTGCCAGCTCGGCCGGCTTGATGAATTCCTGGTAGTGGTGCGTGCCCTTGGGCAGCAGCCGCGCCACGTACTCGGCGCCAACAATCGCCACCGCGAATGCGGCAGCGGTGCGGTTGATGGTCGACAGGAACAGGTGGCCGCCCGGCTTCAGCAGGCGCTTGCAGGCCTCGATGATCGCGCCCGGATCCGGCACGTGCTCGAGCATTTCCATGCAGGTGACCACATCGAAACTGCCCGGCTGCTCGGCAGCCAGGTCCTCGGCGGCCTGGACGCGGTAGTCGAGCTTGGCGCCGCTTTCCAGCGCATGCAGCCGCGCGACCTTGACCAGTTCCGGGGCCAGGTCGATGGCGGTGACGTCGGCACCGGCCTGGGCCAGCGCTTCGCTCAACAGGCCGCCACCGCAACCGATGTCGAGCACGCGTGCGCCGCGCAGCGGCACGCGATCGGCCACGTACTTCAGGCGCACCGGATTCAGCGCATGCAACGGCTTCTGCGGGCCATCAGCGTCCCACCAGCGGTTGGCCAGCGCGGCGAACTTGTCCAGCTCGGCCTGATCGAAATTGGAGGATGCGTGGGGGGCAGTCATGGGGTAGTCCTTGCAGCGCCAGGGTTCAGGCACGGATATGACGGATACGCTCGCGCCACTGGCGCGCATTGGCGATGATGCCCGGCAGGTCCATGCCGACCAGCTCGCGCTGCACCAGCTTCGGCTTGCCAGCAATCCACACATCGCTGACCTGCTGGCGGCCGGTGGCGTACACCAGCTGCGACAGCACGTTGTGCAGCGGCTGGGTTTCCAGCGCCGAGAGGTCAACGCAGACCAGGTCGGCCTGCTTGCCGACTTCGATCGAGCCGATGCGCTCGCCGAAGCCCAGCGCGCGGGCACCGCCCAGGGTGGAGGCGCGCAGCGTGGTGGCTGCATCCAGCGCGGTGGCGTCGTCGGCCACGGCCTTGGCCAGGATCGCCGCAGTGCGGTTCTCGCTGAACATGTCCAGGTCATTGTTGCTGGCGCAGCCGTCGGTGCCTATCGCCAGGTTCACGCCAGCACGCTGCAGGGCGCAGGCCGGGCAGAACCCGGAGGCCAGCTTCAGGTTCGATTCCGGGCAATGCACCACGCTGACACCACGCTCGGCGCACAGGTGGATTTCCGCATCGGTCAGCTGGGTCATGTGCACCGCGATCAGGCGGTCGTTGACCAAGCCGAGGCGATCCAGCCGCGCCAGCGGGCGCTGGCCGTGCAGCTTGATCGAATCGGTGATTTCCTGCGCGGTCTCGTGGGTGTGCAGGTGCACCTGCATGTCGAGCTGGTCGGACAGCATCCGCACCCGCTCGAAGTTGGCATCGTTGACGGTGTACGGCGCATGCGGCGCGAACGCGGTGCCGATCAGCGGATCGGTGCGCCACTGGTCATGCAGTTCACCGGCCTTGGCGAAGTACTCGTCGTCGGTCTTGGCCCAGGCGGTGGGGAAATCGATGATGACCGCGCCGACCAGCGCGCGGAAACCGTGCTTCTTGTAGACCGCGGCCTGCACGTCGCCGAAGAAGTAGTTCTCGTTGGCGCAGGTGGTGCCGCCGCGCAGCATCTCGGCGATGGCCAGGGTGGTGCCGTCGGCCACGAATTCCGGCCCGATCACCGCCGCTTCCACCGGCCAGATGTGCTGCTGCAGCCAGGTCATCAGCGGCAGGTCGTCGGCGACACCGCGCAGCAGGGTCATCGGGTTGTGCGTGTGCGCGTTGACCAGGCCCGGCATCAGCGCGGCCTCGGGGCGGCTGACCACCTGTGCGGCGCGGAAACGCGCACGCGCCTCGGCACGCGGCAGGATCGCGATGATCTCGCTGCCACGCACGGCCACGGCATGGTCTTCCAGCACCACCGCATGCGGCTCGATCGGAACGACGTAACCGGCTTCGATGAGCAGGTCGCAGGCTTCGGGGAGGTGCGGGCTATCGCTCATGCGGGCTCACTGGCTGGGGGGGCGGCGAGATACTTCTGGGGGACACGCCCCTGAATCAGGGGCTGCCGCGAAGCGGCGGGGTCTGGAGACTCGTGAAGCGGGGCCCATGATCTGCCGAAGCAGATCATGGGAGCGCCAGCGCGAATGCGATGGCGCTTACCCGAGCATGGCTCGGCTCTACAGTAAGGTCGGCCTACGGCCGGGACCTTACTTGACGCGTGCGGAGTATTCGCCCGAACGGGTATCGACGCGGATCACTTCGTCCTGGTTGACGAACAGCGGCACGCGGACCACGGCGCCGGTTTCCAGGGTGGCCGGCTTGCCGCCGCCGCCCGAGGTGTCGCCACGGACGCCCGGATCGGTTTCGGTGATCTTCAGTTCGACGAAGTTCGGCGGCTGCACGAAGATCGGCTCACCGTTCCACAGGGTGACCACGCAGGACTCTTCGCCCTTCAGCCACTTCTCGGCGCCGCCCATGCCGGCCTTGGTGGCCTGGACCTGCTCGAAGGACTCCGGGTCCATGAAGTGCCAGTACTCGCCGTCGCTGTACATGAAGTTCATGTCGGTATCGACGACGTCGGCTGCATCCAGCGAGTCGGTCGACTTCATGGTGACTTCCTGGGTACGGCCGTCCTTGATCAGGCGGTACTTCACGCGGGTGAAGGCCTGGCCCTTGCCCGGCTTGACGTATTCGGTGTCGATGATGACGGCCGGTTGGTTGTTGACCAGGATCTTCATCCCGTTCTTGACGTCGTTCATGCCGTAGCTGGCCATGCGTAAACTCCTGAGTGGCAAAAACGCCGCGGGTGCGGCGAGCCGTTAGAATGGAAAGCCCACCGGATGCCGGTGGGCGACTGTTTTTCTGCCCCCATGATAACCGCAGGCCCCCTCTCCATGCAGCTTTCCGCCTTCCCACGGCCCCAGTCGCCAGGTGCGCCCGCGCGCTGGCAGCAGCTCTGGCGCCAGGCGCTGCGCGACCCGCACGCGCTGCTGGCCCGGCTGCAGCTGGACCCGGCCGCGCTGGGCGTCTCGGAGGCGGCCATGGCCCAGTTCGCGCTGCGCGTGCCGGAAGGCTTCGTGGCCCGCATGCGCCCTGGCGATGCGGCCGACCCGCTGCTGCGCCAGGTGCTGCCGATCGACGAGGAAATGCGCCCGGCGCCCGGGTTCAGCTTCGATGCGGTGGGCGATGGTGCCGCCAAGAAGGCCACCGGCGTCATCCAGAAGTACCGTGGCCGTGCCCTGCTGGTCGCCACCGGCAGCTGCGCGATCAACTGCCGCTACTGCTTCCGCCGCCACTTCGACTATGGGGCGGAGAACGCCGCCAAGGGTGGCTGGCAGGAGGCCGTAGCCGCCATCGCCACCGACCCGGACATCGACGAGGTGATCCTGTCCGGCGGCGACCCGCTGTCGCTGGCCACGCACAAGCTGGTGGAGCTTACCGGCGCCCTGCGCGCGATCCCGCATATCCGCCGCCTGCGCATCCATACCCGGCTGCCGATCGTGCTGCCGGAGCGCGTGGATGATGAACTGGCCTCCTGGCTGGGCAGCCTGCCGTGGCCGCTGGCGATCGTGGTCCACGCCAATCATGCCAATGAATTCGATGCCAGCGTGGACGCGGCGATGGCCCGCCTGCGCGGCATCGGCGCCCAGCTGCTGAACCAGGCGGTGTTGCTGCGCGGGGTCAACGACAGCGTGCAGGCCCTGCAGGACCTGAGCGAGCGCAGCTTCGCCGCCGGCGTGCTGCCCTACTACCTGCACCAGCTGGACCGGGTCGAGGGCGTGGCCCATTTCGAAGTGGACGATGCCCAGGCCAAGGCACTGATTGCCGGCCTGACCGCACGCCTGTCCGGTTATCTGATCCCGAAACTGGTGCGCGAACTGCCCGGCGACCCGAGCAAGCGCCCGGTGTAACAAAAAAGGGGACGGAGGGGATTAAGTCGCTTATGCATTTGCGACTTAATCCCCTCCGTCCCCTTTCTTTTGTCGGTCAGACGCCCGACTCGATCATCCGCACTACTTCGGTGGCGGTCACCGGGTGGCTCAGCCAATAGCCCTGGCCAAGGTCGCAGCCGCGCTGCGCCAGCAGCTCGAACTGCGCCTGCTGTTCGATGCCTTCGGCCACCACGGTGATGCCCAGCGCGTGGGCCATGGCGATGATCGCCGTGGTCAGCGCGAGGTCATCGGGGTCACGCTGCATGTCGGCCACGAAACTCTTGTCGATCTTCACCCCGTCCACCGGCACCTGGCGCAGATGACTGAGACCGGAGAAGCCGGTCCCGAAATCATCCAGCCAGACCTTCACGCCGGTGCGGTGCAGCTTGTCCAGCAGCTGCGCGGCAACCATCTCGTCGCCGATCACGGCGGTTTCGGTCAGCTCCAGATGCAGGCGCGACGCCGGCAGCCCGGACTCATGCAGGCACTGCGCGACCAGTGCCGGCAGCTCACCGCCGCGCAACTGCCGTGGCGACACGTTGACCGACACGAACAGGTCGTCCCCGGCTACCCCGCGCGGCCACTGCGAGGCCTCCATGCAGGCCGCACGCAGGACCTTCGGGCCGATGATCTCGATCAGCCCACTCTGCTCGGCCACCTCGATGAACACCGAGGGCGGGATCGTGCCCAGGGTCGGGTGCTGCCAGCGCAGCAGTACTTCAACGCCGACCATGCGGCGGTCGCGCATGCGGAAGATCGGCTGGTAGGCCAGGCGCAGTTCGCCGCGCTCCCAGGCACCGCGCAGTTCCTGTTCCATATGCACGCGACGCTCGACCGCATGGTCCATCGCCCGGCTGTAATAGCGATAGCAGTTCTTGCCGGCCATCTTCGCCTGGTACATGGCGATGTCGCCGTTCTTCAACAGAGTGGTCGCATCGGCCGCATCGTCGGGGAACAGGGTCACGCCGATCGAGGTGCCCAGGAACAGTTCCCTGCCCTGCACCACCAGCGGCTTGCCCAGCTCCCGCACCAGCACTTCGGCCAGCAGGCGCGCGTTGGCGGCCACATCGCCGTCGCCCACCAGGATCACGAACTCGTCACCGCCGAAGCGCGCCAGCAGGGCCTCATCGCCCCCGGCCTCGGTGACCGCGCGGCCGATGCGCTGGGCGAACTGCAGCAATGCCTCATCGCCGGCCTCGTGGCCAAGGGTGTCATTGACCCGCTTGAAGTCGTCGATATCGGCGAACAGCAGGCCCAGCCGGTGATTGGCGGCACGGGCGGCCATCAACCGATGATCAAGCGCCTCGCGGAATGCCAGCCGGTTGGTCAGCCCGGTCAGCGCGTCGGTATAGGCCATGCGCCGCACTTCGCGGTCATGGCGGGCGATCGCATCGCGCATCCGGGCGAAACCGCGTACCAGTTCGCCGACCTCGTCGTCGCGGGTGTTCTCGGCCAGGGGCGTCTGGTAGTCACCGGCCTCGATGCGACGGGCGGCGACGGCAAGATCACGGATCGGCGCGACCAGGGTGCGCTGCACGTACAGGATCACCACCACGCCGATCACCACCAGCAGGCCCAGCATCAGCAGCAGCCAGCCCAGGTGACGGCTGCCGACCTGCTGCAGGCGCTCGCCCAGGGTGGCGTTGGCCGCCTGCTCGCGCTGCTGCACCTCATCCAGCGCCATGCCGACCCGGACGCCGCCAATGCGCTGGTTGCCGATCATGATCGGCATGGTGTTGTCGAGCACCTTCGGCGATTCCTGCACGACCAGCATCTGCGCGGCTGCGGCCTTGGGTGCCAGTGGATCGGCCATCGGCTGGCCGAATCCGGATACCTCGACCGAGCCGTCGTGTACCAGCCGGCCGCGTTCGTCGAACACCAGTACATAGCGCACCACGGGCTGGCGCGCGGTACTGCGTACCAGTACGCCGACCTGGTCCAGATCGCGGTAGTACAGCGGGTTGGCCAGGGCGTCGGACAACTCACGCGCCATCGCCTCGCCGCGGCTGCGCACGCTGCGGTCGAACAGTTCATGGATGACGCCGCCGCTGAGGTTGCGCACCTCGCCCTGCATCGCCGTCTGCCGCCCCAACAACACTGCAAGGATCGCGATCACCACGACCATCGCCCCGCCCATCGCGAGCAGGAACCGGGCCTGCATCCCCGAGCCAAGCCACTTCATTCCACTTCCATCCGCACGCGCGTCAATCCTTGTTTCAATTCATCCAACCGCTGCTGCGCATGCGCATCGACGCGGTGGAACCCGGAAGTGCCAAAAAACCGATGCAGCGCCCCCTGTGCCTGCGGGTCGCTGGCTGCCTGCAGCAGCACTTCCTGCAGGCGATCACGCACGCGTGGATCAAGGTCGGCGCGGACCATCTCCACCGCACGCGGGTAGGGTTCGGTGCGCAGCAGCTCTCGGAAGTCGCGCCGGAACGCTGCCGGCATCCGCCGCTCGTCGTTCCAGTCCACGCTGCTCACCGCTCCCACGTCAACCACCCCCTTGTGCACGAACGTCGCGATGTTCAGCTCGCTGCGTGCAAATACGTAACCCACACTGTCCCGGCCCGGCATGTCCCATGCACCGGCCAGGATCTGCGGCGACAGGCCCTCCTGCAGCAACGTCATCACCGGCACCAGATAGGCACTGGTGGACGCCGTGTTCTGCAGGGCCAGGCGATAGCCCCGCAGATCCTGTACGCGCTGGATCGAGCTGTCGCGGCGCACGAAGAACACCGTCTGGTAATCACGCACGCCGTTGCGCTCGGTCAGCAGCAGTGGGCGGGCGCCACTGCGCTGGCCCAGCGCCACCGCCGTACCCGAGGTTTCGGTGACCCAGTCGACCCTGCCCCGCCGCAGATAGCTGGCCATCTGCTGCGGGTCGCGCGCCATCAGGATCCTCCCCTCCTTGATGCCAACGTCGTGCATGCGCGCCACCACGTAGTCCAGCAAGGGCTGCAGCTGTTCGTAATGGGCCTTGGGATCATCGCTGATCCGGCCCAGCACCAGTACCGGGTCCGGTGCTGCACGCACCGTCCCGGCCAGCAGGACCATGGCCAGGCTCAGCAGTCCCCCCTGCATTGCCTTTCGCAGACCCGACACAGGCTTCATCCCCCCTGGGTATCCGGACAGACTACCCGAAAAAATGAGAACATCGTCAGCTGTCCTTGTTGCCCGCTTGCGCCAGTCGCGCCATGCGCTGGGTGTCGGCGAGGATGCCGCGCAAAAGGCGCACTTCCTGCTCGCTGGGTTCGCTGCGCAGGAAGAGGCGGCGCAGTTTGCGCATCGCCGATTCCGGGGCGCGGCCCTTGTGGAAATCGATCTCGTCCAGCGTGTCGCCAAGCTGGGCGAAGAAGCTCTCCATCTGCTCGTGGCTGGCCGCCTGTTCGCGGAAGCCCGGCTCGGCGTCGGCTGCAGGCTGCGCACCCAGCAGCTGCATGCGCGTTTCATAGGCCAGCACCTGCACGGCAGCAGCCAGGTTGAGCGAGCTGAACTCCGGGTCGGACGGGATATGCACCGCTGCATGGCACAGCTGCAGTTCCTCGTTGGTCAGGCCGGTGCGCTCACGGCCGAACACCAGCGCCACCTCGGCACCCTCGCCGGCCTTGGCCACCGCGCGGGCAGCGGCATCGGCCGGCAGGTACTCCTCCAGCTGGACACGGCGGGCACGGGCGGTGCAGCCCAGCACCAGGCGGCAGTCAGCCACGGCCTCGGCCAGGGTGGCCACCACCGGGGCGTCCCCCAGTACGTCTTCGGCACCGGCCGAGCGCCGGAAGGCCTCCTCGTCCAGCGGCTTTTCGGGAGCGACCAGTACCAGGCGGGCCAGGCCCATGGTCTTCAGGGCACGGGCGGCGGCCCCCATGTTGCCGGGGTGCTGGGTACCGACCAGGACGAATCGGAGGCGGGTGGCGGCGGGAAACTGGGACATGAACAGGGAAAAGGTCGAGCTGGACGATGACCAATGGTAAACTGTGCGGCCGGCCACTGCGCCGGACCCGCTCTTTTCCCCCGCCAGTCCATCTCTTCTGCCTTTCCGGGAGCCCACGCCATGCAGAAACCCGCCGTAACCGTCATGGTCAAGGCCGCCCGCCTCGCCGGCAACGTCCTGTTGCGCAACATCAACAAGCTCGAGGCACTGAACGTGGTGCAGAAGGGCCGGATGGACTACGCCAGCGAAGTGGATGCGGACGCGGAAAAGGTCATCGTCAAGGAACTCAAGCGCGCCTACCCGGACTACGGCATCTTCGGTGAAGAAGGTGGCGTGCAGGGCGAGCGCCGCCAGATGTGGGTCATCGACCCGCTGGACGGCACCAGCAACTACCTGCGCGGCGTGCCGCACTACTGCGTGTCGATCGCCTTGGTCGAAAACGGCGAGCCGACCGATGCGGTCATCTTCGACCCGCTGCGCAATGAACTGTTCACCGCCAGCCGTGGCGCGGGTGCCGTGCTGAACGACCGCCGCATCCGCGTGGCGGATCGCAAGGACCTGGAAGGCACCATGATCCACACCGGCTTCGCGCCGCGCGAGCGTTCCCGCGCCAGCGCCCAGCTGAAGGCGGTCGACGCCCTGCTGGTGCACGGCGAGGACATCCGCCGTACCGGTTCGGCGGCACTGGACCTGGCCTATGTGGCCTGCGGCCGTGCGGACGCCTACTTCGAAGCCGGGGTGAAGGCATGGGACATCGCTGCCGGCCTGCTGCTGGTCCGCGAGGCGGGCGGCAAGGTCTGCGACTTCAAGGGCGCGACCCTGGGCCGCATGGACAACCGTGGCCCGGACACCCATCAGATCGTGGCCGGCAACCTGAAGGTGGCCGAGTCGCTGCAGAAGGTGCTGGTGAACACCGGTTACGCCGCTGAGTTCGACGCGAAGTTCTGAGGTTCCGTGTAAAGCGGTTCATGGAGACGGCACCTGCGAAGGTGCCGTTTTCGTTTGTGCGCACGGAGAGTCGTTTCCGCGACCGCGGAGGGGTGTCACTTTCTTTGCGCGCAAAGAAAGTAACCAAAGAAACGCTCCGCCAGCCGCGAGCCGACGCTACGCGCCGGTACCCTGCGCTTCTCGGCGAATCAGGGGACGGCGCCGAACTCGCTGCGCTCAGACACCGGCGCCTCTTCGCCCCTGATTCCCCTGCGATGCTCGGCTCGCTCAAGGCGGACTGGAAGGTCAAGAGCAAGAGCAACAGCATCCACGCGTAGCATGGATCAACCGGGTGCCGCTGTGGCATTTGACCTTGGGTCCGCCCTGAGCGAGCCGAGCACCGCAGGTCCGGCGAGGGCGAAGAGGTGCGGGTGTCTGAGCGCAGCGAGTTCCCGCACCGTCCCTCGACGGGCCGAGGAGCGCAGGGTACCGATGCGCAGCATCGGCTCGCGCCCTGGCGGCGTGTTTCTTTGGTTACTTTCTTTGCACGAGCAAAGAAAGTGACACCTCTCCGCAGGCGCGGAAACGATACGCCGGGCATGGCCCGGCGCCACCAATGCGTCGGCGCGCAAACAAAAACGCCCGGCGCGAGGCCAGGCGTTCCTGCACTACCTTGAAAGCAGAAGCTCACGCCACCGTCGAAGCCCGCAGCGCGGCGATGCGCTCTTCCAGCGGCGGGTGGCTCATGAACAGCTTCTTCGCCGTCGAACCGGCAATACCAAACGCCGCGATCTGGGTCGGCAGCGTGCTCTGGCCGTGGTTGAGCTGCAGGCGCTCCAGCGCGGCGATCATCTTCTGGCGGCCGGCCAGCGAGGCACCGCCGGCGTCGGCGCGGAACTCGCGGTGGCGCGAGAACCACATCGAGATCATGGTGGCGAACAGGCCGAACACCATCTCCAGCACGAATACGATGATGTAGTAGGCGAAGCCGCGGCCGCCACCTTCGCGGTTGCCCGACAGCGCGCTGTCGATGATGCCGCCGACCACGCGGGCCAGCACGATCACGAAGGTGTTCAGCACACCCTGCAGCAGCGCCATGGTGATCATGTCACCGTTGGCGACGTGGGCGATCTCGTGGCCCAGCACCGCTTCGGCTTCGTCTTCGCTCATGTTGTGCAGCAGGCCGGTGGACACCGCGACCAGCGCGTTGTTGCGGTTGGCGCCGGTGGCGAAGGCATTGATCTCCGGGCCTTCGTACACGGCCACTTCGGGCATGCCGATACCGGCCGCCTTGGCCTGCCGCTCGACCGTGGCCAGCAGCCAGCGTTCGGTCTGGTTGCGCGGCTCGGTGATCACAACCGCACCGGTGGAGCGCTTGGCCATCCACTTGGACAGCAGCAGCGAGATGAAGGAACCACCGAAACCGAAGATGCCGGCCATGATCAGCAGACCGCTCATCTTGCTCGGGTCGGTTCCCAACAGCGACATCACGATGCTGGCGAGGATCAGGACCGCGAAATTGGTCGCCAGGAACAGGGCAATGCGGGTAAACATGGGAAAATCCGGCTCGGAAGGGGTCGATACCGGTCAATTTGCGGTGTGGTCAGCTTGAATTCAAGCGCCAACCTGACCGACGATTCAGCCAGCATGACCTCCCCCATTCCCTGCGGCCGCTTCGCGCCCTCGCCGACCGGCCTGCTCCACCCCGGATCCCTGCTCGCCGCCTTCGGCAGCTGGCTGCTCGCGCGCCATCACGGCGGCCTGTGGCGGCTGCGCATCGAAGACGTCGACCCGCCGCGCACCGTGCCCGGAGCCGCCGAGTCACAACTGCAGGCACTGGCGGCGTTCGGCCTGGTCCACGATGGCCCGATCTTCTGGCAGAGCGCGCGCGGCGAGGCCTACCAGGCTGCGCTGGATTTACTGCTGGCCAGCGAGCAGGCCTTTGTCTGCCATTGCAGCCGCAGCGACCTGGCCGCCAGCGGCGGCATCCACCATCACTGCGTCGCCCGGCAACCGCGACCGGACCCCGCCGTCCGTTTCCGCGTGCCACCGGGCAGCATGGTGCACTTCGACGATGGCCTGCGTGGCCCGCAGCAGCAGGACGTGCATGCCGACGTCGGCGACTTCGTGCTGCGCCGCGCCGATGGCTGCTGGGCCTACCAGTTGGCGGTGGTGGTCGATGACGCTGCGCAGGGGGTGACCGAAGTGGTGCGCGGCGCCGACCTGCTCGACTCCACGGCACGGCAGATCCTGCTGCAGCAGGCACTGGGGCTGGCGGTGCCGCGCTACTGGCACCTGCCGCTGCTGCTCGATGCCCCGGGCCACAAGCTGTCCAAGTCGCTGGCGGCGCTGCCGGTGGACAGTTCGCGCCCGCTGCCCGTGCTGCGCCAGCTCTGGCAACTGCTCGGCCAGGCACCTGAAGCGCTGGAACCTGCGCACGATCTGGACACGCTGCTGGCGGCCGCTCGGAATGCCTTCGACCCAGCGCGGCTGCCGCGTACCGACATCCTGCTGCCAGCCGGCGCACTTTCCGCGCCGATGTTGCAGAATCACCCTTCCCCCACCTGATACCCGGACAGCACTCCATGACATCTCGCGTCGCACTGGTCACCGGCGGAACCGGCGGCATCGGTACCGCCATCTGCCAACGCCTGGCCGACCAGGGCCACCGGGTCGCCACCAACTACCGCGACGAGGCCAAGGCCCGCGCCTGGCAGCAGGCGATGACCGAACGCGGCTACAGCGTGTCGATCTTCCCGGGCGATGTCTCCGATCCGGGCAGCGCCGAAGCACTGGTGCGCGCCGTCGAAGCCGCGCTGGGCCCGGTCGAGATCCTGGTCAACAACGCCGGCATCACCCGCGACACCACGTTCCATCGCATGCGCGCGGACCAGTGGCACGATGTGATCAACACCAACCTCAATTCGGTGTTCAACGTCACCCGCCCGGTCATCGAGGGCATGCGCCGACGCGGCTGGGGCCGGGTCATCCAGATCAGCTCGATCAACGGCCTGAAGGGCCAGTACGGCCAGGCCAACTACGCGGCGGCCAAGGCCGGCATGCACGGTTTCACCATCTCGCTGGCGCGCGAGAACGCCGGCTTCGGCATCACCGTCAACACCATTTCGCCCGGCTACGTGGCCACCGACATGGTGATGGCGGTTCCAGAGGAAGTGCGCGCCAAGATCATCGCCGACATCCCCACCGGACGCCTCGGCAAGCCGGAGGAAATCGCCTACGGCGTCTCGTTCCTGGTCGCCGACGAAGCCTCGTGGATCACCGGTAGCAACCTGGACATCAACGGCGGCCACCATATGGGTTGGTAAGCCGCGCAGCGGGCCCTTTCGGCGAACGCCGCCGGCCCCTGCCAAGAGTCATGCTGCGCAGCACGCAAACCCTTGTTGCGCAACATGATCGCCGCCGAAAGCCAAGCCTGGCGGGGGCTGAGGCGGTTGCAACGGCTGCTGCACTGCGCCATGCTGCGCGTCTACTGTGACGAGTACCGCTTCATGGCTGCGACCCGCATCATCAAGAAGTATCCGAACCGCCGTCTCTACGACACCGAGATCTCCAGCTACATCACCATCGAGGACGTGCGCCAGCTGATCCTGGACGGTGAAGACTTCGAAGTCCGCGACGCCAAGAGCGGCGACGACCTCACGCGATCGGTCCTGCTGCAGATCATTGCCGACCAGGAACAGGACGGCGAACCGATGCTGTCCACCCAGCTGCTGAGCCAGCTGATCCGCTTCTACGGCGATTCCCTGCAGGGCTTCATGGGCAATTACCTGGAGCGCAGCATGCAGGTCTTCCTCGACCAGCAGCAGCAGTTCCGCCAGCAGATGGGCAACCTGCTGGGCCAGACCCCGTGGGCGATGATGAACCAGCTGACCGAGCGCAACCTGGAGCTGTGGCAGGAATTCCAGCGCAACATGGGCACGGGCTTCGGCGGCCCGCGCCCGGGCGGCACCGGAACGGGAACCGGCGCAGGTACCGGCAACAAGCCGAACGAACCGGGCACCGGCACCGGCGGCAAGACCCGCCGCTGAGCTGCAGCAACGGTTGATACGAAAACGGCGCGCCCCCTGGCGCGCCGTTTTGCTTGAATCGCGTCAGCGATACATCAGCGTTTCGCCTTGCAC
Organism: Stenotrophomonas sp. GD03877; assembly: GCF_029840555.1. Lineage (NCBI taxonomy): Bacteria > Pseudomonadati > Pseudomonadota > Gammaproteobacteria > Lysobacterales > Lysobacteraceae > Stenotrophomonas > Stenotrophomonas sp. GD03877. The sequence continues at coordinate 120,178 of NZ_JAOCCT010000008.1, read as the reverse complement.
GCCGTGCATACACGCTCGACCTTGTAACCCTTCGCCTTCAGCTTCTCGACCACGCCGTCGTTGCCCAGCAGGTGCAGCGTGCCCACCACCACCAGCGTGCCGCCCTGCCCGGCCTGCAGGTACGGCAGCAGCTTCGGCACCCAGGCGTCATTGCGGCCGGTATTGATGCGCTGGTAAAGCTGCGGATACTGCTGGCGCATTTCCGCCGCCATCCGGGTCCACAGCAGGCGCTCGTCACCCCGGCGCCAGGCATCATGCAGCTGGCGCGCCTGCTCGTCGGCCTTGCCAGCCTGGTCCAGCGCCTCGGCCAGCATCTGCCGCTGTTCCTGCAGCGTCATTCCGTCGAGCATGCCGATCTGGGTGTCGATGTCTTCCAGTCCCGCGGTCTTGCGCCCGGTCTTCTGCGCACGCTCCATGAAGTGACGGTCCAGGCCCAGTGCGGGGTCCAGGCCCAGCTTCTGCATCTGCCCGACCGAAATGCTCAGGCCGACAAACCACGGCTTCATGCCCTGCATCTGCGCCAGCGGCAGCTTGTTCTCGGTGGCGAACACCTGCAGCTTCTGCCAGGTCGCAGCATCCAGGTCACGCTTGAGTTCGCTGCCATCGGTGCGGACCGCTGCCTGCACCATGCGGCTGGCCAGCTGTGGCGACTGCATGTCTTCCGGCGACAGTTCGAACACGACCCGCTGCGAGGCCTCGAACGCCTGTTCGACATCGGGCGACAACGGGTAGTCCTGCGGCTTCAGCAGGTGGAAGGAACCGAGCAGGTAGAGGCGCGAGTCGCCTGGTCCAGTCACTTTCCACAGCAACGGCACCGGCGGCTTGGCCGCCGCTGCGCCAGCGGTGTCGGCTTGCGCGGTACGCGCTGCAACCAGTGGTGCCAGCGCACAGGCCGTCAATACAACGGCGGTACGCAACAGGGATCTGATCGGCATCTCAGCCTTCTCCTTCAGGCAGGTGGTAAGCCTTCTCGCCCGCTTCCACGCGCAGGTCCAGCCGGTTTTCCGGCGGCGCCAACGGGCAGGTCGCGTAGGCGGTGAACGCACACGGCGGGTTGTAGGCATGGTTGAAATCGATGCGCACCGTGCCATCGGCTGCCGGCGCATCGGTGTCCAGGTAACGCCCGGCCGGATAGCTGCCGCGGCCACTGGTGCGATCGGCAAAGATGAGGAACAGTGGCTGCCCCGGCGCACCGATCGCCTCCAGCCGCCAGCTGCGGCCATCCCGCTGGAACTCGACTGCGCCGGCATTGGGCATTTCGGTGGTCAGGCCAGTGATATCGACGATCGGCAGGGTTTTGCCCGGCGGGTGCGCGATGAAGCGCGCCTGTACTTGCCAGTCAGGACCACCCGGCCAGTACTCCAGTCCTCCAAAATCTCGGCGTGCCGGCGCGTCGGCATGCTTGACCCGCAGCGCATCGCGCGGGCCGCGGCGGATGATGCTGAGCTGCCCCTTGCCACCATCGAAGGCCAGCAGCGTCGGCTGCGGATCCTTGTCCGTGTCGACACGGATGCGGCCGCGCACCGGCTGCCCGTCATGGCTGACGTCAACGCCGGCCTCAGGCGTGAACCACCATTGGCTGCCTTCGCGGCGCAGCAGGCCCAGCTTGTCCGGCCCGACTGCCAGGCGGATGCCATTGGTCGTGCCGCTGCCGACGAAGTGCGATTTGTTCTGCAGCCAATGCAGGCCGACCAGCGCTGTCCAACCGTCCGGCCGGGTCAGGTCCTGGTAGCGAGCTACCCGCCACTGCTGCTGCCTGGCCGCATAAGCCGGATCTTCAGTAACCGTCGGCGCCGGCGGTGTCGCCGGACTGCAGGCGGCCAACACCAAAGCGGCCAGCAGGCCGCCCATTCCCCGATAACGCATCGATGCTCCCCTCAACGTCCGCGCAGGAACCAGCGGTCGATCTCCGCCAGCGAAAAACGGGCCCAGGTTGGCCGGCCGTGGTTGCACTGGCCCGACCGTTCGGTGATTTCCATGTCGCGCAGCAGCGCGTTCATTTCCGGCACGGTCAGCCGTCGGTTGGCACGCACCGCGCCATGGCAGGCCATGGTCGACAGCAGCTCATCGCGTGCACTCGCCACGCGCCGGCTCTGGCCGTGTTCGCGCAGGTCGGTCAGCACGTCGCGCAGCAGGCCTTCCGGTTCGGCATGCGCCAGCAGCGCCGGAATGCTGCGCACGTGCAGCGCACCGGGGCCGGCACGGGTCACTTCGAAGCCGAGTGCGGCCAGGGTTTCACTTTCACTCTCGGCGGTGTCGGCTTCGCGCTCGCCCACCGCGAGCGTGATCGGCACCAGGAGCGGCTGCGACTGCAGGCCGATGCCATCGTGCGCGTTCTTCAGCCGCTCGTAGCCGATGCGCTCGTGCGCCGCGTGCATGTCGACCACGATCAGGCCTTCGGCGTTCTCGGCCAGGATGTAGATGCCATGCAGCTGCGCGATCGCGTAGCCCAGCGGCGGCACGCCTGCGTCGGCACGGGTGACCGGCAGTCCGTTCTCGGTCGGCATCGGCGGCAGCGCAGCACCGCGCTCGGCGCCGGCCGGTGCGGCATACAGCGCGGCATAGGCAGCCGGTGCATCGGCCACCTGCAATCCCAGCGGCTGTTGCGGGCGCCAGCCAGAGAATCCACCACCGCCGCCACTCGAACCGGCACCCGGTGCGGCACCGCGGACCAGACCGAAACCGGAGGCGCCTGCGCTCGATGCCATCGGTGCGGCAGCGGCGTCCACCTGATGTGCGGGACCAACACCGATGTCCTGCGCCGACATGCCGGCACGGGTATCGGCCAGCGCATCCTTCAGCGTGCGGTAGACAAAATCATGCACCAGCCGCGAATCACGGAAACGCACCTCGTGCTTGGCCGGGTGCACGTTGACATCAACGCGGGTCGGGTCGAGCTCAAGGAACAGCACATAGGCCGGCTGGCGGCCGTGGTACAGCACATCGCCGTAAGCCATCTTCACCGCATGGGCGACACTGCGGTCGCGCACCGAACGGCCGTTGACGTACAGGTACTGCTGGTCGGCACTGGCGCGCGAATAATGCGGCTGCGCGATCCAGCCGTGCAGGCGCAGGCCGGCACCACTGTGGTCGACGCGCACGGCCTGGTTGGCGAAATCCTCGCCCAGCGTTTCGGCCAATCGCGCATCGGAATACAGATCGCCCGGCTTGTAGCGGCGCGAGGCCTTGCCGTTGTGCGACACGCGCAGTTCGACATCCGGCCGTGCCAGCGCCAGCGAACGCAGCCATTCTTCGATATGGCCCAGCTCGGTGCGCTCGGCGCGCAGGAACTTGCGCCGCGCCGGGACGTTGTAGAACAGCTCGCGCACTTCCACCGTGGTGCCCGGCGCATGCGCGCGCGGGGTCACTTCACCGATCTTGCCGCCTTCGATCTGCAGCGCCGAACCGTGTTCGTCATGTGCGCGACGCGAGGACAGGGTGAAACGGCTGACCGAGGCGATCGACGGCAGCGCTTCACCCCGGAAGCCGAGCGTGGCCACCGATTCGAGGTCGTCCAGATCGGCGATCTTGCTGGTGGCATGGCGCGATACCGCCAGCGGCAGCTGTTCCGGCGCGATGCCACTGCCGTTGTCGCGGATGCGGATCAGGCGTACACCGCCCTCTTCAAGATCGATATCAACGCGGCTGGCACCGGCATCGATCGCGTTCTCGACCAGCTCCTTGACCACCGACGCAGGACGTTCGACCACTTCGCCGGCGGCGATCTGGTTGATCAGGATCTCCGGCAACGGCCGGATCGGGCGCGGGCCGGGCGCGCTCATGGGAGAGGAATGGCAGCAGACTTCATGGGTCGATGATAGCGGAGCCACACGTCCGCCGGGCATCGCCCGGCGCTACCCGGCGCGTGGAACGGATTACTTGCTTCCGCCGGCCATGGTGCCGGCGGCGTCGATCTCGGCCTGGGCGCGGGCGGCGTACAGCGTCCCCGGCGGCGGCTGGCGGCTGAAGAAGGTGTGCACACCGTCCAGCACGGCACCGGCGATCTTGCGCTGGTAGGCCGGGTCGATCAGGCGGCGCTCTTCATCCGGGTTGGAGATGAACGCGGTTTCCACCAGCATCGCCGGCATGTCCGAGGTGCGCAGCACCGCGAAGTTGGCGCGCTCGATGTTCGGCTTGTGGTTGTTACCGATCCGCTTCAGGCCGCCCAGCACGTGGCCGGCCGCGTCCTCGGACGCCTTCATGTAGCCGCTCTGGGCCAGGTCCAGCAGGACGTTGGCAAGCGTGCCTTCGGTCTGCTGCAGGCGCACGCCACCGACCAGGTCAGCCGCGTTTTCCTTGTCCGCCAGCCAGCGGGCGCGCTGCGAAGAAGCACCCTTGGTCGACAGCACGTACACCGACGAACCGGTGGCCGAACGGTTTTCGGCCGCGTCGGCATGGATCGAAATGAAGATGTCGGCCTTGTTCGCACGTGCCTTCTGCGCGCGCATCGGCAGCGGGATGAACACGTCGCTGTCGCGGGTCAGGTACGCCTTCAGGCCCGGCGTCGCATTGACCTGGCGGGCAAGCTCACGCGCCACCGCCAGGGTGACATCCTTTTCGCGCTTGCCGGTCGGGCCGATCGCGCCCGGATCCTGGCCGCCGTGGCCCGGATCGATAGCCACCACCAGATGGCGCATGCCGGCCTGCATGCGGATGCGCGACGCATCGCTGGGCATGGCCGGGCGCGGCGGTTCCACCGGCGTCGGTGCCGGTGCGGGCACCGTGGCCGGTGGCGTGGTCACCACCGCTGCGGTGCGCTGCCCAGCCAGGATCGCGGCCGGCGAAGAAGAAGGCGAGCTGCTGGCCACGGTACCGGCCGCCGCGACCTGGGCCGGTGCAGTGGACGGCGCCGGGGTGGGCGTGGCCGGCGCGGCGGCAGTGGCACTGGCCTGCTGGCGCACCTGGGCAGTCAGCAGCGCGGTGGCACGCGCGGCATCGGAACGCGACTGCGCGCTCTCCGCCGGCGTCGGTGCGGGCGTGCTGACCGGTGCCTGCGGCTGCACCGCCGGCGTCGCTGCCGGACGGCTGGCGGCCACGGCCGGGCCATCGCCCGGCCATTCGATCACCAGCTTGGATTCATTGCCCTCGCGCTGCATCTGCGGGCGGAACGGCGCCACCGATTCAGCGAGGTCGAAAACGACACGGAAGGTGCCCGGCACCGGCTGTCCGGTACGCACCGCCGTAACCACGCCCTGCGCGGCCGGCATCTTCAGGTTGCGTATGGCGCTGGAGTCCGGGAAATCGACCACCAGGCGGTTCGGTCCGGCCAGCGACAGGGTTTTGTAACCGCCACTGCCTACCAGCGAGATTTCGGCACGGGTGCCGGTGGCGCCGGTATTCAGCAGGACCTGGCGGACTTCACCGGCCCACGCACTGACGCTCGCCAGACCCAGTCCGACGGCGGCACAGATAGCGATGAGACGGTTCCCCGGGCGCATGGCTCAGGATTCAATCACCGCGCTGAACGGAATGCAACACCTTTTTCCTTAATAATCCGTAACCTGCCGGTCTTTGTTCTCGTCAGCCGACAGAAATGGCCTGCAAGTCAGCCCCTTGGGGAAGCCGTTTCAGCCATTCATGTCCGACGTCGCTGGCGCCAGTGAGGCGGACGCGACGTCCCTGCCCCTCGATCTCCAGCGCCACCACCAGGTCGGTCGGCGGCAGCGCGCCAGCGCCGCGTTCCGGCCATTCCACCAGCCACAACACCGCGCTGCCTTCGTCCAGGCCCAGGAAATCGAGTTCGCCGGCCTGGCCGATCCGGTACAGGTCCAGATGCCAGGCCTCGCCACCGCTGGCCAGCGGATAGCGCTCGACCAGGGTATAGGTCGGGCTGCGGATCGCGCCCTGCACGCCCAGCGCGCGCAGCAGTGCGCGTGCGGTGGTGGATTTGCCGGCGCCCAGGTCGCCGCGCAGTTCGACCTGCGCCTGCGGCGGCCGGGTGGCCGCCAGCCATTGCCCGAGCAGTTCAGTGGCATCGCTGTCGGCAAGGAAGAAATCGATCATCGAGAGAGTTCCGGGTTGGCCAGTCGCCGCAACGGCGACAGCAGATCAGTAGGAAGCAGGCCGCGCGCGCCGTCGGCGGCAGCCGCGTCGCCGGCCAGCGCATGCAGCAACGCGCCCGCCGCAGCGGCATCGAAGGCCGCAAGGCCCTGCGCGCGCAGGCTGGCGATGATGCCGGTGAGCAGGTCGCCCATGCCACCCACGGCCATGCCGGGATTGCCTGCAGCGATCAGCCGTGGCGCCTGCCCGGGCGCCGTCACGATGCTGCCTGCGCCCTTCAGCACCACCACGGCGTGGAAGCGTTCGGCCAACGCCTGCGCACAGCGGTAGCGATCGGCCTGGATGTCAGCGGTACTGCAGCCGAGCAGGCGCGCGGCCTCGCCCGGATGTGGCGTAAGGATGGCGTCGGGCAGCGCGCGCGGATCCTGCGCCAGCAGGTTCAGTGCATCGGCATCGACCACCAGCGGCTTGGCGCTGGCCAGCACCCGCGCAAACAGTGCGCGCGCCCATTCGTCCTGGCCCAGGCCCGGCCCGATCGCCACCACCCTGGCCTTGTCCAGCAGCGCCGGCAGCACATCGCCGTCTTCCAGCGCATGGGTCATCGCCTCCGGCAGGCGCGCCAGCAACGGGCCGACGTGATCGCGGCGGGTACCCAGGCTCAGCAATCCCGCGCCCGCACGCAACGCGGCCTCGGCCGCCATCGCGATGGCGCCGCCGCTGCCATGGTTGCCGCCGACGCACAGCACGTGCCCGGATTCGCCCTTGTGGGTGTTGGCGCGGCGCGGCGGCAGCAGTGCCGGCAAGCGGGCCTGGGTCCAGTGCTCCGCGGCGGGTGACACGCCCTGCCATGCGGCCGCGGGCAGCTGCAGCGGCGCCAGCGCCTTCTGGCCGCAATGATCCAGCGCGTCGCCGGTATACAGCCCGCGATGCGGCGCGATGAACTGCAGGGTCAAAGCGGCCTTCACGGCCACGCCCGGTACGGCACCGCGATCGGCATCGACGCCACTGGGCACGTCCAGCGCCAATACCGGTGCCGCCTGCGCGTTGAGCGCGACAATCAGCGCCTGCGTCACGCCTTCCGGCGCGCGATCGAAGCCCAGACCGAACAAGGCATCGACCCAGATATCGGCCTCGGGCAGCACGCCGGCGAAATCGGTGATGGTGCCGCCGCCGGACCTGAATTCCGATGCTGCACGCTGTGCCAGCACGGTTGACGGCGACTTCCCCGGCAAGGCGATCACCATCACCTCACGCCCGGCCTGCAGCGCGTGACGGGCCAGCACATGGCCATCGCCACCGTTGTTGCCCGCACCGACCACCACGCCGATCCGCCGCGCCTGCGGCCAGTGCTGCAGCAGGCACTGCCAGGCGGCCTGGCCGGCCTGCGCCATCAGGCCCCAGCCGCCCTCGGCAGCCAGTGCCGAGGCCTGCGCATCAAGCGCACGCGCGGCAGCGGAATCGAACAGATCGGCAAGGTTGGCCATGCAGGGATTTTATACTGGTGCACATGTCCCCTGCCCCCACCCCTGTCGATCCGGCCCAGGCCGTGCAGCGCATCCGCGAACTGGCCCGTGCGCATGGCTTCCAGCGCTGCGGCATCGCCGGCATCGAGCTGGGCGAGGATGAAGCGCACCTGGCCGACTGGCTGGGCCAGGGCCTGTACGGCACGATGGACTGGATGGCGCGCCACGGCACCCTGCGCGCGCGCCCGGCGGAGCTGCTGCCCGGCACCATACGGGTGATCTCGGTGGGCATGGACTACAGCCACAAGGACGACACCGAAGCCTGGGCGACCCTGGCCGACCCGGGACGTGCCTACGTGGCGCGCTACGCGCTGGGCCGCGACTACCACAAGCTGATGCGCAACCGCCTGCAGAAGCTGGCCACGCAGATCAACGATGAAGTGGCACCGCTGGGCTACCGCGTGTTCGTCGATTCGGCCCCCGTTCTGGAACGCGCACTGGCGCGCAATGCCGGTCTCGGCTGGATCGGCAAGCACACCTGCCTGATCGATCGTCATGGCGGCTCATGGTTCTTCATCGGCGAGATCTACATCGATATCCCGCTGCCGATCGATGCCCCGGCCACTGCACATTGCGGTACCTGCACGCGCTGCATCGATGTCTGCCCGACCCAGGCCATCACCGGCCCGCAGCGTCTGGATGCACGACGCTGTATCTCCTACCTGACCATCGAGCACGACGGCGCCATTCCCGAAGACATGCGCCCGTTGATCGGCAACCGCATCTACGGCTGTGACGACTGCCAACTGGTCTGCCCTTGGAACAAGTTCGCCAAGCGTACCGACGAAGCCGATTTCCGCGCACGCAACAACCTCGATACCGCGCGGCTTGACCAGCTGTTCGCCTGGGATGAAGCCGAGTTCCTGCGCCGCACCGAAGGCAGCCCGATCCGGCGCAGCGGCCATGAGCGCTGGCTGCGCAACATCGCCGTGGCGCTGGGCAATGCACCGTCCTCGGCCGAAGCGCTGGCCGCGTTGCAGACCCGCGTCGATGATCCCTCGCCACTGGTGCGTGAACACGTGCAGTGGGCGCTGGGCCAGCACACGGTGCGCTGACGTGCGATCCTGAGCCCCCGTTCCGCCCGCAGCACGCCGTTCCCATGCAGCCACGCAACAACGACATCCTCACTCCCAGCCAGCTCAACACCCTGGCCCGCGACCTGCTGGAAGGCAGCTTCCCGGCGATCTGGGTCGAGGCCGAGCTGGGCAGCGTGGCGCGTCCTTCTTCCGGGCACCTGTATTTCACCCTGAAAGACGCACGTGCACAGCTGCGCGCGGCGATGTTCCGGATGAAGGCGCAGTACCTGAAGTTCGTGCCGCGCGAAGGCATGCGCGTGCTGGTGCGCGGCAAGGTGACCCTGTATGACGCCCGTGGCGAGTACCAGATGGTGCTGGACCACATGGAGGAAGCCGGCGAAGGCGCATTGCGCCGCGCCTTCGAAGAGCTGAAGGCACGCCTGGAGGCCGAGGGCCTGTTCGACCCGGCGCGAAAGCGGCCGATGCCGGCGCACGTGCAGCGCCTGGCGGTGATCACCTCGCCCACCGGCGCCGCCGTGCGCGATGTACTGAGCGTACTGGCCCGCCGCTTCCCGCTGCTGGAAGTGGACCTGCTGCCGACCCTGGTGCAGGGCAGCAGCGCCGCTGCACAGATCACCCGCCTGCTGGAGGCCGCCGATGCAAGTGGTCGCTACGACGTGATCCTGCTGACCCGCGGCGGCGGTTCGCTGGAAGACCTGTGGGCCTTCAACGATGAAGCACTGGCCCGTGCGATCGCCGCCAGCCGCACCCCGGTGGTGTCGGCGGTTGGCCACGAAACCGACTTCAGCCTGAGCGACTTCGCCGCCGACCTGCGCGCGCCGACACCATCGGTGGCCGCCGAACTGCTGGTGCCGGACCAGCGCGAACTGGCGCTGCGCCTGCGCCGCACGGCGGCACGCATGGTGCAGTTGCAGCGGCACACAATGCAGCAGGCCATGCAGCGCGCCGATCGCGCGCTGCTGCGCCTCAACGCACAGAGCCCGCAGGCCAGGCTGGATCTGCTGCGTCGCCGCCAGCTGGACCTGGGCCGGCGCCTGCATGCCGCGTTCAACCAGCAGCAGGAACGCCGTGCCGCATGCCTGCGCCATGCAGCGGCGATGTTGCGCGGGCACCATCCGCAGCGCCAGCTCGACGCGATGCAGCGCCGCCTCGCCGCCCTGCGTGGGCGTCCGCAGGCTGCAATGCAGCGCCTGCTGGAACGCGATGCACTGCGCCTGCGCGGGCTGGCGCGTTCGCTGGAAGCGGTCAGCCCGCTGGCGACCGTGGCCCGTGGCTACAGCATCCTGACCCGCAGTGACGATGGCACCCTGGTACGGAAGGTCGACCAGGTGCAGCCTGGCGATGCGCTGCAGGCGCGCGTCGGCGACGGCGTGATCGACGTGCAGGTCAAGTAGAGGGTTGTTCGGCAGGGCTGCGCCCTGCACCCACAGAGGCTTCAAGCCAAGGCAACGTCAACGTCAAAAGCAGGCATTCCGTGGGATGGCGGGGCGATGTCGGAGTGCGGGGACGCCGCAAGTACGTCCTTGTAGGCTTGGCAGCCGCATCCATGCGGCTGACACCCCGCACTCCGACACCGCCCCACCTCTGACAGATTCCGGTGGCTGTTGGTAGGTGTCGACCTTGGTCGACACGGTAGATCCACGCATGTGTGGATGAATCTCCATCGGAATCGAATATTTCGAATCGAGATCGAAAAGCATCCGCGCATGGCGTGGATCTACAGCAGGTCGCAGAAATCTGTCGAAGGCGGGGTGGGTCCGGTTGCGGGAGTGTCCGCGGCATGGATGCCGCGGCCAAGCCCCCATGGACGGGTTTACGGCGTCTCCCGCAACCGGAACCACCCCGCCATCCCACAGGAGACCAGCTTCTGCTGTTGCCGTTGCTTGAAGCCTCGGCAGGTGCCGGGCGCAGCCCGGCCGACACCCCCAACAGGCAGCCGGCGCCCGGAACAGGTACCCTATGCCGCCATCAGACAACCAACGTGACATGACCGACGCCCTCGTCGCTCCGCAGTGGGCCTCCCGCCTGCGCGACATCGCCGACTTCCCCAAGCCCGGCATCCTCTTCAAGGACATCATGCCGCTGCTCGCCCATGGCGAGGACTTCCGCGGTGCCATCACCGCGATGGCCGACCGTTGGCGCGACCAGAAGCTGGACGCGGTGGTTGGCATCGAATCGCGTGGTTTCATCCTCGGTGCCGCCATGGCGCTGGAACTGGGCGTGGGCTTCGTGCCGGTGCGCAAGCCGGGCAAGCTGCCGGGTCAGGTGCTGCGCGAGGAATACACGCTGGAATACCGCAGCGACTGCATCGAAGTGCACGCTGATGCGCTGCCGGCCGGTGCCCGCGTGGCGATCATCGACGACGTGCTGGCCACGGGCGGCACGCTGGTCGCCGCGTTGTCGCTGGTGCGCCGCCTGGGTGTTGACGTGGTCGGTGCCGGCGTGCTGGTCGAGCTGGACGGCCTCGGCGGCCGCGCGCGCTGGGAAGCGGACCTGCCGCTGCATACTGAATTGGTGTTCTGATCGATCGATGGGTGCCAACCAAGGTTGGCAGCACCTTTCGCGACTGACGCTACGGAATGGGCCAACCAAGGTTGGCCGCTACCAGGTCAGGTCGTTGCCAACCGTGGTTGGCAACGCTGCTTCAATCACATCATTCGCACGCGGAAGCGACGGCCCTTGATCTTGCCGGCTTCCAGCTTGGCCACGGCCTTGTTGGCCTGCTCGCGGGCGATCGCCACGTAGGAGCGGGTCGGGAAGATCGCGATCTTGCCGATGAACTTGCTCGACAGGCCGGCGTCGCCGGTCAGTGCGCCGAGGATGTCGCCCGGGCGCAGCTTGTCGGTCTTGCCACCGTCGATGCGCAGCGTGCGCATCGCGGCCTGCGGCAGCTCGGCCGGGCGCGCGGTCGCCAGCGGTGTCTTCTGCCAATCCAGCGGTTGCCCCATGTGCGCTTCGATGGCTTCGGCGCGGGTCTTTTCACGACCAGCCACCAGGCTGATCGCCAGGCCGCTGGCACCGGCACGGCCGGTACGGCCCACGCGGTGCTGGTAGCTCTCCACGTCGGTCGGCAGCTCGTAGTTGATCACCGCGGCCAGCTCTTCCACGTCCAGGCCACGTGCGGCCACGTCGCTGGCGACCAGCACGTTGCAGCTGCGGTTGGCCAGCAGCAACAGCACTTCCTCGCGATCGCGCTGTTCCATGTCGCCATGCAGGGCCAGTGCCGAGAAGCCGAACTGCTGCAGCGAGTTGGCCACTTCGTCCACGTCCTTGCGGGTGTTGCAGAACACTACCGCCGATTCCGGCGTGTACTTCAGCAGCAGGCCGGCAAGCGCCTTCTGGCGGTGTGCCGGTTCCACCTCGCAGAACAGGTGGCGGATGGCCGGGGCCTGGTCTGCGCCTTCCACGGTCACTTCCACCGCATCGCGCAGCAGGTCACGCGCCATGGCGCGGATGCTGTCGGGGAAGGTGGCGGAGAACAGCAGGCTCTGGCGGTCCTTGTGGGTGCGGCCGGCGATCTCGCGGATCGGCTCCTCGAAGCCCATGTCGAGCATGCGGTCGGCTTCGTCCAGCACCAGCGTGCGCACCGCGCCAAGATTCAGCGCGCGCTTGCGTGCCAGCTCCTGCACGCGGCCGGGCGTACCGACCACCACGTGCGGGTCATGGCCTTCCAGCGACGCCAACTGCGGGCCCAGCGGCACGCCGCCCACCAGCAGCAACAGCTTCAGATTCGGAATGCCGGTGGCCAGCTTGCGGATCTGCTTGCCGACCTGGTCGGCCAGTTCGCGGGTCGGGCACAGCACCAGCGCCTGCACGCGGATCAGGCTGGGGTCGATGGCCTGCAGCAGGCCGAGGCCGAAGGCGGCGGTCTTGCCGCTGCCGGTCGGCGCCTGTGCGATCACATCGCAGCCATCCAGGATGGCCGGCAGGCTCTGCGCCTGCACGGGGGTGAGGGTGGTGTAGCCGAGGGCGTCCAGGCCGGGCTGCAGGGCCGGGCTCAGCGGCAGGGTCGAGAAGTCAGTCATGGCGCATTGTACCCGTCCGCGCGGCCGCTCCCTGCCACAGGGCCTTCATCCATGTGGGTGCCGACCTTGGTCGGCACGCTCTTCCTCAGCCCAGCACCGCCAACACGCCCTGATGAATCGCCAGCCCCCCAAACAGCAGCCAGGCGAACAGGATCAGCGCCAGCAGCAGCGGCTTCAGGCCCGCCTGGCGCAGTGCCGAGACGTGGGTGGTCAGGCCCAGCGCGGCCATCGCCATCGCCAGCAGCACGGTATCCAGCTGCACCAGCCCGGCCTGCAGGCCCGCCGGCAGCAGATGCAGCGAGTTGAAACCGGCCACCGCCACGAAACCGAACGCGAACCACGGCACCACGATGCGCGCCTTGCTGCCGTCGGCGCTGGCCTTGCCGCCGCGCGCCAGCCACAGCGACAGTGCGACCAGGAACGGTGCCAGCAGCATCACCCGCACCATCTTGGTGATCACCGCCGTGTCGGCCGCCGCTTCGTTGACCGCGCGGCCTGCCGCCACCACCTGTGCCACTTCATGCACCGTCGCACCGGTGAACAGACCGTATTCGCGCGCGTCCATTGCCAGCCAGCCGTGCGACTGCACCAGTGCATACAACGCCGGATACAGGAACATCGCCAGCGTGCCGAACACCACCACCGTAGAGACCGCGACCGTGACCTGTGCAGCGCGGCCGCGCACCACCGGTTCGGCGGCCATCACCGCTGCCGCACCGCAGATCGCGCTGCCAGCACCGATCAGCATCGCTGCCTCACGCTCCATCTTGAACACGCGCACACCAAGCCAGCAGGCCAGGCCGAAGGTGCTGGCGACCACCAGCACGTCCATCAGCACGCCAGTGACGCCGACATGGCCGATGTCCTGGAAGGTCAGGCGCAGGCCGTACAGCACGATGCCAGCGCGCAGCAGCCAGTGCTTGGAAAAGCCGACACCGGCCGCGCTGCTCGGCGCCAGCCGCGGGTAGAACGTGTTGCCGACCACGATGCCGGCGACGATGGCCACGGTCAGCGCACTCAGGCCGTGTGCCTGCAACCAGGGCAGCTCGGCCAGGTACAGCGACGCCGCCGCGATCAGGCCCACCAGCAGCAGGCCGGGCAGGCGCGGCTCCCAGCGTTGGCGCAGGGCGGGCAGGGACCAGGGGGAGAGGGCAGGGGCGTTCATGGCACGGGCAGCGCTGGAGAGATGGGGCAAGCGTGCGCCTGAGTCGATGACCTGTAAAACGAATAATATGGGTGAAACCTACCCATCAAGGAGGTAAGTGCCATGCGCCTGACCTTGCGCCAGTTGCAGGTCTTCGTCGCCATCGCCGATCACGGCAGCACTACCGCCGCCGGCCAGGCCATCGCGCTTTCGCAATCGGCCAGCAGCGCCGCCCTGCAGGAGTTGGAAGCCCACTTCGGCACCCCGCTGTTCGACCGCATCGGCCGCCGCCTGGCGCTGAACGGGCACGGCCGCGCACTGCTGGAGCCGGCGCGTACCTTGCTGGTCAACGCCGCCGATCTGGAGCGGCAGCTGGCCGCCGGCGGCGACCCGTCGCAGGGCGCGCCGCTGCGGCTGGTGCTGGCGGCCAGTACCACCATCGGCAATTACCTGCTGCCGCCACGCATCGCCGAACTGCTGCGCCAGGCGCCACAGGCCGAGGTCGATCTGCGCATCGACAACAGTGCCGGCGTTGTCGCCGCCGTGCAGCGCCTGGACGTCGACGCCGGCCTGATCGAAGGCCCCTGCCACGAACGCGGCCTGCAGGTCACGGCCTGGCAGCAGGATCCGCTGGTGATCGTGGCTGCCGCCGACACCCCCGCGCGCTGGTCGCTGGATGAACTGCGCCGCGCACGCTGGCTGCTGCGCGAGCCCGGCTCCGGCACCCGCGAAGCCGTCGAACAGGCCCTGCTGCCGCATCTGCGCGGCTTCGCCCAGACCCTGCAACTGGGCAATACCGAAGCAATCAAGCAGGCCGCCATCGCCGGCCTCGGCCTGGCCTGTCTTTCGCGTCACGCGCTGGAAGAGCCCCTGGCCCTGGGCCGCCTGCGTGTGCTCGAAACCCCGTTGCCCGCCCTGCAACGCACCCTGTGGCTGGTCCGCCACCCGGGCAAGCAATGGTTGCCGGGGTTGCAGGCGTTGTTGGGGGAGGTGGGGTAATCCATCAGAACCCCAGTGGATCCCATCCATCGACAGTCCCTCCAGCGTTCATCCACGCATGGCGTGGATCTACCGTGTCGACCAAGTTCGACACCCACCAGAGCAGAATGCCGTTCCGACAGATCGCGGGAAGCTGTCAGAGGCGGGGCGGTGTGGGTTTGCAGGACCGTTGGCGCCACGGATGGCGCCATCGAGCCCCCAAGGATGGGTTTACGGCGTGTCCTGCAGACCCACACCGCCTCGCCAGCCCACAGGAAACCCGCTTCAGCTGTTGCTTTGGCGGTTGACGTTGCCTCTGCGGGTGCCGGGTGCAACCCGGCCGACGCCCCCAACCCGTACAATATCCGGATGCCTCTGATTACCCTACAGAACGTCGACTTCAGCGTCGGCGGCCCGTTGTTGCTGGAAAAGGCCGAACTGTCGATCGAGCCGGGCGAACGCATCGCCCTGATCGGCCGCAACGGCGCCGGCAAATCCACCCTGCTCAAGCTGCTGTCCGGCGACCACAAGCCCGATGACGGCGAAGTCCGCGTGCAGCAGGGCGTGCGTGTCACCCGCCTGGAGCAGGAAGTGCCGCACGGCGCGGCCGGCTCGGTGTTCGACGTCGTCGCCGATGGCCTCGGCGAACTGGGCCAGTGGCTGGCCGAGTTCCACCACCTGAGCCATGCCGAGGTATTCGACGGCGAAGCCCTCGGCAACGTGCAGGCCAAGATCGACGCCGCCAACGGCTGGGGCCTGGACCAGCGCGTCAGCGAAACCCTGACCAAGCTCGACCTGGACGGCGAGGCCGAGTTCGGTCGCCTGTCCGGCGGCATGAAGCGCCGCGTGCTGCTGGCCCGCGCGCTCGTGTCCAGCCCGGACGTCCTGCTGCTGGACGAACCGACCAACCACCTCGACATCGAAGCCATCGACTGGCTCGAAGCGTTCCTGAAGGGCTGGAGCGGCAGCGTGGTGTTCGTCACCCACGATCGCCGCTTCCTGCGTGCGCTGGCCACCCGCATCGTTGAGATCGATCGCGGCCAGGTCACCAGCTGGCCGGGCGACTGGGCCAACTACGAGCGCCGCCGCGAGGAACGCCTCAACGCACAGGCGCAGGAAAACGCGCGCTTCGACAAGCTGCTGGCGCAGGAAGAAGTGTGGATCCGACAGGGCATCAAGGCGCGTCGCACCCGCGACGAAGGCCGCGTGCGCCGCCTGAAGGCGATGCGCACCGAGCGCTCGCAGCGCCGCGACCTCAGCGGCAACGTCAAGATGGAAGCCGCGCAGGGCGTCAGCTCCGGCAAGAAGGTCATCGATGTCAAGGACATTTCGTTCGCCTTCGGCGAGCGCACCATGGTCCGCGACTTCACCACCACCATCCTGCGTGGCGACCGCATCGGCCTGATCGGCCCCAACGGCAGCGGCAAGACCACGCTGCTGAAGCTGCTGCTGGGTGAACTGCAGCCGGCCAAGGGCGAAGTCAATGCCGGCACCAATCTGCAGATCGCGTACTTCGACCAGTACCGCGCGGTGCTGCGCGAAGACTGGAGCGCGATCGAGAACGTGGCCGAAGGCCGCGATTTCCTCGAGTTCAACGGCAAGCGCAAGCATGTGCATGCCTACCTGCAGGACTTCATGTTCACCCCGGAACGCGCGCGTGCGCCGATCACCCGCCTGTCCGGTGGCGAGCGCAACCGCCTGCTGCTGGCCAAGCTGTTCGCGCAGCCGTCCAACCTGCTGGTGATGGACGAACCGACCAACGACCTCGACGTGGAAACCCTGGAGTTGCTGGAAGAGCTGCTGGGCGAGTACACCGGCACGCTGCTGCTGGTCAGCCACGACCGTGACTTCATCGACAACGTGGTGACCTCCACGCTGGTGATGGAAGGCGACGGCGTGATCGGCGAGTACGTGGGCGGTTACAGCGACTGGCAGCGTTATGCGGCCAGCATCGCAGCGCCTGCCGCGGCCCCGGCAGCCAAGCCTGCGGCGGCTGCACCGGCCGCCACGGCCGCTGCTCCGGCTGCCCCCAAGCGCAAGCTGGCCTACAAGGAAGCCCGCGAGCTTGAGCAGCTGCCGAAGACCATCGAGAAGCTGGAAGGCGATGTCGAAGGGCTGACCTCGGCGATGAACGACCCGTCGTTCTACACCCGCAGCAGCGTCGAAGTGACCGCGCACACCCAGCAGCTGGCCAAGGTGCAGGCCGAGCTGGATGCCGCGTACGCGCGCTGGGAAGAGCTGGAAGGTTGAGTATCGGTCGGCGCCAGCAGTGCCCGATTGATGTAGATCCGAACCCGCGTTCGGCTCGTCGTGATCTGACCGGAGAGCAGCCGAGCGTAGGCTCGGCTCTACCGAGGCATGCCAGCGGACGTTGTAGAGCCGAGCCTACGCTCGGCTGGTAGATCCACGCCATGCGTGGATATCACCCGCAGTGCGGACCAGGGTCCGCACCCACCAAAGCGGATTCCGCACCCATCGGGGGGGGGCGGTCATTTAACCCCGTGCAGATCCCGCAGCTGGCTGGGCCGGCTGCCGAAGTACGCCGCCAGATCGGCGATGTCCTGGTCACTCAGGTCCTTCGCCTGCGGCGTCATCAGCATGTGCTGGCGGTCACCGGCGCGGTAGGCCTGCAGCGCGTGCGCCAGGTAGTCACCGTACTGCCCGCCCAGCTTGGGGTAGGTCGGGTCGATCGGCGCGTTGCCGTCGGCCCCGTGGCAGTCGATGCAGCTCTGGTTGGTGGCCTTGCCCTTCACCTTGGCGCGGGCTTCACCGGCGGCCTCGCGGCCTGCGGGCAGGCCGGCCGAAGACGAAGAGCTGTGTTCGCCGCTGGCATGGCCCGGGTCGGCGGCGGATTTCTCGCTGTTTTCCACCTGCGACTGCGAACAGGCCGCCAGCAGCAGGGCAACGGACAGGGCGATGGCGTGACGCATCGGATGCGCGGCTTTCGACATGGGCGGGCCTTACTTGACGGTGGACAGGTAAACAGAGAGATCGGCGATCTCCTGTTCGCTGAAACTCATCGACTGCGCCTGCATCGTCGGATGCCGGCGCTTGCCCTGGCGGTATTCGGTCAGGGCCTGGGCCAGGTACTGCTGGGTCTGGCCGCCGATCTTCGGCACCCGGTAGCTGGGGTAGGCGTTCTTGTAGCCGGTGATCCCGTGGCAGCCCTGACAGGTGTAGGCCAGGACACGGCCATTGTCGAAGTTGCCGGTGGGGGCGGCGGGCGCCGGGGCCGGGGCCGGTGTGGCAGGAGCAGGAGCGGGCTGTGCGGCGGCCCCAAGGGGCAGGAGGACGGCCAGAGCGAGACAAGCGGCGAGCGGCTGCGGGCGCATGGTGTCGTTTCCGGGGATTCGGGTCTGGTCGTTCCGGCGTGGGGTACGGAACGACCCGAGTATAGCCTCAGGTTTCATCTAGCTGAAATGGGGTCGTTCCCACCGGTGGCGTGAAGGCACCATGACCTTTGGGATATGGTGTTGCCGTGAAGTGGTGCATTACTTTGCTACCACACCTGTCCACGCATCCATCAGGGACCTGACGATGTCGCACCCATTCTTCCTGTCCGGCCGTCGCAGCGGAATCTGCGTTGCCGCACTGCTGATCTCCACCTCCCTGCTGCTGGGCGGTTGCGCCGCAGGGCCCAATTCCGAAGCCAAGGCCGCCGAGACCAAGGAGGAGAAGAAGGTCGACGCGGTGCCGGTCGAAGTGGCGGTCGCCAGTCACCGTGCGGTCGCTGCCAGCTACACGGGTACCGCCGCGCTGGAGCCGCGCGCCGAGTCGCAGGTGGTCGCAAAGACCTCGGGCGTGGCGCTGGCGGTGCTGGTCGAGGAAGGCCAGCGCGTCACCGCCGGCCAGCCGCTGGTGCGCCTGGATCCGGACCGCGCACGCCTGGCCGTTGCCCAGAGCGAAGCGCAGATGCGCAAGCTGGAGAACAACTACCAGCGCGCTCAGAAGCTGGTGGGCCAGCAGATGGTCAGCGCCGCCGATGTCGACCAGCTGCGTTTCGACCTGGAGAACGTCCGCGCGCAGTACCGCCTGGCCACGCTGGAACTGTCCTACACCACGGTGGTGGCGCCGATCTCCGGCGTGATCGCCTCGCGCTCGATCAAGACCGGCAACTTCGTGCAGATCAACACCCCGATCTTCCGCATCGTCGACAACTCGCGGCTGGAGGCCACCCTCAACGTGCCCGAGCGCGAGCTGGCCACGTTGCGCGCCGGTCAGCCGGTAACCCTGGCCGCCGATGCACTGCCGGGCCAGAGCTTCACCGGCACCGTCGACCGCATCGCGCCGGTGGTGGATTCGGGCAGCGGCACGTTTCGCGTGGTCAGCGCCTTCGACGGCGCCGCCCACGCGCTGCAGCCCGGCATGTTCGGGCGCATCCGCATCGATTACGACCAGCGTACCGATGCGCTGGTGGTGCCGCGCCTGGCGCTGCTCGACGACGGTGAGCCGGCGGTGTTCCGGGTGCGCGAAGGCAAGGTCGCACGCGTTCCGGTCAAGCTGGGTTACGCCGAGGGCCCGTGGGTGGAGATCCGTGATGGCCTGGCGGCCGGTGATCAGGTGGTCACCGCCGGCAAGGTCGCGCTGCGCGACGGCACCGCAGTGCAGGTGATCGCTGATCCGAAGGCAAAGGCGAAGACGGTCGCAGCGGCCGCCAAGCCGGCAGACAAGGCCGGGAGCAAGCAATGACCGCCCCGGGCCACGACCACGGTGCCTCGCCGGCGAGCGACGGCGCCGCCGCCGGCATGCGCGGCGGCCTGGTGGAATTCGCCACCCGCCGCCGCGTGACCATCGCCATGTGCACGGTCACCCTGCTGCTGTTCGGGCTGATCGCGCTGGGCAACCTCAAGGTCAACCTGCTGCCCGACCTGAGCTACCCGACGCTGACCGTGCGCACCGAGTACACCGGTGCGGCGCCGACCGAAATCGAAACCCTGATCACCCAGCCGGTCGAAGAAGCGGTGGGCGTGGTCAAGAACCTGCGCAAGCTGAAGTCGGTCTCGCGCACCGGCCAGAGCGACGTGGTGCTGGAGTTCGCCTGGGGCACCAACATGGACCAGGCCAGCCTGGAGGTGCGCGACAAGATGGAAGCGCTGAACCTGCCACTGGAGGCCAAGGCCCCGGTGCTGCTGCGCTTCAATCCGTCCACCGAGCCGATCATGCGCCTGGTGCTGTCGAACAAGGTGGCACCGGCCAGCGATGCCGACGCGATCCGCGAGCTGACCGGCCTGCGCCGCTATGCCGATGAAGACCTGAAGAAGAAGCTGGAGCCGGTCACCGGCGTCGCAGCGGTCAAGGTCGGCGGTGGCCTGGAAGACGAGATCCAGGTCGACATCGACCAGCAGAAGCTGGCGCAGCTGAACCTGCCGATCGACACCGTCATCAAGCGCCTGAAGGACGAGAACATCAACATCTCCGGCGGTCGCCTGGAGGAGGGTTCGCAGCGCTTCCTGGTGCGCACCGTCAACCAGTTCGCCGACCTGGAGGAAATCCGCAACCTGCTGGTGACCACCCAGGCCGCCAATGGCAGCGCGGCCGACTCGGCACTGCAGCAGATGTTCAACATCGCCGCATCGACCGGTTCGGCGGCCGCGATCGCGGCGGCGTCGGCGGCGCAGAGCGCGTCCTCCGGCGGTGGTTCCAGCGTGGTCGCCAACGGTGTGCCGGTGCGCCTGAAGGATGTGGCCACCGTGCGCCAGGGCTACAAGGAACGCGAAGCGGTGATCCGCCTGGGTGGCAAGGAATCGGTCGAACTGGCGATCTACAAGGAAGGCGACGCCAATACCGTGTCCACCGCCGAAGCGCTGCGCAAGCGCCTGGAGCAGATCAAGGGCACGTTCCCGTCCGACGTCGAGATGACCACCATCGAGGACCAGTCACGCTTCATCGAGCACGCCATCGCCGACGTCAAGAAGGATGCGGTGATTGGCGGCCTGCTGGCGATCCTGATCATCTTCCTGTTCCTGCGCGATGGCTGGAGCACGTTCGTGATCAGCCTGTCGTTGCCGGTCTCGATCATCGCCACGTTCTTCTTCATGGGCCAGCTCGGCCTCAGCTTGAACGTGATGTCGCTGGGCGGTTTGGCACTGGCCACCGGCCTGGTGGTGGACGACTCGATCGTGGTGCTGGAGAGCATCGCCAAGGCCCGCGAGCGTGGCCTGGGCATCCTGCAGGCGGCCATCGTTGGTACCCGCGAAGTGAGCATGGCGGTGGTCGCCTCGACCCTGACCACCATCGCGGTGTTCCTGCCGCTGGTGTTCGTCGACGGCATCGCCGGCCAGCTGTTCCGCGACCAGGCACTGACCGTGGCGATCGCCATTGCGATCTCGCTGCTGGTGTCGATGACGCTGATCCCGATGCTGAGCTCGCTGAAGGGACGGCCGCCGCTGGCGTTCCCGGAAGAGGCACCGAACGAGCCGTGGCAGCCGCAGAACCGCTGGCAGAAGCCGGTGGCGCTGGGTCGCCGTGGTGCCGTGGCGACCGCGCGCTGGAGCTTCTATGCACTGGCCTGGCTGGTCGTGCGGGCGTGGCGTGGCGTGGTGGCGGTGGTCGGTCCGGTGATGCGCAAGGCCAGCGATCTGGCGATGAAGCCCTATGCGGGTGCCGAGCGCGGCTACCTGCGGCTGCTGCCAAGTGCGCTGGCGCATCCGGGCAAGGTGCTGGGCGTGGCCTCGATCATCTTCGTGGCGACCATGGCGCTGGTGCCGATGCTCGGTGCCGACCTGATTCCGCAGCTGGCGCAGGACCGCTTCGAAATGACGGTGAAGCTGCCGGCCGGCACGCCGCTGAAGCAGACCGATGCGCTGGTGCGCGAGCTGCAGCTGGCCCACGGCAACGGCGAGGGGGTTGCCTCGCTGTATGGCGTCAGTGGCAGCGGCACCCGCCTGGATGCCAGCCCGACCGAAAGCGGCGAGAACATCGGCAAGCTGACCGTGGTGATGGAAGGCGGCGGCAATGCACGTACCGAAGCGGAGATCACCGAGCGCCTGCGTGACACCATGGGCCAGCATCCGGGTGCACAGGTCGACTTCGCGCGCCCGGCGTTGTTCAGCTTCTCCACGCCGCTGGAAATCGAGCTGCGCGGGCAGGACATGGCGACCCTGGAAGTGGCCGGCCAGCGCCTGGCGGCGATGCTGCGCGGCAACGCGCACTACGCCGACGTGAAGTCGACGGTGGAGGAGGGCTTCCCGGAAATCCAGATCCGCTTCGACCAGGAACGCGCGGGTGCGCTGGGCCTGACCACGCGCCAGATCGCTGATGTGGTGGTCAAGAAGGTGCGCGGTGATGTCGCCACCCGTTACAGCTTCCGCGACCGCAAGATCGACGTGCTGGTGCGTGCACAGGAAGGTGATCGTGCCAGCGTGGAAAGCATCCGTCGCCTGATCGTCAATCCCGGCAGTACCCGTCCGGTGACGCTGGACGCGGTTGCCGAAGTGGTTGCCACCACCGGCCCCAGCGAGATCCATCGTGCCGACCAGACCCGCGTGGCCGTGGTCTCGGCCAACCTGCGCGACATCGATCTGGGTGCGGCCATGCGTGAAGTGCAGCAGATGGTGGCCGAGCAACCGCTGGGCGCGGGTGTCGGCCTGCACATCGGCGGCCAGGGTGAGGAGCTGGCGCAGGCGGCGAAGTCGCTGATCTTCGCCTTCGGCCTGGCGATCTTCCTGGTCTACCTGGTGATGGCCTCGCAGTTCGAGTCGCTGCTGCATCCGTTCGTGATCCTGTTCACCATCCCGCTGGCGCTGGTCGGCGCGATCCTGGCACTGATGCTGACCGGCAAGCCCATCTCGGTGGTGGTGTTCATCGGCTTGATCCTGCTGGTCGGCCTGGTCACCAAGAACGCGATCATCCTGATCGACAAGGTCAACCAGCTGCGCGAGGCCGGCGTGGCCAAGCATGAGGCGCTGGTAGAGGGCGCACGTTCGCGCCTGCGGCCGATCATCATGACCACGCTGTGCACGCTGTTTGGGTTCCTGCCGCTGGCGGTGGCGATGGGCGAGGGCGCCGAAGTACGCGCGCCGATGGCGATCACCGTGATCGGTGGCCTGCTGGTGTCGACCCTGCTGACCCTGCTGGTGATCCCGGTGGTGTACGACCTGATGGATCGCCGCGGCGATGCCTATTACCGCGAGCGTGGCCGCAAGCACGCCGGTGAGATCGAGCCGGGTGCGGCGGGCAGCGCGGCGGGTGCGGAGGAACCGGCATGAGTGTTGCCGAGTTCTCCATCCGCCGCCCGGTCACCACCATCATGTGTTTCGTGTCACTGGTGGTGATCGGCCTGATCGCCTCGTTCCGGCTGCCGCTGGAAGCGCTGCCGGACATCTCCGCGCCGTTCCTGTTCGTGCAGATTCCGTACACCGGTTCGACGCCGGAGGAAGTGGAGCGGACCATCATCCGCCCGGTGGAGGAATCGCTGGCGACGATGACCGGCATCAAGCGCATGCGTTCGTCGGCCACCTCCGAAGCGGCGCTGATCTTCATCGAGTTCAGCGACTGGGACCGCGACATCGCCATCGCCGCGTCCGACGCGCGCGAGCGCATCGATGCGATCCGCAGCGACCTGCCGGACGACCTGCAGCGCTACAACGTGTTCAAGTGGTCCAGCAGTGACCAGCCGGTGCTGAAGGTGCGCCTGGCCAGCACCACCGACCTGACCACCGCGTACGACATGCTCGACCGCGAGTTCAAGCGGCGCATCGAGCGCATCCCCGGCGTGGCCCGCGTCGACATCACCGGCGCACCGCCGAACGAGGTGGAGATCGCCATCGATCCGAACCGCCTCAACGCGCACGGTCTGAGCATCAATGAGCTGAGCGAGCGCCTGCGCACGCTGAACTTCTCGATCTCGGCCGGGCAGATCGACGATAACGGCCAGCGCGTGCGCGTGCAGCCGGTAGGCGAGATCACCGACCTGCAGGAAATGCGTGACCTGGTGATCAACGCCAAGGGCCTGCGCCTGGGCGACATCGCCGACGTGCGCCTGAAACCGGCGCGGATGAACTACGGGCGTCGCCTGGACGGCAACCCGGCGGTCGGCCTGGACATCTTCAAGGAACGCAGCGCCAACCTGGTGGAAGTCTCGCGCGCGGCGCTGGCCGAGGTCGAATCGATCCGCGCGGAGCCGTCGATGCGCGACGTGCAGATCAAAGTGATCGACAACCAGGGCAAGGCGGTGACCTCCTCGCTGCTGGAGCTGGCCGAGGCCGGTGCGGTCGGCCTGATCCTGTCGGTGACGGTGCTGTTCTTCTTCCTGCGCCACTGGCCATCGACGCTGATGGTGACCCTGGCCATTCCAATCTGCTTCACCATCACCCTGGGCTTCATGTACTTCGTCGGGGTGACGCTGAACATCCTGACCATGATGGGCCTGCTGCTGGCGGTGGGCATGCTGGTCGACAACGCCGTGGTGGTGGTGGAGAGCATCTACCAGGAGCGCGAGCGCCTACCGGGGCAGCCGCGGCTGGCCTCGATCATCGGCACCCGCAACGTGGCCATCGCGCTCAGCGCCGGCACGCTGTGCCACTGCATCGTGTTCGTGCCGAACCTGTTCGGCGAGACCAACAACATCAGCATCTTCATGGCGCAGATCGCGATCACCATCTCGGTCTCGCTGCTGGCCTCGTGGCTGGTCGCGGTCAGCCTGATCCCGATGCTGTCCGCGCGCATGGCCACGCCCAAGCTGGTGCACTCGCAGACCGGCATGATCGCGCGCCTGCAGCGCCGCTACGCCAGGCTGCTGGACTGGTCGCTGCATCATCGTGGCTGGAGCCTGCTCGGCATTCTGCTGGTGGTGCTGGTCAGCCTGGTGCCGATGAAGCTGACCAAGATCGACATGTTCGGTGGTGACGGCGGCAAGGACATCTTCATCGGCTACATGTGGAAGGGCGCCTACACCTACCGGCAGATGTCCGAGGAAGTGGCGCGGGTGGAGAACTGGATCGACGCCAACCGTGAACGCCTGCACGTCAAGCAGGTCTATTCCTGGTACAGCGAGCAGGAAGGCAGCTCGACCGTGGTCACCCTGGACGAGAAGTACGCCAAGGACATCAAGGCGCTGCAGGAAGAACTGCGCAAGGGCCTGCCGAAGTCGGCCCGCACCGACTACTTCGTCGGCAACCAGGGTGGCGACGGCGGTGGTGGCGGCAACCAGGGCGTGCAGGTGCAGCTGGTCGGCGACTCCAGTTCGATGCTGCAGGAGATCGGCCAGGAAGTAGTGCCGCTGCTGGCCCAGCGCGCCGAGCTGCGCGATGTGCGCATCGACAATGGCGAGAAGGGCGGCGAGCTGAAGGTGCGCGTTGACCGCGAGCGTGCGGCGGCGTTTGGTTTCAATGCCGAGCAGGTGGCGAGCTTCGTCGGCCTGGCGCTGCGCGGTGCGCCGATGCGCGAGTTCCGCCGCGGCGACAACGAAGTACCGGTATGGGTGCGCTTCGCTGGCGCCGAGCAGAGCAGCCCGGAAGACCTGGCCGGCTTCAGCGTGCGCACCGGCGATGGCCGCACCGTGCCACTACTGAGCCTGGTCACCGTTGACGTCGGCTCGTCGGCCACCCAGATCGGCCGCACCAACCGCCAGACCACGCTGACCATCAAGGCCAACCTGGCCGAGAAGGTCACCGCACCGGATGGCCGCAAGGCGATGGAGTCGGTGCTCAAGCCGATGAACTTCCCGGCCGGCTATGGCTTCACCTTCGATGGCGGTGACTACGGCAACGATGACGAAGCGATGCAGCAGATGGTGTTCAACCTGTTGATCGCGCTGGTGATGATCTACGTGGTGATGGCGGCGGTGTTCGAGTCGCTGCTGTTCCCGGCGGCAATCATGAGTGGCGTGCTGTTCTCGATCTTCGGCGTGTTCTGGCTGTTCTGGATCACCGGCACCTCGTTCGGGATCATGTCCTTCATCGGCATCCTGGTACTGATGGGCGTGGTGGTGAACAACGGCATCGTGATGATCGAGCACATCAACAACCTGCGGCGCGGCGGCATGGGACGCACGCAGGCGCTGGTGGAGGGCTCACGCGAGCGATTGCGCCCGATCATGATGACCATGGGCACGGCGATCCTGGCGATGGTGCCGATCTCGCTGACCAACACGCAGATGTTCGGCAATGGCCCGGAGTACGCGCCGATGGCGCGCGCGATTGCTGGCGGCCTGGCGTTCTCGACCGTGGTCAGCCTGCTGTTCCTGCCGACCATCTACGCGGTGCTGGATGACCTGCGCAATGCCGTGACGCGGCTGATCCGCCGTGCACGCGGCCTGGAGATGGTAGAGCCGGGCGCTGCCCGGCTGTAATACACGTCAACGTGTTGTGGTGTGGGGGAGGCCGGTCGTAGTGGGGCGGCCTCCCCCTTTTTTTCGTTCGCCGCGTGTGTTTTCCCATGTAGAGCCGAGCCGATGCTCGGCTGCTGTTCGCCGCGTCGCGGCGTCGCCCGAGCATGGGCTCGGGCGCTACAGATTCTGTGGCCGGTTGAAAGGCCTACCCCGCGACCTTGCCCCACACCTTGAAGGTGGTCAGCCACAGGCCGAGCATGCTGCCGATGTTGGTCAGCATGAAGGTCAGCACCACGCGGGTGACGCGGTTGCGGTACCAGCCTTTCAGGCTCTGCGCGTCGTCGCGCAGCTTGAGGAAGTCCTCGTAGGCCGGCTTGCGCAGGCGCGCTTCCACCAGCGCCGAGAACGCGCCGGTGGGGATGCTCAGGCGGAACGGCTTGAACGGCGCCACCGCGATGGCAGTGAGGATGCTCAGCGGATGGCCGCCGGCCAGCAGGCAGCCCAGGCCCGCCAGGCCGCCGGTATACATCGCCCAGGTCGCCAGCAGTTCGGTACCGACGCCGAGGCCGCCGCGGTAGAAGCCCACGCCGATGCCGGTCGCCACAATGGCCAGGATGCCCAGCGTGAACCACGGAATGTTGCGCTTCTTCGGTACCGCTTCCAGCTCGGCGCGCAGCGGCGCCGGTGCCTCGGTGTCGGTTTCCAGGTAACGCGCCAGCCCTGCAAGGTGACCCGCACCGACAACCGCCAGCACTTCACGCTGCTGCGGGTTGTGCTCCTCGCGCAGGCGCGTGGCCATGTAACGGTCACGCTCGCCGATGATGGTCTCGTACAGCGCTGGGCTCTCGCTGGCGAACTCACCGAAGCTCGATTCCAGCATGTCGCCCTGCTTGAGCTTCTCGATCTCGTTCTCGCCCACTTCCTCGGACGAGAACAGGCCGGCGCCGAGGCCGGCGACCAGCTTCAGCTTGCCGAAGAAACCCAGCCGCTGCGAGGCGCGGCGGAAGGTCAGGCCGACCTCGCGGTCGATCAGGTGCACCGGCAGGTCGCGTTCGCGGGCCAGTTCCACCGCGCGCTTCAGTTCGGCGCCCGGCTCGATGTCCAGCTGTTCGGCCAAGCGGCGCTGGTAGGCGGACAGCGCCAGGTTGGCCGCGAACAGGGCGACGCGGCCCTTGCGGATCACCTCGACCAGGTCGAGCTTGGCCAGCGTGTCCGGATCGCTCAGTGCCTGCAGGCGCTGCGGGTCCAGTTCAACGGCCACCGCATCGAAGCGGCCGCTGTCGATGGCTTTTTCCACCGCCTCGACGCTGGCGCGCGAAACGTGGGCAGTGCCCAGCAGGGTGTAGCGCACACCGTCGCGTTCGACGACGCGTACCGGCTGGCCGGCGAACAGGTCGTCGCCGGTCTCGGGAAGGGTTTCGGTCATGGGTTCATTCATTGGAAGGTGCGGTGTCGGCGCCGTCGCCGAGCGCGCGCTGCATCTGCACGGTATCCAGCCAGCGGCCGTGCTTGCGGCCGAGGCCACGGAACACGCCGACCAGCTCGAAGCCGAAGCGTTCGTGCAGCTTGATTGAAGCGGTATTGGTCGGTTCGCCGATCACCGCCACCATCTGCCGGTAGCCACGCGCCACGCAGGCGTCGATCAGGGCCTGCAGCAGGCCGGTGCCGACGCCCTTGCCCTGGAAGCCGGCATCGACGTAGACCGAGTTTTCCACGGTCCACTGGTAGGCGACGCGGGTGCGGTAGGTGTTGGCATAGGCATAGCCGGCCACCTGGCCGTCGATCTCGGCGACCAGGTAGGGGAAGCCGCGATCGATGATGTCGCGCATGCGGCGCAGCATCTCGGTCGCGTCCGGGATGTCGTACTCGTAGGTGTTGACGAAGTCGGTCACTTCCACCGCATAGATTGCAGTGATCGCGGCGATGTCGGCCGGGCCGGCATCACGGATGAGGACGGCCATGCGCGGGCTCCGGCTCAGTCGATGTAGCGCTTGAGCAGGTCACCGTACGCGTCGATGCGACGGTCGCGCAGGAACGGCCAGATGCGGCGCACGTGCTCGCTGCGCTGCAGGTCGACATCGCACAGCAGAACCGTGGCATCGGTGCCGGCTTCGGCCAGGAACTCGCCCTGCGGGCCGAGCACGTGGCTGTTGCCCCAGAACTGGATGCCCGACGCGCCCAGCGGCGAACCCTCGTGGCCGACGCGGTTGCAGCTCAGCACCGGCAGGCCGTTGGCCACGGCGTGGCCGCGGTGGCTCAGCACCCAGGCGTCGCGCTGGCGGGTCTTCTCGTCCTGCACGTCGTCCGGATCCCAGCCGATCGCGGTCGGGTACAGCAGCAGCTCGGCACCGGCCAGCGCCATCAGGCGCGCCGCTTCCGGATACCACTGGTCCCAGCAGACCAGCACACCAAGGCGACCCACCGAGGTATCGATCGGCTTGAAGCCGATGTCGCCCGGGGTGAAGTAGAACTTCTCGTAGAAGCCCGGGTCGTCCGGGATATGCATCTTGCGGTACTTGCCCAGCAACGTACCGTCCTTCTCGAAGACGACGGCGGTGTTGTGGTACAGGCCGGCAGCGCGGCGCTCGAACAGCGAGCCGACCAGCACCACGCCATGCTTCTTCGCCAGCGCGCCAAGGCGCTCGGTGCTAGGGCCCGGAATCGGCTCGGCCAGGTCGAACTCGTCCACCGACTCGTGCTGGCAGAAGTACGGACCGTTATGCAGTTCCTGCAGCAGCACCAGCTTGGCACCCTGCGCAGCCGCCTCGGCCACGCGTGCTTCGATCACCGCCAGGTTGGCGGCGGCATCACCGTGGTTGCGCTCCTGGATCAGGGCGACGGTAAGGGGGCTGCGCGAGTTCATGCGGGGCGTTCCTGCGGGGGAAAACCAGCATGTTAGCGCGGATGGGCGGCGACGGCGTGTCGCGCGCTGAATGGCCGGTGTTGTAGAGCCGAGCCCATGCTCGGCTGCGCTCTGCTTCGATCGCGCGAGCGGCCAGCCGAGCGTGGGCTCGGCTCTACAAGAAGCCAGTCGAGCATGGCTCGACTCTACAAAAGCGGTGCCGGGCGGGGCCCGGCATCATCCGTCATGCCTTCAGCAGGCCTTCCGGCAGCTGCATGGTGATGCAGTGCAGGCTGCCGTTCTGCCAGATCAGCGAGCGGCAGGGGACCTGCACGATCTCGCGGCCCGGGTGCGCCTGGGCCAGTACATCGCGGGCCAGGTCGTCGGCCGGATCGCCATAGGCCGGCATCAGCACCGCACCATTGACGATCAGGTAATTGGCGTACGACGCAGCCAGGCGGCGGCCTTCGTCGATCACCGGCTGCGCCCACGGCAGCGGGAACAGGCGGTACGGCTGGCCATCTTTGGTGCGCAGCGCGGCCAGCTCATTGCCCATCGCCTGTAGTTCGGCATAGTGCGAATCGCTCGCGTCGTCGCAGGCCTGGTAGACGATGCTGTCAGCCGAGGCGAAGCGGGCGAGGGTGTCGATATGCGCGTCGGTGTCGTCGCCTTCCAGGTAGCCGTGGTCCAGCCACAGCACGCGGTCCTGCTGCAGCCAGTCGGCCAGGTCGGCGCTCAGGCTGGCGCGGTCGCGGTCCGGGTGGCGCTCGTGCAGGCACTTCCAGGTGGTCAGCAGGGTGCCTTCGCCGTCGGTCTCGATGCCGCCGCCTTCCAGCGCGAACGGGATGCTGCGCACCGGCGCGTCGTTGAACACGCCGGCCTGGTCCAGCACGCCCACCAGCTGGTCATCCAGGGTGGCGTCGAACTTGCCGCCCCAGCCGGTGAAGCGGAAATCCAGCAGCTGGAAGCCGCCGTCGGCACGGCGCAGGGTGATCGGGCCGGAGTCGCGCAGCCAGGTATCGTCGTAGGCGGCCGTGGTGAAGTGGACCTTGTCCATGTCGATGCGGTTGGAGCGCAGCCGCATCTCGGCGTAGGTCTCCACATCATCGTCGGCCACGCAGATCAGCACCGGCTGGAAGCGGGTGATGGCCGCGACCAGAGCGATGTAGGTCTCTTCCACCTGGCCCAGGCGGTCGGCCCAGTCGGTGTCGGCGGTGGGCCAGGCAATCAGGACGCCGCTCTGGGCTTCCCACTCGGCAGGAAAACGAAGGGTCTGGTTCATGGTCTCGCTACACAGGCCCGCCCACGGCGGGTAAAGGGATCAACGGATCGGCGGTTTCGGGCCGATTTCGTTCGGGTCCGCCTGGTTGGCCACCACGTCGATCACCTTCTGCTTCTCGAAGTAGACGGTGAACTGCGGGTACACCCAGCGGTTGATGGTCGGCCATTGCCGCTTCTGCCCGCCACGCGGCTGCAGCTGCTCGCTCGGCGCGCCGAACTGCGCCTGCACCTGCAGCATGCTCTGGCCGCGCACGGGCAGGGCACCGGCCGGCTTCTCGCGGGCACGGTCGACAAGCAGGGTATCGGCCATCGCCGGCGTGGCGGCGGCAAGGGTGGCCATCACGGCCAGGGCGGACAGGTAACGCTTCATCTCGATCTACTCCCCAGTGGTCAAGAAAGGCGATTACAGCAAAAACGGCAGGAAAAAGCCGCATAAACAAAAAACCGCCCGAAGGCGGCTTTTTGCATCGGGTCGGCCCCGCGTAGGGCCAGCCGCAGCCGCGAAGGCTGTTGGGCTTAGCGCTGACGCGCCTTGAAACGCGGGTTCGACTTGCAGATGACGAAGATCTTGCCACGACGACGCACGACCTTGCAGTCACGGTGACGGGCCTTCGCCGACTTCAGGGAGGACAGGACTTTCATGGCATACCTCGGCGTAAACAGTAGTTGTTCGGGTGGAGCGTGGCCGCGATATGCGAAAGACAATCGGCAGTTGACGCTCGTTCAAGCCCGCCATTCTACCGGGCTTTTCCTCGTGGTTTCAAGTGGTTGCACAAAAGATCCCGCTGGGGGTGTCTGGCAGGGGCTAGAATGACCCCTTCACACGCTCTGGGAACCCCATGAATCCACTCGCTCCCGTCCTGACCATCGACGGCCCTTCCGGGGCCGGCAAGGGTACCATCAGCCGCATCATCGCGCGCCGGATGGGCTGGCATTACCTGGATTCGGGCGCGCTGTACCGGGCAGTGGGCGTGGCCGCGAGCTGGGCCGACATTGATACGTCCGATGCCTCGGCGCTGGTGCGCTGCACCTTCGACACCCATGTTCAGTTTGTTGAACAGGGCGAGTCGATGCGGGTCATGGTCAACGGCACCGATGCCACCGACGAGCTGCGCCTGGAGACCACCGGCGCCCTGGCCTCGGCCATTGCCGCCATTCCCGAGGTCCGGGCTGCCCTGAAGGAGCGCCAGCGCGCATTCAGGGAGCTGCCGGGCCTGGTCGCCGACGGCCGCGACATGGGCACGGTGATCTTCAAGGACGCCCCCTACAAGGTCTTCCTGACCGCCAGTGCCGAGGAGCGCGCCGAGCGTCGGCATAAGCAGTTGAAAGACAAGGGGGTTTCTGTTAACTTTGATGACCTCCTGCGCGAGATCATGGCCCGCGACGCCCGTGATGCTCAGCGTACCGTGGCGCCCCTGAAGCCGGCAGACGATGCTGTCCTCATCGACACCACAGGCATCGGCATCGCAGATGTCGTTGCCAGAGTGATGGATCTGCTTCCGGCTCCGGCTGCCTGATCCGTTCGCGCGGGAGCACTGCCAGCAACATCGGTGGTGGTCGCGCATAGCAGTGCTGTACCAGCTCCGTCGCGCAATGATGCGTGGCGGTTTTCCTACTACACACGACCTGCGTTTCCGGGGTCGACCAACAGGCGGGCGGTCGCCATTCCCCTGAAGGGGACGCCACCGACCCATGTGTCCAACAGAGTAAATCTAATGACCGAATCATTTGCCGAACTGTTTGAAGCCAGCCAGGCCAACCTGGCCAAGCTGAAGCCGGGCGCCATCGTCAGCGGTACCGTTGTTGAAGTCCGCGGCGACGTCGTGGTGATCAACGCTGGCCTGAAGTCCGAAGGCATCGTGCCGATCGAACAGTTCCGTAACGACGCTGGCGAAATCGACGTCGCCGAAGGCGACATCGTCAAGGTCGCCCTCGACTCGATCGAGAACGGCTTCGGCGAAACCGTCCTGTCGCGCGAGAAGGCCAAGCGCGCGATGGTGTGGGACGAGCTGGAAGAAGCGTTGGAAAAGAACGAAACCATCACCGGCCGCATCAGCGGCAAGGTCAAGGGTGGTTTCACCGTGGACATCAAGGATGTCCGCGCCTTCCTGCCGGGTTCCCTGGTCGATGTGCGCCCGGTGCGCGATCCGGCCTACCTGGAAGGCAAGGAGCTCGAGTTCAAGCTCATCAAGCTGGACCGCAAGCGTAACAACGTCGTGGTCTCGCGCCGCGCTGTCGTCGAAAGCGAGCACTCGGAAGAGCGCGAGCAGCTGATGGACAAGCTGCAGGAAGGCGCGATCCTGAAGGGTGTCGTCAAGAACCTGACCGATTACGGCGCGTTCGTGGACCTGGGCGGTATCGACGGCCTGCTGCACATCACCGACATGGCGTGGAAGCGCGTGCGTCACCCGTCGGAAGTCGTGAACGTCGGCGACGAGCTGGACGTCCGCGTGCTGAAGTTCGACCGCGAGCGCAACCGCGTTTCGCTGGGCCTGAAGCAGCTGGGCGAGGATCCGTGGGACAACATCGGCCGTCGTTACCCGGCCAACAGCCGCGTCTTCGGCAAGGTCTCCAACGTCACCGATTACGGTGCGTTCGTTGAGATCGAGCCGGGCGTCGAAGGCCTGGTGCACGTCTCCGAGATGGATTGGACCAACAAGAACGTCAACCCGTCCAAGGTTGTCCAGGTTGGTGATGAAGTCGAAGTGATGGTGCTGGACGTCGATGAAGAGCGTCGCCGTATCTCGCTGGGCATGAAGCAGGTTGCCGCCAATCCGTGGGAAACCTTCGCTGCCACCCACAAGAAGGGTGACAAGGTGTCGGGCCAGATCAAGTCGATCACCGACTTCGGCATCTTCATCGGCCTGGACGGCGGCATCGACGGCCTGGTCCACCTGTCCGACATCAGCTGGAACACCACCGGCGAAGACGTCGTTCGCAACTTCAAGAAGGGCGATACCCTGGACGCCGTCGTCCTGGCTGTCGATCCGGAGCGCGAGCGCATCTCCCTGGGCGTGAAGCAGCTGGAGCAGGATCCGTTTGGCCAGTACATGGCTGCCAATCCGAAGGGCTCCAAGGTCGAAGGCGTGGTGAAGGAAGTCGACGCCAAGGGCGCGATCATCGAGCTGGCTGACGGCATCGAAGGTTACGTCTCGGCCCGCGACATCGCCAACGAGCGCGTTGACGACGCCACCCAGCACCTGAAGGTCGGCGACAAGGTCGAAGCCAAGTTCGTGGGCATGGACCGCAAGGGCCGTACCCTGCAGCTGTCGATCAAGGCCAAGGACGACGCTGAAATGCGCGAAGTGCTGGAGGAATACCAGTCCTCTTCGGCTTCCAGCGGCACCACCCAGCTGGGCGCGCTGCTGCGTGCACAGCTGAACGGCAACAAGTCCGAGTAATCGGCCTTACGCTGTTCGTTGTTTCCTGGACGGCCCGGGCATTGCCCGGGCCGTTTCAGGCTGGGATACCCCTGATGTGAGCCGGTAATGACCAAATCCGAACTGATCGAAATCCTTGCGCGCCGCCAGGCGCACCTGAAGGCCGATGATGTCGATCTGGCGGTGAAGTCGTTGCTGGAAATGATGGGCGGATCGCTGTCCGCCGGGGATCGCATCGAAATCCGTGGTTTTGGCAGCTTCTCGCTGCACTATCGTCCGCCGCGCCTGGGTCGCAACCCGAAGACCGGCGAATCGGTTGCCCTGCCGGGCAAGCATGTCCCCCATTTCAAGCCGGGCAAGGAACTGCGCGAGCGGGTCAGCAGTGTGCTGCCGCTGGACGCCGATCCGGCCTGAGCCTGCCGTCGCGCCACCGCGTGCGAATCCAGCCGCGAGTCGGATAAGCTACGGACTCCTGCCACTGGAGCTGTCGCATGAAGGTTTTTCGTCTGCTGGTCCTGCTGGCGGTACTGATCCTTGGATTGATCATCGGTGCGGTCAACATGACCGCGATGTCGATCAACCTGCTGTTTACCCAACTGCACACCTCGGTGGGCGTGGCCCTGATCGCCGCGCTGCTGGTGGGTGTCATCGTCGGCGCTGGCCTGGTGCTGGTGAGCGTGGTCATTCCGCTCTACAGCCAGTTGCGCCGCGCCAACAAGTCCGCTGTCGCCACGCCGGCACCGGTTGCTTCCCCCCAATCTTTTGATGGACGCTGATCGAAGATGGATTTCGTCACCGAGTGGTTCTGGTTCTTCCTGTTCGTTCCGCTGGCCGCACTGGCCGGGTGGGTGATCGGACGGCGTGGTGGTCAACGCCACGGTGACAGCCAGGTCAGCCGCCTGTCGAGCACCTATTTCCGTGGCCTGAACTACCTGCTCAACGAGCAGCCGGACAAGGCCATCGAGCTGTTCCTGCACATCGCCGAGCTGGACAAGGAAACCTTCGAGACCCAGGTCGCGCTGGGCCATCTGTTCCGTCGCCGCGGCGAAGTCGACCGCGCCATCCGCCTGCATCAGGGCCTGGTCAACCGCCACGACCTCAGCGATGCGCAACGCGTGCAGGCGCTGCTGGCGCTGGGCGAGGACTACATGAAGTCCGGCCTGCTGGACCGCGCCGAAACCGTGTTCACCGAACTGGCCCAGCTGGACCAGCGTGCCCCGCAGGCACTCAAGCACCTGATCGGCATCTACCAGGCCGAGCGCGACTGGGAAAAGGCGATCGACAACGCCACCCGTTTCGAGGATGTCACCGGCGAGCCGATGGGCAAGCTGATCGGGCAGTTCGAATGCGAACTGGCCGAACGCTTCCGCGGTGCCGGCAAGCTGGAAGAGGCGAGGGCAGCGATTGCCCGGGCCTACCAGGCCGATGCGATGTCGGTCCGTGCCGGCATCATTGAAGGCCGCCTGGAAACCGATGCCGGCAATCCGGAAGCGGCCGTGCGCGCCTTCGAGCGCGCGGCGCGCAACGATCCGGAGTACCTGCCGGAGCTGCTGCCGGCGCTGATGCAGAACTACCGCAAGGTGGGCGATCTGGCCGGCGCGCGCGCCTTCCTGTCGGAGATGACCGAGCATTACCGTGGCATTGCCCCGGTGCTGGCGCTGACCCGTCTGATGGAAGAGCAGGAGGGCGTGGCCCCGGCCCGTGCCTACCTGGGCCGCCAGCTCAAGGATCGCCCGTCGGTGCGTGGCGAGTCCGCGCTGATCGACCTGACACTGGCTGAAGGTGCCGATTCCACGGCGACCCTGCACGACCTCAAGCACATCACCGACCAGTTGCTGGTGCGCAATCCGGCCTATCGCTGCACCCGTTGTGGTTTCGGTGCGCGCACCCACCACTGGCAGTGCCCGAGCTGCAAGGAGTGGGGTACGGTCAAGCCGCTGCTGAACTACGCGGTGCTCTGATCCATGCCGTGGCTCGTGATGGGCGCGCTGCTGGGTCTGGCCCTGCTGAGTGCGGCACTGACCTGGGCAGCGCGGGGCTACGCGCTGCGCCGGCAACTGTTTGACCAGCCGGGCGAACGCCGCAGTCATAGCGTGGCGACCCCGCGTGGCGGCGGCATCGCCATCGTCATCAGCCTGCTGGTGACCGCCGGTGTTGCCATGTGGGCCTGGCCCGAAGCGCGTCCGAGCCTGCTGGTCGCCAGCCTTGGCCTGGCGCTGGTGGCGGGTATCGGCTGGTGGGACGATCACCGGCCGCTTCCGGCCATGCGCCGCCTGATGGTGCACTTCATCGCCGCCGCGCTGCTGGCCGCGCTGGTCAAGGTCCATGGCGGCAGCTGGCTGCTGGCCGTACTGGTCCTGCTGTTCACTGCCTCGCTGATCAACATCTGGAATTTCATGGATGGGATCAACGGCATCGCCGCCAGCCAGGCCATCGTGGTCGCGCTGGGGCTGGCGCCGCTGCTGCCTTGGCCGTACTCGCTGGCGGCGGTCGCGTTGGGCCTGGCCTGCCTTGGCTTCCTGCCGTTCAACTTCCCGCGGGCCCGGATCTTCATGGGCGATGTCGGAAGTGGCGCGCTGGGCTACGCGGTGGCGGCAGTGCTGGCACTGGCCAGCGTAAAGACCGACATCCACTGGATCCTGCTGCTGGTGTCGGCATCGCCCTTCCTTGTGGACGCGGGCTTCACACTGCTGGCGCGCATCATTTCCGGACAACGCTGGATGGAACCCCATACCCAGCACGTTTACCAGCGCGCGGTGCAGGCAGGAGCCAGTCACGCCCAGGTAACAGGGATGTACTTTGCTTTGGGCCTGTTCAGTATTACAGTGCTTAATGTCTGCTCCAATTTGCAGCCGAGGTGGGAGGCTGCCGTGGCGATCGCGTGGTTCACCGCGCTGAGCGTCCTCTGGCTCCTCCTGCGCAATGGATTGCGCCACCCAAAAGGAAATACCTGACTTATGGCTTCACCCTGGCGGGACAGAATCCTCGGCCTGATGCCGCGTTCGGCCATCGTCTGCCATGACCTGTTCATGGTCTGGGCATGCTGGCAGCTGCTCCACGCGGGGCGGTACTCGATCCTGGCCAACGCCCCCGAGCTCCCACTCTGGAACGTCGACACCACGCTGGTGCTGCTGCTGCAGGGCATGGTGTTCTGGCGCGTGGGGCTCTATCGCGGCCTGTGGCGGTTCGCCAGCGTCAGCGACCTGCTGAACATCTTCAAGGCCAGCTTCATCGGCATGGTCGCCATCGTGCTGGTGCTGATGTGGAAGCGCTTCGACGGCGTGCCGATGTCGGTGCTGGTGATCTATCCGTTCGCGCTGTCGGCGCTGCTGGGTGCGCCGCGCCTGCTGTACCGGGCCTGGAAGGACTATCAGGCGCTGCAGTCGGACTCGTCCGCGCGTCGCGTGCTGATCCTGGGTGCCGGCCAGGCCGCCGAGACCCTGGTCCGCGACCTGCGCCGTTCAGGCAATTTCGAGCCGGTCGGCCTGCTGGACGACGCGCCGCACCTGCGCGGTGCCAAGCTGCAGGGCCTGCCGATCCTCGGCACCCTGGACGATGCGCCGACAGTGGTCCGCGAGACTGCGGCCAAGCTGTTGGTGATCGCCATTCCGTCGCTGGACGCTGCGGGAATGCAGCGCATCGTCGCCATCTGCGAAAGCACCGGCGTGCCGTTCCGCACCGTGCCCAAGCTCAGCGATATCCTGCAGGGCCAGTCGCTGCCCGGGCAGTTGAAGGAAGTGGCGATCGAGGACCTGCTCGGCCGCAAGCCGATCATGCCGGACTGGAACCTGATCCGTGGCTGGTTGGGCGGGCGTACGGTGATGGTCACCGGCGCCGGTGGTTCGATCGGCTCCGAGCTGTGCCGCCAGTGCGCGCGTCACGGCGCCGGCCGCATCATCCTGCTCGAGATCAGCGAACTGCTGCTGCTGACCATCGAGGGCGAGCTGCGGCGCAGCTTCCCGGATGTCGAGGTCGAAGCGGTGCTGGGCGACTGCGGTGACCCGGCGGTGATCCGCCACGCCCTGTCGCTGCACCCCGTCGACACCGCCTTCCATGCCGCCGCCTACAAGCATGTGCCGGTGCTGGAGCGGCAGCTGCGCGAAGCGGTGCGCAACAACATCCTGGCTACCGAGAACGTGGCCCGCGCCTGCCTGGAGGCACACGTGGAGCATTTCGTGTTCATCTCCACCGACAAGGCGGTCGACCCGGTCAATGCGCTGGGCGCCAGCAAGCGCTATGCGGAGATGATCTGCCAGAGCCTGGACCAGAAGTCCACGCATACCCGTTTCGTCACGGTGCGCTTCGGCAACGTGCTGGCCTCGGCTGGCAGCGTGGTGCCGTTGTTCCGCGAACAGATCCTGCGTGGCGGGCCGGTGACCGTCACCGATCCGGAAGTCAGTCGCTACTTCATGACCATTCCGGAGGCCTGCCAGCTGATCCTGCAGGCGGCCGCTTCGGCGTCGCACGGTGCGATCTATACGCTCGACATGGGCGAGCCGGTGCCGATCCGCGTGCTGGCCGAGCAGATGATCCGCCTGGCCGGCAAGCAGCCGTACAAGGACATTCCGATCATCTACACCGGGCTGCGTCCGGGCGAGAAGCTGCACGAGACGCTGTTCTATTCGGACGAGGACTACCGTTCCACCGCGCATCCGAAGATTCTCGAGGCCGGTGTACGCACGTTCTCGCGTGATCTGGTGTTGGGCAATGTTCCACGCCTGCGCGATGCCGTGGCTGGTTACGACACCACCAGCATCCAGGAGATCCTGTTCGCGACGATGCCGGAGTTTTCTCCCATCGAACAGGATGCTTACATTTCATCCGCTAAAGTCGTGCCTTTTCCGGCACGTGAGGCCAACAGGCACCAATGAGCAAGCGAATTCGCAAGGCAGTTTTTCCAGTGGCAGGGCTCGGGACGCGCTTTTTACCGGCAACCAAGACGGTTCCGAAGGAAATGTTGCCGATCATTGATCGTCCGCTGATCCAGTACGCGGTCGATGAAGCGATCGAAGCCGGTTGCGACACCCTGGTGTTCATCACCAACCGCTACAAGCATGCCGTGGCCGACTACTTCGACAAGGCCTACGAACTGGAGCAGAAGCTCGAGCGCGCCGGCAAGCAGGAGCAGCTGGAGATGATCCGCCATGTGCTGCCCAATGGCGTGCGCGCGATCTTCGTGACCCAGGCCGAGGCCCTGGGCCTGGGCCATGCGGTGCTGTGCGCCAAGGCCGTGATCGGCGACGAGCCGTTCGCGGTGCTGCTGCCGGATGACCTGATCTGGAACCGCGGCGACGGCGCACTGAAGCAGATGGCCGACCTCAACGAGGCCAGTGGTGCAAGCGTGATCGCCGTTGAAGACGTGCCGCACGACAAGACTGCCAGCTACGGCATCGTGGCCACTGACGCGTTCGACGGCCGCAAGGGTCGCATTTCGCAGATTGTGGAGAAGCCGAAGCCGGAGGACGCGCCGAGCGACCTGGCGGTGGTCGGCCGTTATGTACTGAGCCCGAAGATCTTCGAGCTGCTGGAGCAGACCGGCAGCGGTGCCGGTGGCGAGATCCAGCTGACCGACGCGATCGCGCAGCTGCTGAAGACCGAAGAGGTTGATGCCTACCGTTTCGAGGGCACCCGCTTCGACTGCGGCACGCATCTGGGGCTGGTGGAGGCGACGATCCGCTTTGCGCTGGACAACCCAAAGCTGGCAGGGTCGGCGCGGGAGAAGCTGACGGCGATGTTGGCGGAATAAGGTTTATCAAGCGCTCCGTTCGCGGCGCCTTGATTGATACGTGGGGGAGGGGGCGGATGGCCCTCTCCAAAACACGCCAAAGCCCTTCCATGGTGCTCGATGGCGCCATCCATGGCGCCAACGGTTTTGGAGAGGGCC
This sequence comes from Stenotrophomonas sp. GD03877, assembly GCF_029840555.1. Classification (NCBI taxonomy): domain Bacteria; kingdom Pseudomonadati; phylum Pseudomonadota; class Gammaproteobacteria; order Lysobacterales; family Lysobacteraceae; genus Stenotrophomonas; species Stenotrophomonas sp. GD03877. The sequence continues at coordinate 80,815 of NZ_JAOCCT010000008.1, read as the reverse complement.
ATCCGCCCCCTCTCGACAGTTTCCGTGCGGCGCGGACGGGAAGGGCGGAATCAAAGGCAGAAGCACAATCAAAAAAGGCAGCCTCTGGCTGCCTTTTTTGATTGTTGGGGTCAGATCCCTTTGCGCAGCAAAGGGCTCTGACCCCGGCCTTTGACCCTGCCTTTGCTCATCCCTCCGCCGCGCGGAATGTTGGGTGGCGCGGGTGGGTGAGGCTGACCGGGACTGTCAGCGGCATGGATGCCGCTGCCAAGCCCCCAGGGACGGGTTTACGGCGTGTCCCGGGCAGCCTCACTCACCCGGGCCCCACAGCCAACCAACAATCAGCCGGCAACGCTTTGAACCTTACAGCGCCTCGAAAATACCCGCTGCGCCCATGCCGGTGCCGATGCACATCGTCACCATGCCGTACTTCTGCTGGCGACGACGCAGGCCGTGCAGCAGGGTGGCGGTACGGATCGCACCGGTTGCGCCCAGCGGGTGGCCCAGGGCGATCGCGCCGCCCAGCGGGTTGACCTTGCCCGGGTCCAGGCCGCAATCGCGGATCACCGCCAGCGACTGCGCGGCGAAGGCTTCGTTCAGTTCAATCCAGTCCAGCTGGTCCTGGGTCAGGCCGGCCTGCTTCAGTGCCTTCGGGATCGCGGCGATCGGGCCGATGCCCATCACTTCCGGGCGCACGCCGGCCACCGAGAAGCTGACGAAACGGGCCAGCGGGGTCAGGCCGTAGTCCTTGATCGCCTGTTCGGAGGCCAACAGCACGGCACCGGCGCCATCGCTCATCTGCGAGGAGTTGCCGGCGGTGACGGTGCCGCCAAACTGGCCGTTGCGGAACACCGGGCGCAGCTTGGCCAGGCCTTCGGCGGAGGAGTCCGGGCGCGGGCCTTCGTCGGTGTCGGCGACCTTGTTGCGGGTGATGATGCGCTGGCCATCGGCCAGGTCGGGCTGATGCGAGACGATCTCGTACGGGCTGATCTCTTCCTTGAACTCGCCGTTCTGGATGGCGGCCATGGCCTTCTGGTGCGAGGCGAGGGCGAAGGCGTCCTGGTCTTCGCGCGAGACCTTCCACTCTTCGGCCACCTTCTCGGCGGTGATGCCCATGCCGTAGGCGATGGCCACGTGGTCGTTGTCGAACACGCTCGGCGCCATCGCGATCTTGTTGCCCATCATCGGCACCATCGACATCGACTCGGTACCACCGGCCAGCATCAGGTCGGCGTTGCCCAGGCGGATCGCGTCGGCGGCCTGCGCCACGGCCTGCAGGCCGGAGGAGCAGAAGCGGTTCACGGTCTGCGCGGCGATGGTGTTCGGCAGGCCGGCCAGCAGCACGCCGATGCGGGCGACGTTCATGCCCTGCTCGGCTTCCGGCATCGCGCAGCCGATGATCGCGTCATCGATGCGGTTGACGTCCACGCCCGGGGCCTGGGCGACGACACTGCGCAGCACGTGCGCAAGCATGTCGTCGGGGCGGGTGTTGCGGAACATGCCCTTGGGCGCCTTGCCAACCGGGGTACGGGTGGCGGCGACGATGTAGGCGTCCTGGATTTGCTTGGTCATTGCAGTGATCTCTCGATTTTTTTAGCCGGAGTGCCGACCAACGGTCGGCACCCACCGGGGCAGAGGGAGTGCCCACCAAGGTGGGCACCCACCAAAAGCAGGGATGGCGATCAGTTACGCAGCGGCTTGCCGGTCTTCAGCATGTGCGCGATGCGGGCCTGGGTCTTTTCCTGCTGGGCCAGTTCGACGAAGTGCTTGCGCTCCAGGGTCAGCAGCCACTCTTCGTCCACCAGGGTGCCGCGGTCGACCTTGCCGCCGCACAGCACGGTGGCGATGCGCTCGGCGATCTCGTAGTCGTACGGGCTGATGAAGCGGCCTTCCAGCATGTTGACCAGCATCATCTTGAAGGTGGCGATACCCACGTCACCGGCCACCTGGATGCGGCGTGCCGGCAGCGGCGGACGGTAGCCCGCTTCAGCCAGGGCGCGAGCTTCGGCCTTGGCGATGTGCAGCGCTTCGTAGCTGTTGAACACCACCTTGTCGGTGCTGCGCAGCAGGCCCAGTTCCTTGGCGTTGACCGCGGAGTTGGACACCTTGGCCATCGCCACGGTCTCGAAGGTCTTCTTCAGTTCGGCGAACACGTCACCGCCCGGGCCTGCGGCCTGCGAGGCGCGCACGGCCAGTTCCTTCAGGCCACCACCGGCCGGCAGCAGGCCGACGCCGGCCTCGACCAGGCCGATGTAGCTTTCCAGGAAGGCCACGGTCTTGGCGCTGTGCATCTGGAACTCGCAGCCACCACCCAGCGCCAGGCCACGCACGGCGGCAACCACCGGCACCAGCGAGTACTTGATGCGCTGGCTGGTGCGCTGGAAGTTGGCAACCATTTCTTCGAACTGGTCGACCTTGCCGGCCTGCAGCAGGCCCAGTGCACCGGCCAGATCGGCACCGGCAGAGAAGGGCTCCTTCTGCTGCCAGATCACCAGGCCCTGGAAGTCCTTCTCGGCGCGGCTGACGCATTCCTGCAGGCCGTCCAGCACCTGGTCGGACACGGTGTTCATCTTGGTCTTGAAGCTGACCACAGCGATGCCATCACCGTCGTGCCACATGCGCAGGCCGTCGTTCTCGAACACGGTCTCGCCCGGCGCGAACGTCTCGCCCAGCAGCGGATCGGGGAAGCGCTGGCGCTGGTACACCGGCAGCGACGAGCGCGGCAGCTTGGCATTGCGCGACGGGCTGTAGCTGCCTTCGGCGGCGTGCACGCCATCGCGGCCATCGAACACCCAGTCCGGCAGCGGGGCGTTGCTCATGCTCTTGCCGGCCACGATGTCATCGGCGATCCACTGTGCCACCTGCTTCCAGCCGGCGGCCTGCCAGGTTTCGAACGGGCCCAGCGACCAGCCGTAGCCCCAGCGGATGGCCAGGTCGACGTCGCGCGCGGTTTCGGCGATGTCGGCCAAGTGGTATGCGCTGTAGTGGAACAGGTCGCGGAAGGTCGCCCACAGGAACTGCGCCTGCGGGTGCTGGCTTTCGCGCAGCTTGGCGAACTTCTCGGCCGGGTTTTTGATCTTCAGGATCTCGACCACTTCCGGCGCGGCAGCGCGATCGGCCGGGCGGTAGTCCTGCTTCTCCAGGTCCAGCACCACGATGTCCTTGCCGACCTTGCGGAAGATGCCGGCGCCGGTCTTCTGGCCCAGCGCGCCCTTGGAAATCAGCGCGTCCAACCACTTCGGCGACTTGAAGAACTCATGCCACGGATCATTCGGCAGGGTGTCGCCCATGGTCTTGATGACGTGCGCCATGGTGTCCAGGCCGACCACGTCGGAGGTGCGGTAGGTGGCCGACTTCGGGCGGCCGACCAGCGGGCCGGTCAGGCCGTCCACTTCATCGAAGCCCAGGCCGAACTGCTGGGTGTGGTGGATGGTGGACAGGATCGAGAACACGCCGATGCGGTTGCCGATGAAGTTCGGGGTGTCCTTGGCGTACACCACGCCCTTGCCCAGAGTGGTGACCAGGAATGCTTCCAGGCCTTCCAGCACGCTGGCGTCGGTGGTGGTGGCCGGAATCAGCTCGGCCAGGTGCATGTAGCGCGGCGGGTTGAAGAAGTGCACGCCGCAGAAGCGGTGGCGCAGCTGCTCGGGCAGCACGTCGGCCAGCTTGTTGATGCCCAGGCCCGAGGTGTTGGAGGCCAGCACGGCGTGGTCGGCCACGAACGGCGCGATCTTCTTGTACAGGTCCTGCTTCCAGTCCATGCGCTCGGCGATGGCCTCGATGATCAGGTCGCAGTCCTTCAGCTGCTCCAGGCCGGACTCGTAGTTGGCCGGGGTGATGGCTTCGGCCAGCGACTTGCTGGCCAGCGGCGCCGGGCTCAGCTTGCCCAGGTTGGCGATCGCCTTCAGCACGATGCCATCGGCCGGACCCTCCTTGGCGGGCAGGTCGAACAGCACGGTGTCGACGCCAGCGTTGGTGAGGTGAGCGGCGATCTGGGCACCCATGACGCCGGCACCCAGCACGGCGGCGCGGCGGACTAGCAGGGAATTGGACATGGTGTAGGGCCTTTGTTGGTCAGCAGTTACTGGGTGGAATCAAAGGGAAGCGGGCAGGGCGCTGGCGCGTGCGGCGGCGCGGAACCCGGCTTCGGCGAAATGGATCAGTTCGTGGGCGGCATGGGCACGATGCGCCGCTTCGGTGACACCGGCGGGACGCTTGATCAGCCCGAAGTCGGCCATGGCATAGGTGAGCGAGCCGGCCAGGAAGTCCAGGCGCCAGTACAGCTCTTCCTTGCTCAGGCCGGGCACGCACTCGCCGATGGCCTTGCCGAACGCACGCAGCACGTGGCCGTAGTGGTCAGATAGGAACTTGCGCAGGTTGTCGTTCTTCTCGGCATAGGCGCGGGCGATCACGCGCACGAAGGCGCCGCCGTTCTGGCGGTCCTGGGCCAGCGCCAGCGCCGGTTCGACGAAGGCGGCCAGCACCGGGCGCAGTTCACCGGGGTGTTCGCTGCGGGCCCGCTCCAGCTGCGACAGGCGGGCACCGGTCATCTCGTCCATGCGGCGGCGGAAGACCTCGTTGACCAGGTTTTCCTTGGAACCGAAGTGGTAGTTGACCGCGGCGATGTTGACGTCGGCCTGGCTGGTCACCTGCCGCAGCGAGGTGCCGGCGAAGCCGTGCTGGGCGAACAGCTCCTCGGCCGCGCCGAGGATCCGGTCCTTGGTCGAGAAGTGGGCGGGCTTGGCCATCGGTGGGCGGACCTTAATCAAACGATTGTTTGATACTAGAACCAGACGGTACCGTATGGCATTTTGCAGTGCAGCAAAATCGGCCGGCTCGGTCAGATTTCACTCAGGTGGGTGAATGGGTGGACCTGAACCTGTAGAGCCGAGCCCGCGCTCGGCTGCTCTTCGGCCCAAAGGCCAGCCGAGCATGGGCTCGGCTCTACTACAGGGCCACACGGCCCTCTACCACCCGGCCACGTTATCTTTTACAATTCGCCTACGTTTATCAGGCTAAGCCCGCGTCCCGACGCGGGTTTTTTTCATGTTACCCTTCGGGCCATCAGCGGCCCGATTCCATTGGAGACATCCCATGGCGCTGGAGCGCACCCTTTCGATCATCAAGCCGGACGCCGTTGCCAAGAACGTCATCGGCGAAATCTACGCCCGCTTCGAGAAGGCCGGCCTGAAGGTCGTGGCCGCCAAGTACAAGCAGCTGTCGCGCCGTGAAGCCGAAGGCTTCTACGCTGTGCACCGCGAGCGTCCGTTCTTCAACGCGCTGGTCGAGTTCATGATCTCCGGCCCGGTGATGATCCAGGCCCTGGAAGGCGAGAACGCCGTCCTGGCCCACCGCGACCTGCTGGGCGCCACCAACCCGAAGGAAGCCGCTGCGGGCACCATCCGCGCCGACTTCGCCGAATCCATCGATGCCAACGCCGCCCACGGCTCGGACTCGGTCGAGAATGCCGCGATTGAAATCGCCTACTTCTTCGCCGCCACCGAAGTCGTCTCGCGCTGAGAGTAATGCCGTGAACGAGGTCGTACAGTCCCCCGCCATCCAGCCGCTGCCGAAGTCGGCACCCACGGCTGGCAAGCAGAACCTGCTCGACCTCGATCGCGCGGGCCTGGAGAAGTTTTTCGTCGAGGTGCTTGGCGAAAAGAAGTTCCGTGCCCACCAGGTGATGAAGTGGATCCACCATCGCTACGTCACCGACTTCGATGAAATGACCGACCTCGGCAAGGTCCTGCGCGCCAAGCTGCAGGCCCATGCCGAGGTGCTGGTTCCGAACATCGTGTTCGACAAGCCCTCCGCCGACGGCACCCACAAGTGGCTGCTGGCGATGGGCGTGGATGGCAAGAACGCCATCGAGACCGTGTACATCCCGGACAAGACCCGCGGCACGCTGTGCGTGTCTTCGCAGGTCGGTTGCGGCCTGAACTGCACGTTCTGCTCCACCGCCACCCAGGGCTTCAACCGCAACCTGACCACCGCCGAGATCATCGGCCAGGTGTGGGTTGCCGCACGCCACCTGGGCAACGTGCCGCACCAGATGCGCCGCCTCACCAACGTGGTGATGATGGGCATGGGCGAGCCGCTGATGAATTTCGACAACGTCGTGCGCGCCATGAGCGTGATGCGCGACGACCTGGGCTACGGCTTGGCCAACAAGCGCGTGACCCTGTCGACCTCCGGCCTGGTGCCGCAGATCGACCGCCTGTCTGCCGAAAGCGACGTGTCGCTGGCGGTGTCGCTGCATGCGCCGAACGATGCGCTGCGCGAAACCCTGGTGCCGCTCAACAAGAAGTACCCGATCGCCGAGCTGATGGCCTCGTGCGCACGCTACCTGCGCGCCAACAAGCGCCGCGAATCGGTCACCTTCGAATACACCCTGATGAAGGGCATCAACGACAAGCCCGAACATGCCCGCGAGCTGGCCCGCCTGATGCGCCAGTTCGACAACGCGGTGCAGGCCAAGGATTCGGGCAAGGTCAACCTGATTCCGTTCAACCCGTTCCCGGGTACCCGCTACGAGCGTTCGGAAGAGGCGCACATCCGCGCCTTCCAGAAGATCCTGCTCGACAGCAACGTGCTGACCATGGTCCGCCGCACCCGTGGCGACGACATCGATGCCGCCTGTGGCCAGCTCAAGGGCCAGGTGATGGACCGCACCCGCCGCCAGGCGGAGTTCAACAAGACGCTGCAGGCGGGGAAGGGGAGCGATGCCGCGGCCTGACCGCCTCTGGCTGGTTCTGCTCGCAGGCGTGCTGGCCGTTGCGGTCGGCGGCTGCAAATCCCAACCCAAGGCCAGGCTGGGCCCCAGCGAAGCGCCGGTCTACTCGGTCCGCGATCCGGACAACGTGCGGCGTCAGGTGCGCCTGCAGGACCTGCTGGCACTGGCCGCCCGCGACATGCAGGTCGGCAACCTCGATGCGGCCGAACGCAAGGCGCGCGAGGCGCTGAAGCTGGCACCCGAATCGCCTGATGCGCTGGTGCTGATGGCCGGCATCGACGAGCGCCGTGGCCGTACCCAGCAGGCCGGCGAAAGCTTCCGCAGGGCTGCCGAACGGGCGCCGCAGCGCGGGGACGTCCTCAACAATTACGGCGCGTGGCTGTGCCAGCAGGGCCGGCCGGCCGAGTCGCTGGCCTGGTTCGATCGTGCGCTGCAGGCGCCGGGCTACGCCACACCGGCCGAGGCCCAGGCCAATGCCGGGGGCTGTGCCCTGGACGCTGGCCAGCTTGAACGTGCCGAGCGCGACCTGCGCGCGGCGCTGTCGACGCTGCCGGGAAACCCGGTCGCGCTGGAGGCGATGGCCCAGCTCAGCTTCCGCCAGGGCCGCTACATGGAGGCCCGGGCCTTCGCCGAACGTAGGATTGCGGCTGCACCCGCAACGCGTTCCGTGTTACAACTTGCGTCTCAAATCGAAGCGCGGCTGGGTGATCGGGCGGCATCTGATCGCTATATTCAGCGGATTCGACAGGAATTTCCGCAGGAAGCGGGCTCCTAACTCCAGGGTTGATGCATTGTGATTGATGACCAGACTGTGAGCGCTCTCGAGACTGCGGCCGGCTGCGGCAGCCGCCTGCGCCAGGCCCGCGAGGCGGCCGGACTGACCCTCGAAGATGTCGGCTCGCGCCTGCGCATGCCGGTCCAGGTGGTCAGGTCGCTGGAAGAAGAACAATGGCAGAAGCTTGGCGCGCCGGTGTTCGTGCGCGGCCAGCTGCGCAGCTACGCGCGGCTTCTGGATGTGGACGTGGGAGAGCTGCTGGAGCAGGCCCAGGTCGGCCCGGTGGTTCCGCCCACCCTGGTCAGCCATACCCATACCCCGCGTGCGCGCCGCATTGCCGAGAATCTCGGCCGTCGCGTGCTGTATGTCGGCATCACCGCGGTGCTGGCGGTGCCGGTGTGGTTCGCCACCCGTGGCCATTTCGATGGCAGTGCCACCCCGTCGCCGAATACCGCCTCGCTGGACGCCATCCCGGCCGCCGTGCCGGTAACCCCGTCCGCTGCGGGTGTCGAGCCCTCGGCGCCGGCTGAAGTGGCGAGTGCTCCGGCCAGCAAGCCGGCGGCAACCCCGTACGTGGCCTCGCTGGCCCCGGTACCGCGTTCAGCCCCGGCGCCAGCGGCTGCCGCCAACACGCTGGACATGCAGTTCAGCGGCGACAGCTGGGTCGATATCGGCGGCCCGGACGGCGCTACCGTCGAGAAGGCGCTGATCAAGTCCGGCGAGAGCCGCAGCTTCACGCCGGGCCAGGTGACCCGGGTGACCCTGGGCAACGCCTCGGCGGTCCAGGTTCAGCAGAACGGCGCTATCGTCGATCTGACCCCCTACCAGCGAGCCAACGTGGCACGCTTTCAGGTATCCTCTGAAGGCTCCGTAGTCCCGGTTTCGCACTGAGGCGCGGTTTCACCACCTTCGATTAATCCCAATGGTCCCTCCCGATGGGCGGGGCGAGAGTACGCATGGCGATCGACGATCTGCTCGACGAGCACGAACAAAGTGAACGCGTCCGCAGCTGGCTGCGGAAGAATGGCGCCAGCATCCTCGGTGGCGTAGTCATCGCCATCGGTGCCATTGCCGGCTGGCAGTGGTACCAGAAGGATCAGGGCGGCAAGCTGGCCTCGGCCAATGTCGAGTACCAGAAGGCGCTCGTTGGCCTGCAGCAGAACAAGCTCGACGACGCCTCCAAGGCGGTCAAGGCGCTCGAAGCCGGCCCGTCCAGCATCTACGGCGACCTCGCCGCGCTGCAGCTGGCCAAGGCCCAGGTCGACGCCGGCAAGAACGAAGAAGCCCTGGCCACCCTGCGCGGCGTGAAGGTCGAAGGTGACCTGCAGCGCGTGGTCGACCAGCGTGTGGCCCGCCTGCTGGTGGCCACCGGCAAGAGTGACGAGGCGATCAAGCTGCTGGGCAGCGCCACTGACAGCAGCAGCCTGGAAATCCATGGCGACGCGCTGATGGCGCAGGGCAAGCGCGATGACGCCCGGAGCCAGTACGAGAAAGCGCTGAAGTCGCTGGACGTGGCAGCGCCGCAGCGGCGCCTGCTGGAAACCAAGGTTATGGACGCCGGCGGCACCGTTGCCGCCCCTGCGGAGTCGGTTTGATGAGTCAGAAGGTCATGATCACCCGCGTCGCCACCGTGCTCCTGATGGGCATGGCCCTGAGCGGCTGCAGCACCGTGAAGGGCTGGTTCGCCGGCAAGGACGCGGCCGCGAAGAAGGCACAGGAACCGGCTGAGCTGGTCAAGTTCGAGCCGACCCTGAAGGTCAACAAGGCCTGGTCGGTCAACCTCGGCAAGGGCGAGCGCCGCATCGGCGTGCGCCAGGGCCCGGCGGTGGCCAACGGCCACGTGTTCGCTGCGGCGCTCACCGGTGGCGTGCACGCCATCGACCTGCAGACCGGCAAGAAGGTCTGGACCTGGGAGCCGAAGAAGGAAAAGAAGAAGGCCAAGCTGCGCCTGTCCGGCGGCCCGGGGGTCGGTGAGAACCTGGTCGTGATCGGCACGCTGGATGGCCAGGTCATCGCCCTGGACATCAACGACGGCAGCGAGAAGTGGCGCGCCCGTGTTCCGGGTGAAGTCATCGCCGCGCCGGCCATCGCCCAGGGCGCGGTCTACGTGCGCAGCAATGACGGCCGCATCACCGCGTTCGATGCCGGCAACGGCACCCAGAAGTGGTTCAACCCGAGCGAGCTGCCGGCACTGACCGTGCGTGGCAACGCGCCGGTGGTGACCGGCCCGGGCGTGCTGTTCATCGGCAAGGACGAGGGCGCGGTTGCCGCCCTGGCCCAGCAGGATGGCCGCACCCTGTGGGAACAGAACGTGGGCAACGGTGAAGGCCGTACCGAGCTGGAGCGCATGGCCGATGTCGACGGCGCGCCGGTGCTGGATGGCAACACCCTGTTCGTGAGCAGCTTCAAGAACCAGACGATGGCCATCGAAGGCCCGACCGGTCGCCCGCTGTGGGCGCGCGACCATGGCGGTGCCGGTGGTGTGGCGGTCTCGTCTGGCAATGTGTTCGTCACCGACAACAAGGGCGGCGTGTTCGGCCTGGACAAGGCCAGCGGCGCAGCGATGTGGTCGCAGACCGCACTGGCCCGTCGCTCGCTGACCGGTCCGGCACTGCACGGCGACTACGTCGTGGTCGGCGACTACAAGGGATACGTGCACTGGTTGCAGACCTCCGATGGTGCGATGGCGGCACGGGCGAAAAGTGGCGGCGACGCCCTGCTGGCCCAGCCGGTCGTCGTAGACGGGGTGCTGCTGGTGCAGAACGTTGATGGCAAGCTGACCGCCTTCCGGTTGGCAAATTAAAAATTGGAGTAATCGCGATGCTGCCTTTGGTCGCCCTGGTTGGACGGCCGAATGTCGGCAAGTCGACTATTTTCAATGCGCTTACGCGCACCCGTGACGCGCTGGTCCATGACCAGCCCGGCGTCACCCGCGACCGCAACTACGGCGTCTGCCGCCTCGACGAGGACAACCATTTCCTCGTCGTGGATACCGGCGGTATCGCGGAAGAGGAAGAGGGTCTGGCAGGGGCTACCACCCGCCAGGCCCGCGCCGCTGCGGCGGAAGCCGACCTGATCCTGTTCGTGGTTGACGCCCGTGAGGGTACGTCGGCGATGGACGACGAGATCCTGGCCTGGCTGCGCAAGCTGTCGCGCCCGACGCTGCTTCTGATCAACAAGATCGACGGCACCGACGAGGACACCGTGCGTTCGGAGTTCGCCCGTTACGGCTTCGGCGAGATGCTGACCGTGTCGGCTGCGCACCGCCAGGGCCTGGACGACCTGCTGGACGAAGTGGTCCAGCGCCTGCCGGAAGAAGGCAGCGGCGAAGAGCTGGACAACGATCCGAACCGCATCCGCATCGCCTTCGTCGGCCGCCCGAACGTGGGCAAGTCGACGCTGGTCAACCGCATTCTTGGCGAGGAGCGCATGATCGCCTCCGACGTGCCGGGCACCACCCGTGACTCGATCGCGGTGGACCTGGAGCGTGACGGCCGCGAATACCGCCTGATCGATACCGCCGGCCTGCGCCGTCGTTCGCGCGTGGACGAGGTCGTCGAGAAGTTCTCGGTGGTCAAGACCATGCAGTCGATCGAGCAGTGCCAGGTGGCCGTGCTGATGCTCGACGCCACCGAAGGCGTGACCGACCAGGACGCCACCGTGCTCGGCGCCGTGCTCGATGCCGGCCGCGCGCTGGTGATCGCCATCAACAAGTGGGACGGCCTGACCGAGTACCAGCGCGAGCAGGCGGAAACCATGCTGTCGCTGAAGCTGGGCTTCGTGCCGTGGGCTGAGTCGGTGCGCATCTCGGCCAAGCATGGCTCGGGCCTGCGTGAGCTGTTCCGTGCGGTGCACCGCGCGCATGAATCGGCGAACAAGACCTTCACCACCAGCGAAGTGAACAAGGCGCTGGAAGTGGCTTACGAGACCAACCCGCCGCCGACCATCCGCGGCCATGTCTCCAAGCTGCGCTACGTGCACCCGGCCGGCGCCAACCCGCCGACCTTCATCGTGCACGGCACGCGCCTGAAGGAGCTGCAGGAGTCGTACAAGCGCTACCTGGAGAACTTCTTCCGCAAGCGCTTCAAGCTGATCGGCACACCGGTGAGCTTCATCTTCCGCGAGGGTACCAACCCGTACGAGGGCAAGAAGAACGTCCTCACCGAGCGGCAGGTCAAGGCCAAGCGGCGCTTGATGAAGCACGTCAAGGGCAAGTGATGCAAAAAAAGGCGGCCTGAGGGCCGCCTTTTTCGTTGTGATGCATGGGCGGCCACCTTGCTCAGGCGTGGCCCCATGGCAACAGCACGCCACGGAACCTCATCCTTCCTGACGACAGACGGTCATACGCCTCGGTCGCCTGGTCCAGATCAAAGGTCTCGACCATCGGCTTCACCTTGCCGGCGGCGGCAAGCTGCAGCACTTCGCTGAGGTAGTGCTGGCCACCATGGGTGGCGCCGATCACGCGCTGGCGCATCATGTGGAACGGCACGCCTTCGGACGAGATCGAGAAGGGCTGGCTGAAGTCCAGGCCGCACAGCACGACGCGCCCGTCGACACGCAGGCCGGTCATCGCGTCTTCGGCCGAGCTGAATTCATTGGTGGTCACCAGCAGCACGTCGGCGCCGCCGATGGCCTTCAACTCCTTGCCATTGGCCACGACCTTGTCGGCGCCCAGCTGCTGGGCGAGCGCATGCTTGTCCGCGGAATGGGTGATGGCGATGGTCTCGAAGCCACAGGCCTTGGACAGCTGCAGGGCGACATGGCCCAGTCCACCGATACCCAATACCGCGATCTTCTCCCGTGGCTGGGGCGCCGCATCGCGCAACCCACTCCAGGTGGTGTATCCGGCACACATCATCGGCGCCGCGTCCACGTAGGAGAGGCCGTCAGGCAGCAGTACCGTGCCTTCGGCGGAGATGGCGATGTACTGTGCGTGTCCACCCTGCGCGGCGAAGCCAGTGGTGCGGGGCGCATCGCAGTTCATCGCGGTCTGCCCGGACAGGGGGCGGCTCTCGCGGCAGTAGGGGCAGCGCCCGCACGCGGATTGGACCCATGAGGTGCCCACGCGATCACCCACCCGGCGCGTGTGCACACCCGCGCCCACTTCCACGACCTCGCCGACCACTTCATGCCCCGGTGTCTGCGGGTAGATGTCGCCGCCATAGCCCTGGGTTGCCCACACGTCCGTGTAGCACATGCCCGATGCGTGGACCTTGACCAGCACCTGGCCCGGTTCGATCACGGGCAGCGGCACGTCCTGGACCTGCCACGGTGCATTCGGCCCGGTCATCACAACCGCTTTCATCGTCTTCATCGTCTTGATCCTGTCCCGGTGGGTGAGCGCCGAGGGCGTGTGCCCGCCGACACCCGGAGCGTAGAATCGGTTGACTATCAAGACAATCGCTTCAATATTTCACGATATGGTGAGCCGTATTCAACAAACGAGCGGGGGTGATCTGACCGCCTTCACTGCCTTCCTCGCGGTGGCGGCGCATCGGAGCTTCCGCAGCGCTGCGGCAGAGTTGAACATCACGCCGTCGGCGATCAGTCATGCGATCAAGGCGCTCGAGCAGCGGCTGGGTGCGCGCCTGTTCAATCGCACCACGCGCAGCGTGTCGCTGACCGACGCCGGGGAGCGCCTGGCGGAAAAACTGCGGCCGGCCATGGCCTCGATCGAGGAGGCCCTGCAGTCCGTGGATTCCGAAGCGGGCACGCCGCGCGGCACGGTCCGCATCAACGCCAGTGAGGGCGCCATACGGCTCGTACTGAAGCCGGTGCTTGCGCGGTTCCTGCGCCAGTACCCGCAGGTCCACCTGGACATCGTCAGTGACGGCAGGTTGGGCGATATCGTTTCGGAGGGCTTCGATGCGGGTATACGCCTGACCGAAGCCGTGCCCCAGGACATGGTCGCGATTACGGTGACCGCCCCGATGCGCTTCGCGGCGGTGGCCTCGCCGGCGTATCTGCAGGCGCGTGGCCATCCACTGCGGCCGCTGGATCTGCATCAGCACGACTGCATCCGTTTCCGCTTTGAAAGTGGGGCGATCTACCGGTGGGAGTTCGAGCACCAGGGCACTACCGAGCGGGTGAACGTCTCCGGGCCGATCACGCTGACGGACCAGCCGTTGATGGTCGACGCGGCCATTGAAGGGATCGGCATCGCCTTCGTTCCCGAGCATCTGGCACTGGAACCGTTGGCCGATGGCCGCCTGCTGCGGTTGCTTGAGGACTGGTGTCCTGAATTTCCTGGCCTCTCGCTGTACTACCCCGGCCACCGGCATGTGCCGCCCGGGCTGAAAGCGCTGATCGGTCTTCTTCAGGAACAGCACGGCGGGCGCGGGTAGACCGGGTAGCGCCGGGCTACGCTTGTGGTGGACCTGTAGAGCCGAGCCTATGCTCGGCTGCTTTTCGCGCATCGCCGCGCGCCAGCCGAGCATAGGCTCGGCTCTACAGATCCTGGTCAAGGCGAGCCGGCGCAACGTGCGTGATAATGCGGCCATGAGCATCCAAGAGCTTTCCCCCGCGCTGGCGCGCGAGCGCCTGGCCCACGGCGCCGTGCTGATCGATGTGCGCGAGGCGCACGAACGGGCCGGTGGCATGGCCGAAGGCGCGCGCGGCGTGGCCAAGGGCGAGCTGCAGGCCGACCCGGCCGCGCATCTGCCGCGGCGCGACCAGGAGATCCTGCTGATCTGCCAGAGCGGCAAGCGCTCGGCCGATGCCGCGCAGTTCCTGCTGGAGGCCGGGTACGCCCAGGTCGCTTCAGTGACGGGCGGTACCGTGGCCTGGCGCGAGCAGTCGCTGCCGCTGGTGCAGCCGCTGGCCAGTGCCGCCGACCGCGATTTCTATGATCGCTATTCGCGGCATCTGCTGCTGCCGCAGGTGGGCGAGGCCGGCCAGCGCCGGCTGCAGCAATCACGCGTGCTGGTGCTGGGCGCGGGCGGCTTGGGTGCGCCAGCCGGCTTCTATCTGGCCGCGGCCGGGGTAGGGCACCTGCGCTTTGCCGACCATGATCGGGTGGAGCGCAGCAACCTGCACCGGCAGATCGTGCATACCGAAGCCAGTGTCGGCCAGCTCAAGGTCGATTCCGCGCGCGAGCGCCTGCTGGCGCTGAACCCCTCCATCGACGTCGAGGCGGTGCCCGAGCGGGTCACCTCCGAGAACGTGGATGCGCTGCTGGAGGGAGTGGATGTGGTGCTGGATGGGTCGGACAACTTCCCGCTGCGCTACCTGCTCAACGACGCCTGCATCAAGCACGCCAAGCCGCTGGTGTATGCCGCCATCGAGCGCTTTGATGGCCAGGTCAGCGTGTTTGATGCCGGCCGCCAGCGTGGCGTGGCGCCGTGCTACCGCTGCCTGTTCCCCGAACCGCCGCCGCCGGAGTTTGCGCCGAACTGTTCCGAGGCCGGTGTGCTGGGCGTGTTGCCCGGCTTGGCTGGGGTGCTGCAGGCCACCGAGGTGCTGAAGCTGCTGCTCGGCATCGGCGAGCCGCTGGTCGGGCGCCTGCTGCGCTTCGATGCGCTGGGCATGCGCTTCCGCGAGACCGGCATCCGGCCGGACCCGCAGTGCCCGGTGTGCGCGCCGGGCGTGCCGTTCCCGGGGTATATCGATTACGCCGCGTTCTGCCGGGGCGGGTGAATCCGACCGGGCGGCATCCACGCGTGGCATGGATCTACCGGGGCATGACGGCTGGGCGTCCATCCACGCATGGCGTGGATCTACTGTAGAGCCGAGCCCATGCTCGGCTGCTTCTGGCCTCGGCACGAAGAGCAGCCGAGCGTGGGCTCGGCTCTACAGGTCATGGCACCCACTGAAGCACGTGCATGGTTTCGGGATGATGTTGGGGGTCATTCCCTGCATCGTTCCACCTCCAAGACAATCCGACGCAACATGCGTGCTATTGCCGTCATCGGCATTGCTCTATTGTTGAACCCGATTCTGGATCTTGGGGAACACACCGCATGGCGGTAGAAGCAGCGACCAGCGAGCTGGTCAAGGTCGTCGCCCTGTTGGGCGCGGCGGTGGTGATGGTGCCTTTGTTCCGCCGGGCCGGCCTGGGCTCGGTGCTGGGCTACTTCGCCGCTGGCCTGGCGATCGGACCGTTCGGGCTGGGCTGGTTCTCCGACCCGCAGGCGATCCTGCATACCGCCGAGCTCGGCGTGGTGATGTTCCTGTTCGTGATCGGCCTGGAAATGCGGCCCTCGCACCTGTGGAGCCTGCGCAAGGAGATCTTCGGGCTGGGCACGCTGCAGATCGTCACCTGTGCGCTGGTGCTGACCAGCATCGCCAAACTGTTCGGCCTGCCGTGGCAGGTGGCCTTCATCGGCGCCACCGGTTTCGTGCTCACCTCCACTGCGGTGGTGATGCAGCTGCTGGCCGAGCGCGGTGACATCGCGCTGCCGTCGGGGCAGAAGATCGTCTCCATCCTGCTGTTCGAAGACCTGCTGATCGTCCCGTTGCTGGCGCTGGTGGCCTGGATGGGCCCCAGTGCGGGCAGTGCCGATGGCGAGGGTTCGCGCTGGCTGTCGGTGGCGATCGGCGTCGGTGCCATCGTCGGCCTGGTGCTGGTCGGCCGCTTCCTGCTCAACCCGTTGTTCCGCGTGCTGGCCGAATCGAAGGCGCGCGAGGTGATGACCGCCGCCGCGCTGCTGGTGGTGCTGGGTGCGGCACTACTGATGCAGCTGTCCGGCCTGTCGATGGCGATGGGCGCGTTCCTGGCCGGCGTGCTGCTGAGCGAATCGACCTTCCGCCACCAGATCGAAGCGGACATCGAACCGTTCCGCGGCATCCTGCTCGGCCTGTTCTTCCTCAGCGTGGGCATGGCGCTGGACCTGGGCGTGGTGGCGGGCAACTGGCAGCTGATCCTCGGCCTGGTGCTGGCGCTGATGGCGGCCAAGGCGCTGTGCATCTACGTGGTCGCGCGCATCATGGGCAGCGACCACGCGCAGGCGCTGGACCGTGGCGTGCTGATGGCGCAGGGCGGCGAGTTCGCTTTCGTGCTGTTCTCCGCCGCGGCATCGGCCGGCGTGATCAACCTGGAGATCAATGCCAACTTCACCGCCGTGGTGGTGCTGTCGATGGCGCTGACCCCGCTGGTGGTGCTGGTCTACAAGCGCATCGCGCCGAAGCCGACGGTGAACATGGATGGCGTGGACGAGGCCGAGGGCCTGTCCGGCAGCGTGCTGCTGATCGGCTTCGGTCGCTTCGGCCAGGTCGCCAGCCAGTCGCTGCTGGCGCGCGACGTGGACGTGACCATCATCGACAACGATGTGGAAATGATCCAGAGCGCCGCGCGCTTCGGTTTCAAGATCTACTACGGCGACGGCACGCGGCTGGATGTGCTGCATGCGTCCGGCGCCGCCACTGCACGCGCGATCGCGGTGTGCGTGGACAAGGCCGAAGCCGCCGACCGCATTGTTGAACTGGTGGCGCACGAGTTCCCGCAGGCCAAGCTGATGGTGCGTTCATTCGACCGTGAGCATTCGCTGCGGTTGATCCATGCCGGCGTCGATTTCCAGATCCGCGAGACGTTTGAATCGGCCGTGCTGTTCGGCCAGGCCGCGCTGGTGGAGCTGGGTGCGGACGAAGACGATGCGGTGGAGATTGCCGAGCAGATCCGTCGCCGCGATGCCGAGCGTTTTGAGCTGGAAATTGCCGGTGGTGGTCTGAATGCAGGTGCGCGGATGATCTATGGCAACAGCCCGCAGGGCGTGCCGACGCCGACGCCGTTCACCGCGCCGAAGCGCGAGAGCAAGACCCTGAACCCGCAGGATGTGCCGGAAGAGGAGTAGAGCCGAGCCCATGCTCGGCTTGCTCTTCGGTCAGGTTGCGATAAAGCCGCGCTACGCGCGTGAGCCGAGCGTAGGCTCGGCTCTACAGGGCCGGGTCGGTCGGCGTCGCGGCGGTGGGCGAGGGGGCCTGAATCGGGGACAATAGCGTCCCCGCCGCCCCACGCCTGCCTCCGATGACCGATTCCGCCCCCCAGCATCCTGCCCGCATCCTTGATGGCCGCCGTATCGCCGAGGACCTGCTCGACAGCCTGAAGGTGCGCGTCGACGCCCGCGTGGCCGCCGGTGGCAGCCGTCCGGGCCTGGCCGTGGTGCTGGTCGGTGGCGACCCGGCCTCGACCGTGTACGTGCGCAACAAGCGCCGCGCCGCCGAGAAGGTCGGCATCGAGGCACACGACTACGACCTGCCGGCTGGCACCACCGAAGCCGAGCTGCTCGACCTGATCGACCAGCTCAACGCCGATCCCAAGATCAACGGCATCCTGATCCAGCTGCCGCTGCCGGGCATCCCCGACGCGCGCCGGCTGATCCAGCGCATCGATCCGCGCAAGGACGTGGACGGCTTCCACCCGGAAAACGTCGGCCACCTGGCCCTGCGCGAGTTCGGCCTGCGCCCGTGCACCCCGCGCGGCATCACCACGCTGCTGGGCCACACCGACCAGCCGGTGCGTGGCCGCAACGCCACCATCGTGGGCGTGAGCAACCACGTCGGCCGCCCGATGGGCCTGGAACTGCTGATTGCCGGCTGCACCGTGACCAGCTGCCACAAGTTCACCCCCAAGGACGTGCTGGAACAGGCCGTGCGCAACGCCGACATCCTGGTGGTGGCGGTCGGCCGCCCGGGCATCGTGCCGGGCGAATGGGTGAAGCCGGGCGCGGTGGTGATCGATGTGGGCATCAACCGGCTGGACGACGGCCGCCTGGTGGGCGATGTTGGGTTTGAGGCCGCTGCCCAGCGGGCGAGCTGGATCACCCCGGTGCCGGGTGGCGTGGGCCCGATGACCGTGGCCACGCTGATGCAGAACACCCTGGAAGCCGCGGAAGCGCTGAGCTGACCTCACCTGGGGCTGTTCTCAGGTGTCTGAGGGAAAGTGCGGACCAACGGTCCGCACCCACCTGAAGCGGCTGGATCTGGCCCTTGGGTCGGCTCGCGAGATGTGCTCGAGATGTGCTCCTGGTGGGTGCCGACCGTTGGTCGGCACAATGCTGGCGCACAGGTGTCTGAAGGGTAGTGCGGACCAACGGTCCGCACCTACCAAAGATGCCCCAGGGCTGGCCCAGGTGATCCTCTCAAGGTCAAGGTGGGTGCCGACCGTTGGTCGGCACAATGCCGGTGCACAGGTGTATGAAGGTAGTGCGGACCAACGGTCCGCACCCACCGAGGCAGGTTTCACCGCCCCCTGAACCAATCACCGCCCGCGCGACACTGCGTCGCATCTACCCCCTGCCACGCGGCGCGAAAACAGGGTAAAATGTCGCGCTTCCCCACATCTCGGGTATGCCGATGCTGCGCATCCAGGCTGAAGCACTCACTTACGACGACGTCTCGCTCGTCCCCGCCCACTCGACCATCCTGCCCAAGGACGTCAACCTCGAAACGCGGTTGACTCGCGACCTGAAGCTGAAGCTTCCGATCCTGTCCGCAGCCATGGATACCGTCACCGAAGCCCGCCTGGCCATCGCCATGGCCCAGCTCGGCGGCATGGGCATCATCCACAAGAATCTCAGCCTGGAACAGCAGGCCGCGGAAGTGGCCAAGGTCAAGAAGTTCGAGGCCGGTGTCATCCGCGACCCGATCACCGTCGGCCCGGAAACCACCATCCGCGACGTGCTGGCCCTGACCCAGGCGCACAACATCTCCGGCGTGCCGGTGGTGGGCAGCGACGGCCAGCTGGCCGGCATCGTGACCCACCGCGATATGCGCTTTGAAACCGAGCTGGACGATCCGGTCCGCCACATCATGACCAAGAAGGATCGCCTGATCACGGTCAAGGAAGGCGCCGCGTCTGACGAAGTGCTGCAGCTGCTGCACCGCAACCGCATCGAAAAGGTGCTGGTGGTCAATGACTCGTTCGAACTGCGTGGCCTGATCACCGTCAAGGACATCCAGAAGAACACCGACTTTCCCAATGCTGCCAAGGATCTGTCGACCCGCCTGCTGGTCGGCGCGGCCGTCGGCGTCGGTGGCGATACCGATCGCCGCGTGGAAGCGCTGGTCGCCGCGGGCGTGGACGTGATCGTGGTCGATACCGCGCACGGCCACTCGCAGGGCGTGCTGGACCGCGTCAGCTGGGTCAAGAAGAACTTCCCGAACGTGCAGGTCATCGGTGGCAACATCTGCACCGGCGAAGCCGCACTGGCGCTGCTGGATAGCGGCGCGGATGCAGTGAAGGTGGGCATCGGCCCGGGCTCGATCTGCACCACGCGCGTCGTCGCCGGTGTCGGCGTGCCGCAGGTCACCGCCATCGATCTGGTGGCCGAAGCGCTGCAGGACCGCATTCCGCTGATCGCCGACGGTGGCATCCGCTACTCGGGCGACATCGGCAAGGCGCTGGCCGCCGGTGCCTCGACCATCATGGTCGGCGGCCTGCTGGCCGGTACCGAAGAGTCGCCGGGCGAGACCGAGCTGTACCAGGGTCGTTCGTACAAGAGCTACCGCGGCATGGGTTCGCTGGCTGCGATGGAGAAGGGGTCGAAGGACCGCTACTTCCAGGACGCCGCCACCGCCGACAAGCTGGTGCCGGAAGGCATCGAAGGCCGCGTGCCGTACCGCGGCCCGGTGGGCGGCATCATCCACCAGCTGATGGGCGGCCTGCGCGCCACCATGGGCTACGTGGGCTGCGCGACCATCGAAGACATGCGCAGCAAGCCCAAGTTCGTGAAGATCAGCGGCGCCGGCCAGCGTGAGAGCCACGTCCACGACGTGACCATCACCAAAGAGCCGCCGAACTACCGCGCCTGATGCGCTTGCGAACTGCTCTTGCGATTACGGGCAGCCTGCTGATGGCAGGCTGTTCGTTGTCCGAACCGCCGCCGCGCTCCGGGTCTCCGGGCGCGGCGGTTTCGCAATTGCAGGACGTGCAGGCATGCCAGAACGCGTTCTCGCTGCCGAAGGGCTGGCAGGTGCAGGCCGCAGGCGAGCAGCGCTGGCTGCTGAAAGGCACCGGCGAGCGCCCGCTGCAGGTCACGCTGCAATGCATCACCGAGCTGCTGCACGGGCCGGATGATCCGGTGCTGACGCCGGTACTGGGTCCGCTGGAGCCCGCGCGGATGAGCGTGCGGTGGGCGTCCTGGGGCGCTGCGGAGTCGGGCTTCTCGATGGCGGCGCTGCAACGACGCATCGTGCCCGGCACTGAAGTGCAGGAAATCGCCGAACTGCGGCGCGCTGACCGCCCCAACCCCAACGCACCGCATGGCCTGCTGATGCTGCGCTGGGACGAGGAAGACCCCTCACATATTCAACAACGCGAGGCGTTCATCGCCACGCTGACGCAGAGCCTTGAAGCGCCGGGCGCTGTGAAAAACACCACTGGAACGGCACCATGACCAACATCCATAACGACAAGATCCTCATCCTCGATTTCGGCGCACAGTACACGCAGCTGATCGCCCGCCGCATCCGCGAGCTGGGCGTCTACTGCGAAATCTGGGCCTGGGACCACAACCCGGCCGAGATCGCGGCGTTTGGCGCCAAGGGCATCATCCTGTCCGGTGGCCCGGAATCGACCACGCTGCCGGGTGCCCCGGCCGCGCCGCAGGAAGTGTTCGACAGCGGCCTGCCGATCTTCGGCATCTGCTACGGCATGCAGACCCTGGCCGCGCAGCTGGGCGGTGCCACCGAGGCGGCGGATCAGCGCGAATTCGGCCACGCCGAAGTGAACGTGATCAACCCGGATGCACTGTTCAAGGGCCTGAGCGACCACGGCGGCGAGCCGAAGCTGAATGTCTGGATGAGCCACGGCGACCACGTCTCCGTTGCGCCGCCCGGCTTCACCATCACCGCCACCACCGACCGCATTCCGGTGGCCGCCATGGCCAACGAAGAAAAGCGCTGGTACGGCGTGCAGTTCCACCCGGAAGTGACCCACACCCTGCAGGGCCAGGCGCTGCTGCGCCGCTTCGTGGTGGACGTGTGCGGTTGCCAGACCCTGTGGACCGCCGCCAACATCATCGACGACCAGATCGCCCGCGTGCGCGAACAGGTGGGCGATGACGAAGTGATCCTGGGCCTGTCCGGCGGCGTTGATTCGTCCGTGGTGGCCGCGCTGCTGCACAAGGCCATCGGCGAGAAGCTGACCTGCGTGTTCGTGGATACCGGCCTGCTGCGCTGGCAGGAAGGCGACCAGGTGATGGCGATGTTCGCCGAGCACATGGGCGTAAAGGTTGTGCGCGTGAACGCTGCCGACCGTTACTTCGCCGCGCTGGAAGGCGTAAGCGACCCGGAAGCCAAGCGCAAGATCATCGGCAACCTGTTCGTTGAGATCTTCGATGAAGAGTCGAACAAGCTGAAGAACGCCAAGTGGCTGGCGCAGGGCACCATCTACCCGGACGTGATCGAGTCGGCTGGCAGCAAGACCGGCAAGGCGCATGTGATCAAGAGCCACCACAACGTGGGCGGCCTGCCGGAGCACATGAAGCTGGGCCTGGTGGAGCCGCTGCGCGAGCTGTTCAAGGACGAAGTGCGCCGCCTGGGCGTGGAGCTGGGCCTGCCGCGCACCATGGTCTACCGCCACCCGTTCCCGGGCCCGGGCCTGGGTGTGCGCATTCTGGGCGAGGTGAAGCGCGAGTACGCCGAGCTGCTGGCCAAGGCCGATGCCATCTTCATTGATGAGCTGCGCAAGGCGGACCTGTACGACAAGACCAGCCAGGCGTTTGCTGTGTTCCTGCCGGTGAAGTCGGTGGGCGTGGTGGGCGACGCGCGGGCTTACGAGTGGGTGATTGCGCTGCGGGCCGTGGAGACAATCGACTTCATGACGGCGCATTGGGCGCATCTGCCGTATGAGTTCCTGGGTACGGTGAGCAACCGGATCATCAATGAGTTGCGGGGGGTGTCGCGGGTTGTCTATGACATCTCGGGGAAGCCGCCGGCGACCATTGAGTGGGAGTGAAATCAGGTCCTTCGGAGACTATCGCCAGCTATCGAAATTCTGTCATAACGTGTTGATTTAGAAGGAAATGCGTCACGACAGCTATCGGTGACTATCGCCGGCCAGCAAAACAGGTTGGCGGTAGAACTGACGGTACGAACCGGGGGCTGGATTAAGACCCTCCCGTTTACTATCCAGACTAAACCGGTCTTTGACGGTAAAAGTCTCCTCGGGAAAGCTTGTTTCATGCGGCTTTCCGAGCATCAGCAGGTCTCCTGGCCCCTGACGGTAAAAGCCGTCACGAACAGGAGGAAAAACCTCGATGCTTACCGACACCGCACTGCGCAACCTCAAGCCTAAGCCCAAGACTTATAAGGCTTTTGACCGCGATGGCATGTACGTGACGGTATCGCCCGTCGGTACCGTCACCTTCCGCTACGATTACCGTCTCAACGGTCGCCGTGAGACGCTGACCATCGGCCGCTACGGGCCGGCAGGCATCTCGCTGGCCCTGGCCCGCGAAAAGCTGATCGACGCCAAGAAGGCCGTCGCCCAGGGTAAATCCCCCGCGCTGGAGAAGCAGCGCGAGAAGCGCCGACTGACCGCCGCCAAGACCTTTGGCGACATGACCGAAAAGTGGCTGGCGGGCGCCCGGATGGCCGACAGCACGAAGGCGATGCGCAAGAGCATCATCGATCGGGACATCCTGCCGGCGTTCCAGAACCGGCAGCTCAACGAAATCGCGGCCGATGACCTGCGCGCCCTCTGCAACAAGGTGAAGGCGCGCGGCGCGCCTGCCACCGCGGTCCACATCCGCGACATCGTGAAGCAGGTCTACGCCTTCGCCATCCTGCACGGCGAGAAGGTGGACAACCCGGCCGACGACGTGGGCGCGGCGTCGATCGCGACCTTCGTGCCGAAGGATCGTGCCTTGTCACCGCTGGAAATCCGGTTGATGTCGCGGCAGATGGAGTCGGTGGCCACCTATCCGACCATCCGGCTGGCGTTGCGGATGATCGTCCTGACGCTGGTGCGCAAAAGCGAGCTGATCGAGGCCACGTGGGACGAGGTCGATTTTGAGAGCGCCACCTGGACGATCCCGAAACAGCGCATGAAAGGGCGCAATCCGCACGTGGTCTATCTGTCGCGCCAGGCGCTCGACATCTTCGTGGCGCTGCATACCTGCGCAGCCGGCTCGAAATTCGTGCTGCCGTCGCGCTACGACTCCGACCGCTGCATGTCCCATGCGACCTTGAACCGGGTCACGCAGATCGTGGCAGAGCGGGCCAAGGCCGCCGGCCTGCCGCTGGAACCGTTCACCGTGCACGATCTGCGTCGCACCGGCTCGACGCTGCTGAACGAGGTGGGCTTCAACCGCGACTGGATCGAGAAGTGCCTAGCGCATGAGGAAAGCGGGCGCTCCTCGCGCTCGGTCTACAACAAGGCCGAGTACGCCGAGCAGCGGCGTCACATGCTGCAGGAGTGGGCCAACATGGTTGATGCCTGGATCGACGGGCAGACCTACGTGCCGAGGCTGATGCCGGAGCATGTGGTCGTGCCGGTGTTGAGCGCGACGGTCTGAAATGGCGGCCTAGGTTGTCACTTGACAACCTAGGCCGGTCACCCCGATACTGGAGATCACTGATGGCCCGTCCCTCTCATCCGAAGAAGGAGGTCGAGGAAGCTCTCAGGCACGCCGAAGGGCAGGGTTGGCGCGTCGAAGTCGGTGGCAGCCACGCCTGGGGGCGGATTTATTGCCCATACAACGATGAGGAGTGTCGCTGCGGCGAGTTCTGCATCACCAGCGTATGGAGCACGCCGAAGAACCCTGGCAACCACGCACGCGCTCTGCGGCGTGTCGTCAACTGCACCACGCATCGCAAGCAGCGCGAGGCTGAAGGCGGTGCCGAGGAGTAGCACGATGGAATACACCTTCACCCTGAAGTACCAGCTCACCGAAGACGACAGCGACCCGGATGGCCTGGTCGAGCGTCTGGGCGAGGCCGGCTGCGACGATGCCCTGGTCGGTATCGGCCAGCCGGGGCGGCTGGCGTTGGAGTTCACCCGAGAGGCGGACAGCGCGGACGCGGCCGTGCGCAGCGCGTTGGCCGACGTGCGCAGCGCCGTACCGTCGGCCAGGTTGATCGAGGTGGCGCCGGATCTCGTCGGGTTGACCGATGTGGCCGAGATCGTCGGCGTGTCGCGGCAGAACATGCGCAAGCTGATGCTGGCCCATCCGGGCAGCTTCCCGGCGCCGGTGCATGAAGGCAGTGCGTCGATCTGGCACCTGGCGGACGTGCTGGCCTGGTTGCAGGCCAAGGGCAGCTATTCGCTGACCAGGGACGTTCAGGAGGTGGCGCGGGTGGCCTTGCAGGTCAATGTGGCGAAAGAAGGCCGCCGGGTGTCACACTCGGCGTCCAAGGAGCTGGAAGCCTTGGTGGGATAACCGCCGTAGCTCCGCTTCATTCCTCTCTCGAACCCGCCCGAACAGGGCGGATTTTCCGTAGATGGACATCGGGCTTCGAGACGCCGCTGCGAGGAGCTTGCTTGCGCTGCTCGACCCACGCTTCCACTTCGGCCAAGTCCCACACGACGCAGCGCGGTGTCAGGTTGAAGCGGCGCGGGAACTCACCGCGGCGCTCCATTTCGTAGATCGTCGTTTCGGCCAGAGGGACGATCTGCCGCAGTTCTTGGCGGCGAATGGTGCGCCGGAAGGGAAGGGGGCTTTGCTTCGGGAACTGCGGCAGCGCCTCGTAGGCTTCCGTTCCCGGCAAGGGGAGCGCGTTGGATGTTTGCGATAGCTGTTCCACCTCGGACTCCATGAGTGCGCTGCATGGAGACATGGTGAAGTTCAGTGCCTATCGGGACAACTTGCTGCGGCGTAGAACAGCGAACTCAAGCGCTCTTGCGGTGTCTTTCGATTTCACTCGACGGCTACTGCAGCTCTTGTTCGAGCCAATGGCTCTTCTTCGGCGACGAGCTGCTTCATTGCGTTCAATTCAACGGTCTGCGCCGCCCTGCGGCGAGCCTCGACCCTTTCAGGTGCCATCTCCAACTGAAATGCGGTCTGCATGCACTCTCCCAGCACGCGCTGGAACTCTAGTTCATCGGTCCGTGCGAAAAGCACGCGTCGATGCGCGTCGTCGATCAGCATCAACCTCACAGGATTTAAGCTAAGGAGATGGCGCCAGCGGCGATCCATTGACACGAAATAGGGGATGAAGAAGGAGCCGGCCTGGCTAGCTGTGGCGATTTGCTCCATAACGCGGAGCAATGTCATGTCCCAGGCCATGCCGCGAATCTTCTGCAACATCTCAGGGGAACTGCCCATGATGGGGCCGAAGAATGGCGATCCCTGGCTAGAGGTCATGCTACTCCAGATCAGCCGCAATTCGGTAAGCGGGATCGACCCTAGTTTATGGATGCTGAAACGGAGCAATTCACGCAGGATGCGATTCTTGTCCCGTTTGCGTTCCTCATGCCAAAGTCGAGCGAACCGCAGTAGCAGCGCCTGCGCTCCAGCGCTCTTTGCTTCGTGATGATCGATATGCTCACTGGCTTGAAACTCCGCCAGGAAGGCTTCGGCATCGGGCCGGAGCAGGGCTTTCAGGTCCTCGTATGAAGCATCGAAAGCGAAGCGGCTGGGATCATCCTGAAAGGCATGCCAATTCAGGTGGTCGAGCATGCGGAAAGCGATCAGCGTATTCAGGGGGCGCTCGTTTGAGGGCTCGTTACGGGCCATGCGCGTGTTCTCGATGAGAAACGGCATCACATCGAACTGCACATGGCGGTTTCGAGCCTTCAGCATGAGAATTTCGATGACCCTATCGCGATCAGCCCGCTGAATGTTCTCGCCGGCGATGACTGCACGCAGCTTCTCTGCGAAATTCGAGTCGAAGCTGAGAGAGAAGTCGATCAGCACGTTCGACCTACCACCTGTGAGACGGGCATGGACGCTGGTTCCGGCCGACATGAAGAACGCACGCGGCCCTTCAAAAAACGAGGTCACGTAGTCGCTGGAGGACACGCTGAGCCCGAGGTCTAAGTCAACGGCACCCGAAGCATCGGTGCAGATGACAGTGCGAATGAATGCGCATTCGGCGGCGTGATTTGCCTCGATCGCATCGAGTGCATCCGCGTCACGACTGAGGAGAGCGGAGAACAGAGCGTCGGCAATGGGAATGTCGGGCATGGACCACTCTTCGGGTTGGAAATATATGCCGATAGCTTTGGGTTTTTCTCCTCGGAGTGTTCCACCTCCAGCTATACGAGAATCGCTCGTAGGTTGTCACGAATGAGACTGGCCACGTCGCTCGCAGGTAGCCTATGCAACCGCCCCAGTTCCTCGACGACGCTCGCTACATCGCTTGGCTGCGAAGGTCTATCGCCAGTGCGAGTGAAGGGGCCATCGGTTTCCGTCAGCATCCGATCTAGAGGGATAGCCTGCACCATCGGTGCGTGCCTCTCGTTGCCCAGCATTCCCGCATTGATCGAGAAGTAGCAGCCCAACTCCAACGCGCGATTCGCCTCGCTCTTTGTTCCCGTGAACCAGTGGAGAACGATTTTTCCGCGCTCGGGCGGTAGATGTGCCTCGACAAGATCGAGTACCGCCTTGGCCGATCTAATGCTGTGGACTGTGATAATTTTGTCACCGGCCTGCGCGCAGCGCTGCAACACGTGCTGGAACACTCGCTTCTGCGCATCGAGCGACTTGAAGTACCGGGGGCCGGCGTCCAACCCGACTTCGCCGATATAGCGTGTCTCCCCAAGGTATTGATCCCATAGCTCGATCTCGCTTTCACGTTCCGCGACCAATTGCGGATGCAGCCCTAGTGCCGCGCGAACATGCTTCGTGCGCTGCGCTAGTTCGTGATTGCGAGGCCAGGCGCGAGGTGTCGTCGTCACCGTCAGAGTGAACACGCCGGATGCCTCCGCGTCTTGGACCGCCGCGGCATGGTTCGGGTAGAGGTCAAGATGGCAGTGGAAGTCCACGAGCCCCGCAGTGGCGATCACGCGCGCATCCTCGTCAACTCGGTCTCGCCTCGGCACCGTCGATGAGCCGTGCGACTTCGCCGAGGCCACGCCGGTAAACATCGGCAAGCTGATCTAGGTGCGCGGCTTCATCCGCAAGCGAGCCAGGCTTGTGGATTAAGAGGTTCGCGAGCTGCGGCTTGCCTCTCAAGCGCTCGATCGCGTACTGAAACGACCTGACCTGTACTCCGGTCGCTTGGCGCGTGTCCAAGGGCTGCGCATGAAGATCGGGAACGGTGTACGTTGTCGGGTCGTATCCAGTACCCCATGCCGCCATCAACGCCGCGCGGCGGATCAGACATGGCAAGCAATAGCCACAGTGCTCAATGCCATGTCCGAGCCATCGTGCTTTGGCGGGGGATGAGCACGACAACGAATCCGTCACCAACTCTTTCAAGAGGGTTGAGTTGCGGCAAGCTGCGGCCATCTCGCCCTTCGTCTTGTCCCAGTACGGGTTTCGAACCTCTCCATCTATGTTGAGTGCGACAAGCAGGTCGTTCCACCTTGCCATGTAGTACGGGTGCGTGGTGCGGGTACTGTTTGACCCCAACCGCAGGGGGTCCAAAGGCACATTCAGCGCGATCAGCCCATTCTCGGGGACGCGCAGGACGAAACGGTGCCCAAGTCCAGTGCCCGCAAACACGCCGAGTGCGAAGAACAGGAACGACCTGCCACGCGTGCTGTCCTCGGAACCAACATCCGCCACCAGGCCCTTCTTGAAGGTCATGCCTACACGCAGCCGCTCAAAAGAGGACTTTGCGTAGTGCTTTCTCAAATCAGTGAACAGCTTGCCCTGCGCGTCGCTGATTGCACCTTCACCGAAGTGACTGACCAGGAGGGGAGTGGCGTCGTCTTCCAACAGGTCGATGGCTCCGATCAAGCTATCCAGTCCACCCGAGAACAGACTGACGGAATCGAAGGGAGGAGCGATCAAACTCGGGGGCGCCGCTTGGGCGATTGCCGCGAATCGATCTGGACGTGCCCTGAAGCCGATCGTCCAGCGATCGCCCGTCAAGAAGTCCAGAGACTTCTTGAGGATAGGCGCTGCTGCGCTCCAGCGAGCCGGGTCGCTGACCGGCACGACCAACCGTATCTCGCGCGTCCACGAATCTTGGGACTGTTCAGTGCGAGAGATGCGAGTATCGGCCGCATGGACATGGGCGGCCAGTACCATCAGGTCGATGCCGATTTCCGAAGGAAACACGCCGATCTTCTTCAGACTCGTGAGCGCGCCTCCGATACCGTGGTCTAAGGATTTCTCGCCAGCGACGAGTTGCAGGTAAGTCGTCTGTTCATCGACGCCCGCCGTCACATCAAAGCGGTCGTCTGGGCCAAAGCGGCCCGCCAGGAGTTGTCGCTTCATTGATTGGCCTCTGCGTCGCCGAGGGTCTGCAAGATTGCAAATGCGGACTCGTACACAGCGTCCACGAAGCCTTGAATCCGTTCTGGAGTGAGATTGGGTGTCTCCGCCCGTGCTCGCGTCAGTGCATCGCTCACTCCGCCTCGGATGAAGTCGCGCAACTGTTGCTCGACGCGATGCGCAGCCTGCGCATCGGTTGGCATGGTTACGGCTTTGGTTCCGATGTCGTTGCAGATGCGCGCCTCGATCGCATGGGTGGCATACAGCTCGAATACCGTCTGCATTTGATCGGGGGTAAACGTGGTCAGATCGGTGAGTCCTTCGCTCGCCAGTTCAACGATGGTTTCGATGTAAGCCTCGCGGGCAATGCCTTCATCAACCGTGCCCGCACCTGGGCAGACGTAGTCGGCCAGGCCCACGAAAATCTCAGTGATCGGGCGGCCTGCCAATGATTCCAGATCCAGGGCGCGCAAGGCCTCACGCACCCCCCGCGCTTGCGCATCGGCCAAGAAGCCAAGGAGCCGCGCGCCCGCTCCCCGAGATGCACCCATGCGTTGGGCAGCTTGGCGCGAGCCCCCGGCGGACGTTGAGACGTATCTGGAGACGGCTCGGCCCAGACTGGCTCGATCGCTGCCGCCGGAGCCGGCAAATCGAGTGAAGCTGTTGCGCGCGCCAGAGAAGCGTTGCGGGTCCGCTGTCTTGGGAATAGGCGGGCGATTCGGCGGCGCCGGTGGCGCGGTGCCGTCCGCAGGCGGCTGGCCGTCAGGGCCTGCACTATCGCCCGGAGGGGCGGCAGGGGCACCACCGCCACCTGCGTCGCCCAGCCATGACGGGACGAGTGGTGTCCCGCCGCCTGGGCCACCGTAAGCTGTCGAGGTTCCCATCAGCGCCCTCCCTTCATATCCTTGAGTGCCGCTTCGGCGCTGGCTTTGAGGCCGGGATTGCCGGTGACTTTGCTCCAGTCTCCGAGCAGCTTCGTCAGGCGAGTCGCGCATTCGGTGTCTTTGATGACGCCTTGCCAGCCGCTGACGACCCAAGGCCCGCACTTGCCACTTGGCAGTGCCTCCAGGAAGTCCATCAACCGGCTCTGGAGGCCGGGCTGCGCCCTCACAAGGACGGCGAGACCATCGACACCTGCCGGTCTGGTGTCGAAAGCGCCCGTGCCCATGATCTTGCTGCGCACAGCCTCGAACACCTTCTCGGCTTCGGGTTGCACGAGTTGCTTCAATTCGGCTTCGTAGCCTTGGACGGTCATCTTGCCGCCGAACAGCTTCTCGACCACGCCAGCCAAGTGACCCAACACCGACACCGGGCCGAAGTAATCCTTCTTGTCTTTTGTCACGAACAGGTAGGGGCGCAGATCGAGTCCAGACAGCTTCGGCGAGAGGCGCGACCAGTCGCGTACCGTCTCCGACGCCTTCCACTCAGTCAACACGGCGTTGTCGGATGCAGGGGCGGGCTCGGCGGCTTTCTGCCCCTTGGGCTCACCATCTTTATCGTTAGCTATCGCAAGGCTTTTCTCCAGTGCTTCAAGGTCTTCGCACAGGCCTTGCGGATGGATTGCCGCAACGAACGCAATTTGCTCGAACAACCTTGGGATGAAGCGTTCCGCGAGCATCAACTTCGCGAGCACGGGTAGTTTGATGTCGTCGCCAAAACCGCGCGCGTTCGCGGTGCGCTCGCGCAACAACAGCGTGTTGAGGAAGCGCTTGATCTGGCGCGGGTTGCCCTTGGTTCCGCTCGCCAGGATGGGGCCGATCTGGTCGCTGAGTGCAAGTGCATTGTTCGCCTTCTCGGCCTGCTTGCCGAGCGCTGTCTTGACCGTCGCGGCATCCAGACCACCGCTGGTCCAAGGCCGTTTCAGATTCTCCCGTGCCACGGCGATCAGCTTTTCATAGTCCGCGTTGTTCTCGCCGACCTCGGCGCCAGCCAGCAACAACGTCACGTAGATTCGCGTCTCGGTCTCTCCCAAGGCCGGAATGCGGAACGGAACCTGGATGAGCTTTTCGAGGTAGTTGCGGGCGTAGTCTCTCGGTCCGGTGCTGTCGGGTAGATCGGGAAAGTGCTTGCGCACCGCGTATTCGATCATCGCCTCGTCGGCTGCGACGACGAATGCCGTCTGTGCAGTGAACACGAACAGCCGGATCGCTTCGAGGGTTTCAATGGCTGTGTCGGGCAGGCAGCGATCGAGGTCGTCAATCAGGACAACGAGCTGTTTGATACCTGCATCTTTCAAAAGCTGGTCGAACGCCTTTCGGAAAGCCTCCACTTCCTCCGGCACATTCTTGGACTCACCCGGCTTCAACACGGCCTTCACCTCGTCGATGGCTGTCGAGAGGTTTTCTTTAGTGACGAGCTTGGAAGGGTCTGCCATCAACGCTTCGAGCGAGCCGACGATGGCTCCGATTTGTTCGGGCGTCGGAATGCCTGTAAATGCGGTTAGCGCCAAGCCACCGGCCCGCTTGGCGACCTTCAGCCAATCGATGCGACGGAAGACATCCTTGACGGCTACTGCCGCCTTCTTTAGGGCTGGACGTTTCTCGACCAAGCCCGTAACGATCCCCTCGATCAAGGCGATCTTCGCATCCTCGAAGCCCTGGAAGCGCCATCCATTGAACTTGAGGCACAGGACATCGTCCTGGTCAGCGAAGCCGGCCTCGATCATCTCGAGCACGCTGGACTTACCCGCACCCCAGTCGCCGTGCACGCCGATCGTCACTGGATGGTCGGGCTTAGCACGAAGCAGCTCGATGATCGTGCTGGCAATCGCCTCGTTGTTCAGCAGATCGACTTTGGTTTCGTTATCGGTCAGAATCACTCGTCTCCTCCCTGTTCATCCAGCATCGCCAGCACGTTACTCTGAGAGCGCAATAGTGCGGCCGTGCCTGCTCCGACGCAGCGGCGCAGCCGATCATCGTCCAGGTTCTCCAGGCCGTCCGCGTTGTGGACACCGATGGACAACAGTGCCAGGCATTGGCCCCGCGTCAGCCGCACCGAGACTCTCGTGAGGAGCAGGGCGGTGGAGGGCAACCCGAATTCGAGCCGCTGAAGAATCTCGTCCAAGCTCTTGAGGAAATCGGGCTGATCGGGGAAGAGTGCCGCGAGAATCTGATGCGCGGAGCGCAAGTGAAAGCGCGTCGCATCGGCGATGCCGATGATGTTGCCGTATCCGATGGCACCGCCAAATGGGGTCGTGGAGTAGTGCTTCTCCAGTACGTCAACGGGCGTTCCCTCAATCCAGTCATACAGCAGCGCAGCTCGCTTGCAGCGAGCCCAGAACTCGATCTGGTCGCGGCAATACCGTTGCAGCATTTGAGGCATTTGATGCCCGAAGCGCTGCGCTACCTCGCCAGCGCGCACACTCTCTGACTGGCCTTTCTTCATGACCGGCGTGTAGATGGCGTCCAGTTCATCCAACACCTGCACCATTGCCAAGATGTGACTGGGCGGCGTCTGCGCCACATTCAGGCGTCCCATCAACTCGACTAGGCGCAAGCTCGACTCGAATGACAAGGACGAAGAACCGCAGGCACGGCCAAGCAGCGTCAAGTGAATGAGATTGCCTTCGCGCTCGGCTAGTCCCGCCTGCAGGAGGCGATCGACCAGCGTGGTCACGTCTCGCTCCACCATCGCGACCCATTGCGGATTCGCACGCGACGCCGAATATCCTCCGAACGTATTGACCAGCAACCCCGGGATCTCATCGGCGCGAACGCCGCGCACTTGACTAAGCAGGCGCAATGCCCATGTCGGCAGGTCGCGCTGCTGGAAGGAGGACTTCACGTCCTCGGGTACGCCGAGCACGTAGCGCTGAAAAAGCTGCGCACGTTCCATCGGCGTATTCGCCAAGATGATTGCCTTGCCAGTCTCGTTGAAGCCCAGCCGGCCGGCACGACCCGCCATGTTCTTGTACTCGGCCACGGTGAACTGTCGGCCATCTTCACCGACGAATTCGTTCTCGGCGAGCACGACCGTCGATGCCGGGGTGTTGATGCCGGCCGCCAAGGTCGTCGTGGCGACAAGTGCGTGAATACCACCCGTGGCGCTGCGATACCCCTTCTCGACCGCCTCGCGCTCTGCGCGCAGCAAGTTGGTGTTGTGAAAAGCGGTGCCGCCGGCTAGGCATTCCCGCAAGTCCTGTGAGGCGCCGGTCAGGTCCTGGGTCGGCAGAACGTCGAGGATGGCGGTAGCCGGTGGCAGACCCAGTTCCTTGGCAAGGTACTTCGCGCAACCTTGGGCCGGACCGCGCATGTTACGGAAGATCAACAGCTTCTCGCCCTGTCCCACCAGTTGTTGTGCCAGAGGCACGATCACGTCCTGGGAACTGGGCTTGTCCCGGCGTTGCACGATGCGGTGTGAAGGCAGCAAGGCCTCGGTCTTCGTGCTCCCATCGGTATCGATGTGCTGGAATGTACCGCGCCGGTCGAGCACGCCTTCGACCAGCGGCACAGGCCGCTCGCGCGACAGTAGGAGAGGAACGCCGAGCCAGCGGTCAAAGCTGTTCAGATTGCCGATGACCGCCGAGAGGATTACGAGCTGTGGCTCGATGCCTCGTTGGCGCGCCCGCAAGAGCAGCGAGAAGATCAGTTCAACCGTGATGCCGCGCTGCGGGTCGGTGATGAACTGCCCTTCGTCCAGCACGACGAGACCGAGTTGATTCAGAAGGCGAGGGGAGCCGAGTGCGAGGTTGAGGAAGGTTTCGTAGGTGAAGAATCCCAAGTCGTAGCGTCCGGCCAGGACGGGTCCGATGCCATCGGTAGCGTCTCCGCTGCAACGGGCCACACGCAAACCGGCGGCCGCATAACGCTCGGTGAACTCCTCGAACTTTTCGTTGACCAGTGCGCGGTAGGGTAATAGGAACGCCGCCTTCTTGCCGGAGGTGACGGCTTGAATCGCCGCCACTTCGCCGATCAATGTCTTGCCGGAGCTTGTGGGCGCGACGACCAAGAGAGAGTTGCCACCGAGCACGCCGAACTCGTTGACCGCCCTGAGTTGCAACGCGTTGAGGCCTTGCGGGAAATCCGCTGCCCATTTCTCGACAATCTCTGGAGGGAAGCCGTGGGCAGAAAACTCCGCGAACGGTCCCGACATCTGCTGCACGGCTCTTGCGGGGAAGGCCGCGGCGTAGTTGTCGCCGCGCTTGAGCGTCGGGAACGTCAGTCCACCCCGCACGCTGCCCAGGAACACGGGCGTTTGCGTGACGCTGATGCGCTCCGCTTCGACGCGCGCGAGCCGGATGATCTCTCCTGCGATCTCAGGAAAGCTGACTGATTCGCCTGCTGCGCCAGTCAAGGCCTCGATCACGGCGTGGGTGAGCAGCCCGTGCCCGGTGCCCGGTTGTTCCCATGCTGATTCGTTGGTTGCGCAGGCGGCTAGGAGGATGCGCCCCTCTCCGTAGATGCCGGTGAGCGCGAATGCATTGCGTGGACGCGCTGCTGTCTCCAGCACGCGCGCGGGCGCCTGGCCGCTGAAACAGCAATCGAGAATGCACAGGACCGCGCGGGCCTTCGTCGTCTTGAAGGTATCCGCCAAGCCAGCCATCGACAAGGCTGTTCCTGCGAGGTCGCTGGCGTCCGTGTCGAACAACACCAGATTGCCGTCTGGAGAACCATGCCCAGCGAACGCGATGACCACCACGTCATCCGCGCTCGCGGCGGCCAAGGTGCCGAGCATGGAATCCGAAACTTCCGCGTGTGTCGCGGCTTCGTCCACCAGTAGACGGGCACTCAGACCTTCGACCGTGTCGGTGAACAATGCCCACAACGCAGTGGCGTCACGGCGCGCTCCGCTCAATTCGGGTATGGAGCTATCGAGGTGCTTGTTGATGCCTACGAAGATTGCTTTGATCGCCATGTGCACCCCTTATTCGATCCGCGCAAGGAGTTGTTCGATTACGTCGCTGGCCTGCCGCTGCCGCAACGCCCGCGCTTCGCGCTGCTCAGATTCATCGCCTTCGCCCAGCTCGAATTTGGCAACCGACACCGGGCCATCCTT
The DNA here is from genome assembly GCF_029840555.1 of Stenotrophomonas sp. GD03877. Taxonomy (NCBI): domain Bacteria; kingdom Pseudomonadati; phylum Pseudomonadota; class Gammaproteobacteria; order Lysobacterales; family Lysobacteraceae; genus Stenotrophomonas; species Stenotrophomonas sp. GD03877. The sequence continues at coordinate 46,071 of NZ_JAOCCT010000008.1, read as the reverse complement.
GCGATAGCCCTCGGTCTTATCGTCGCTCGTGAAACGGCTGCGCAGGATCGTCAGCGCAGCCTCGATGACGGCGCCATGTTTGCCACTTCGCTCGTTATGGAAGGCTTCGGCTACAGCGTCCATGCCTTCGGGTGCGTGCTCGATGCAATAAATCAGATCGTGCGCATCCTTGCGCTCGAAACGCTGGTCGAACGCGAAGGACTTCAAGCAGGTGAAGCTGACAAGGCTGGCATGCTTGATCTTCTCGGTAGCGACGCCGTTGCCACCCAGCAACTCGGCCTGGATTTCGGTAATCTGGTGCAGGTCGAAGACGATGGACGAATGCGGTATGTTCAAGGCTGAGATCGTGCCTTCGGTCGGCAGCGGTTGCACCTTGCCGCCGGCGATGTCCGGCGCGTCCGCGAGCAGTTCCAGCACCATCAGCGCGCCATGTTCGGTGCGGGTCTGCCAACGCCACGAGAGCTTCTTCCCCACGTCGTTTTCGGCGCGTTCGAAGCCCATCTTTTTGAGGTTGTCCTCCAGCGTGTGATACGCCTCGGTGTCGGCCAGGATCTGCAGGTCGATTACGATGTCAACGTCCAGCGTGCCTGCGTGCGCCGGCACCACAGGCGGTCGCGCGGCGACGAGATACCGCGGCGTGAGCCCGCCGACCAGGTAGACCGAATCCTTCCACGGCCCGAGACCGCGCAGCAGCGTTACAAGGACACGCTCGCAGTCCGCCGTGTATTGGTCGCTGTAGCCGTCGAACGTTGCAGGCTTGGCCATCAGAAGCCGATCCTTTCCTTGCGGAAGTGTCCGGCCATTTCCTTGGAGCGGCCTTCGCCGCGCAACAGGTCGAGATAGATTTGAATGGGGCTCGCCAGCCACAGGCCATCGACCTTCTCGCGAAACAGCAGTTCTCCCGGCGACTTGGCCTCGATGACGGCCAAGTTGGCGCCTTCGTTGACGACGCGCGCATCGAGGTCGCCGATCGAGGCATCGGCGCTCGCACCGATTAGCACCCGCATACGAACCTGGGAGACGCTGGAAAGGAATGGTGCATAGCGCTGCGCGGCGGCCTCGTGGCTGACTGCGTACTGGACGTCGTGCGCGTCGAAGACTTGGCCGATTTGCGCCATCAGCGTATCGGCCTTCGCGCCTGGCACGTAGTACCGGCGCAGGGTCGGCTGACGGATAGTTGCAAGTTCCTTGGCCCATGCGTCCAGCAAGGCTGCCGGCTCCCGTAGGTAGCGCTCCTTGCTCGGACCCTGCCCACGCGCTTCCAGCCAGTCAAAGCGTTCCAACTCGGTCAGCACTTGCGAGGCGGTGGCGGGCGACACCATGGCTTGCTGTGCCAACTCGGTGACGCCGAACCAGCTTTGATGCTGGACCAACAGGGCGTGAAGCACTTGGGCGCGCCGTCCGGTAAACAGCGTGCGCACCGACTTCGCCAGGGCCTTGGGTGGCGGTTTGTCGATATAGAGGTATGCACCTGGCGCAGGCAAGTACAGGCTACCGCCGCTGTCGTAGTAGCCGACGCGCTCACTTCGGAGTAGTTCCTTCGCGCCTGGGGAGATGGATTCGGCGACGAGGAACGACAAAGGCTTTTCCCCGTGCCCAGCAGGCCTCTCGTGGCTCGCCGCCCGAAGCTGCCAGATCACCTGGCGCACATCTCGGGGAAAGACGGCCTTCTTGGCTTCAAGCAGTAGGACGAAGGACTTGCCGGCGACGTGCAGATCGACCTGAGCATCGTACCCACGGTCATCGTGCGTGCCGACGGGTTCCCAATGGTCGAAGTCGGCCTCCACCTCCGGAAGCTCCCGCAGGGCGTCAAGGAAGCGCGCAATCAACTGTTGTTCGGTCAGGCTGGACTCAAACATGCGGGCAGTGGTGGCTCGTTTGCTGTTCAGTAAATATGGGTACCTTACCGAATATTCGGCCAAATGGCAATTTTTACTGCGCAGTGAAGAATGGCCTCCTGCCGGGGCTCGACTAAGCCCCTGTCGCGCGTTCTGGCGTTTCGCCGTCGGGTTCGCGGGCTGTCCCCACGCCTCGTGCCGAGTCGCGGCCATCCGGCTTTGATCCTTGGCGCCTCCGCCCTGGCGGGCCTGCGCGCTCCGCTTGCCAAGGGCCGGGGTGCGAGGGAGTGGGGCGGTCTTGCTGTTCCCTTCACCGTATCACGGCGTTCTCGCCGTCAAGGGCGGCGCGCGCTTGTGCGCGCTTGCGTCCTGGCGGCCGTCTGCGACCCCTGACTGCTTGCGCTGCGCCGTGCTGGCCACGGTTCCGGGCAATTCCGCCCGAGCAACCGGAGCGCGATCATGTCGCAACTGTCCTTTTCCTCGTTCGATGCCTCGCTGATGGTGCGCGATGCACAAGGCCGCTACCTGCTGGCGACGGCAGACCAGATTCTGGAGGCCGCGCGCCAGGCCATCGAGCACAAGATGCAGCGCGGTACCTCGTTCAGTTCGCCGGCGGCAGTCAAGGAGTACCTGCGCGCCAAGCTGGCTGGCTTCGAGCACGAAGTGTTCGCGGTGCTGTTCCTCGATACGCAGCATCGCCTGATCGAGTACGCGGAGATGTTCCGCGGCACCATCGACAGCGCATCGGTGTATCCGCGCGAGTTGGTCAAGGAGGCGCTGCGGCTCAATGCGGCGGCGGTCATCGTTTCGCACAACCACCCGAGCGGAAATCCCGAGCCGAGCGGCGCCGACAAGGTGTTGACCCAGCGACTCAAGGAGGCGCTGGCGTTGGTGGATGTCCGCACGCTGGATCACATCGTCGTGGCGGGCGGCAGCACCATGTCCTTCGCCGAACGCGGCCTGATCTGACCGAGGGGGCTTCGGCCCCCTTTTTGCTGCGCCTGGTGGCGCGACTCCGGCCCTCGCGGGCCTGCGCGTGCTGCGCACTTGTCAAAAACTGGGGTGCGCGGAGGTGTGAGGGAGGCGGTCTTGCTGTTCCCTTCATCGTGCCACGGCGTGCTCGCCGTCAAGGGCTGCGCGCCGATGGCGCTTGCGGCCTGGCGGCCGTCGTTGACCCCTGACTGCTTGCGCTGCGCCGTGCCCCGGAAGGGTCGGGCAATTCCGCCCGGCATCCTTTCAGGAGTTCACCATGAACAACGCACTCATCACTGACGAGCAGCGCATCGTGCTGCTGGCCAACGGCCGCGCATCCTTGGAGAACGCGGACTTCGATCCGGCGCCCGTGGTCAAGCTGTTCACGCCGGACGCCGGCGCGACCTGGCTGCTGACCGAGATTGATCCCGACGACCACGACCGCGCCTTCGGTCTTTGCGACCCGGGCCTGGGAGAGCCGGAAATCGGCTGGGTCAGCCTGGGCGAGCTGGCGACGGTGCGCGGCTGGCTGGGCCTGCCGATCGAGCGTGACCTGTCGTTCCGCGCCGAGAAGCGGTTGAGCGCCTATGCGCGCGATGCGCGGCTGGCCGGGCGGATCGCTGTCTGACCTGGCCCTTGGAGCGCCGCAAGGCGCTCCTATCCACTAGCTTAGCTCAATGCGGCTTCTTCTCGCCAGAGCGCAAGGTCAAGACTCGCATACCGCTCGCGGTGACGGCCACAGTGTGCTCAAACTGAGCGGACAGTTGCCCTTCGCACGTGACGACCGTCCAGCCATCGTCTTCCGTCCGAACGGCCCGCCGGCCTTGATTCACCATAGGCTCTATGGTGAACACCATGCCTTCGCGCAATACCAAGCCGGTTCGTGGCTTGCCCCAGTGCAGCACCTGGGGCTCCTCGTGCATTTCACGGCCGATGCCGTGGCCGCAATACTCTCTGACCACCGAATATCCATTCCTGCGGGCGTGCCGCTCGATGGCATGCCCCACGTCACCGAGCGTGGCACCTGGGCGGACGGCTTGAATGCCTTTCCACATCGCCTCATAGGCCGTCTGCACGAGCCGCCTGGCCGGTAGCGCCACCTCGCCCACCAGATAGGTCTTGCTGGAATCGGCGATGTAGCCATTCTTCTCCAGCGTGATGTCGAAGTTCACGATGTCCCCATCTTGCAGGATGTCCGCAGCGGAAGGCACACCGTGGCAGACCACGTTGTTGCGGGAGGCGTTGAGCGCATAGGCGTAGCCGTACTGGCCTTTGCTGGCTGGACGTGCATTGAGTTCATGGACGATGAGGCCATCTACCAGATCGTTGATCTGCATGGTGGACATGCCGATCAGATCCAACGATCGAGATGGCCGAACACCTGCGCCAACAACTGGCCCGAATCTGCCAGAAGCGCGATTTCTTCCGGTCGCTTGGTCATGCCGATCCCATCTTGACAGGTTGTGCCACAACGCCTGCGGCCCGCAGTTCACGAGCAACGATCTCGTTGAAGCTCTGCGTCGGATTCATTTCGCACAGTATGCCGATCTTGATCCAGAAGGCCGCCTGCGCGTTGATCGACCGACACGACACGGCGCTTGCTTTGCGCAGTTGATCGTGCAGATCGTCGTCGATGTTCACTATGCCCATGAGCTTTGGTTTATATGAAACATATATGAATCATATGTTCACCCTGCTGGTGGCGCAAGTGACCTTCTGACGCGATCTGAGGCCGATGGCCTAGAAGTCCGGGCGTCCCCGGCCAAGAAACATGGCCGGTCGCGCTGTCGTGCGCGTGGCGCATCGAGCCGCCTGCGGCGTCTCGCCCCTGACGGGCTTCCATCGTCCCCTCGCTCCGCTCGGCTGACGCCTCCGGCCCGGCTTCCAGCTTCGGGCCTGCGCGCTTCGCTTGCCGTGCGGTCGGCGTGTGGGATGGCCGTTGCCTTGTCCAGCCGTCTCCCCTGACCTCATCACCTTCACCGCGACTGTAGCCCGCGCCCGTGTGCCGTCAAGGCGCGCAGGGCCGTGTCCTCGCTGCGCTGCGGGCCGCACCAACCCTGCGCTTGCCTCCTTGACGGCACCCGTTCGCGCGCTCCTGACCGTCGCGGGCGATGAACTCAGGAAAGACGGTGGCAACAGGGCCAACCGGGTTCCTCGTGCCGACCGCACCGAACAGCCGAAAGGCTGGGCTTCCGAATCTAGGAATCCGGTGTGCGGTGAACAGCAACCCCTTTTTTCTTTGTCAGGAGAAATGCCATGCAACTCGCATCCCGCTTCGCTTCCCGTTCACCGGTGCTGCGTTCGGAACGTCCCTTGTCCGACGACCAAATCCGGGCCGTGGCCCCGTCCATCTTTGCGGAGGCACCGCACGAAAGCCGCTCCGAGCGGTACAGCTACATCCCCACCGCGACCGTACTGCAAGAACTGCGCGGGGAAGGCTTCGAGCCTTTCATGGTGACGCAAACCCGCGTGCGCCACGACGACCGTCGCGACTACACCAAGCACATGATCCGGCTGCGCCACGCCAGCCAGATCAACGGCCGCGAGGCCAACGAAATCATCCTGCTGAACTCCCATGACGGCACCAGCAGCTATCAGATGCTGGCCGGAATGTTTCGTTTCGTCTGCAGCAATGGCCTTGTCTGCGGCGACACCGTGGCGGACGTGCGCGTGCCCCACAAGGGCGACGTAGCCGGGCACGTCATCGAAGGCGCTTACGAAGTCCTGCACGGTTTCGACCGGGCGCAGGAATCCCGCGATGCCATGCGCGCCATCACGCTCGACGCCGGGGAATCGGAAGTGTTCGCCCGCGCTGCGCTGGCGTTGAAGTACGACGAGGACAGGCCCGCGCCCATCACGGAATCGCAAATCCTGATGCCGCGCCGCCATGACGACGACCGCCGCGACCTGTGGAGCGTGTTCAACCGCACGCAGGAGAACTTGACCAAAGGCGGCCTGTCCGCCCGCGCCGCGAATGGCCGCCGCCAGACCACCCGGCCCGTGCAGGGCATTGACCAAAGCGTGCGCCTGAACCGCGCCCTGTGGCTGCTGGCCGATGGCCTGCGCCAGTTGAAAGCCTGAATCCCCACGCGGCAGGGGCAGGCAGCAGCCCTTGCCGCTTTTCTCGCTGCTGCATCCCAACCGCTAGGAGAAATCACCATGAACGCCATACTCAAAACCGAAGCCGTCGCCATCGAAGCCGCCGCACCGCTGGAAGTGGCCGACCCGACCAAGAACCTGATCTTGGTTCCCCTCTCGCAGTTGCTGCCGCGCCGCTCCAAGCGCAACGTCCGCACGACCCCGCGCCAGTCCATCCCCGAACTGGCCGCGAGCATTGCCCGCATCGGCTTGCTGCAAAACCTGATCGTCATCCTCGCCGCCGATGGCGAGCAATACGAAGTCGTCGCAGGCGACCGCCGCCTGACCGCCTTGAAGCTGCTGGCAAAGAAGAAGCGCATCCCCGCCGACTACGAAGTGCCGTGCCTGCTGGTGCCCGATGCTTCGGCCCGTACCGTCAGCCTCGCGGAGAACGTGCAGCGCGAGAACATGCACCCCGCCGACCAGTTCGCGGCCTTCGCCGCGCTGGTCAAGGAAGGCCGACCCATCGAGGACATTGCCGCCGACTTCGGCGTGTCCCCGCTGGTGGTGCAGCGCCGCTTGAAGCTGGCGAACGTCTCGCCGCGCCTGATGGCCGACTACCGGGCCGGTGGCGTGACGCTGGAACAGTTGATGGCCTTGACCATCACCGACGACCACGCCGCGCAGGAAGCCGCGTTCTATGGTGCGCCGGAATGGCAGCGCAGCCCGTCCAAGCTGCGCGAGCGCCTGACCGAGCGCGAAATCGACGCCGCGCATGCGCTGGTGCGCTTCGTCGGGCTGGACACCTACCGGCAGGCAGGCGGCGGCATCCGCCGCGACCTGTTCGCCGAAGGCGATGCCGGAACCTACCTCACCGATACCGGAGTGCTGGAAGCGCTGGTGCGCGACAAGCTGGAAACGCTGGCAGAAGACGTGCGCGCCGAGGGCTGGGCATGGGTGGAGGCCGTGCCGCATCTTGCCTACGAGGAACGGCAGGCGTTCCAGAACGCCCCGCGCCATCGCCGCGAGCCGACGACCCGCGAGGCCCGCCGCATCGCGTCGCTGGAAACCCGCCTCGAAAAGATCGACGCCGAACTGGAAGATGCCTGCGACGCCGAGGACGAGGCCAAGGCCGAGAAGCTGGAACAGCGGCGCGATCAGGTGATCGGGGAACTGCAAGACGCGGAGGACGCCTTGCAAGGCTATGCGCCCGAGGTGCGCGACGTGGCCGGTGCCATCGTCACCATCGACCGCAACGGCGAGGCCGCCATTCATCGCGGCCTGCTGCGCGAGGCCGAGGCCAAGGCGCTGCGCACGCTCGACAAGCTGCGGCGCGGTTTCGGCGGCACCGAAGGCGAAGCCGCCAACGACGAGCGCGAGGACGACGACGCGCCCAAGGCCGCGAGCCTGTCCGACCGGCTGGCGCAGCGGTTGAGCGCCCACCGCACCGCCGCGCTGCAAATCGAAGTCGCACGGCATCCGCACGTCGCGCTGGCCGCGCTGGTGCATGGCATGGTGCAGACCGTCTTGCAGCCCGACGCCTACGGCGATGGCCTGCCGCTGGGCGTGCGCCTTACGGCGCAAGACCGGCTGGAAGGCATGACCCCGGACTGGCCGGAATCGCCCGCCGCCGTGGCGCTGCGCGAACTGCAACAGGTGGCCGGTGAAGCCTTGCCGGAGGACAGCGCCGAACTGTTCGCCGCGCTGCTGGTGAATTCGCAAGACGAACTGGTGCGCCTGCTGGCGGTTTGCGTGGCCGCGACGGTAGACGTGGTGACGCCTCGCGCCACGACGCACCAGCGCGGCGAGGAACTAGCGCAGGCCGTGGGCCTCGACATGGCCGCATGGTGGAAGCCGACCGCAGAAGGCTACTTCAAGCACGTTTCCAAGGCCGCGATTCTGGATGCCGTGGGCGAGTACGCGCCCGAGCAGGTCAACCGGCTGGCGAAGCTCAAGAAGGCCGACATTGCCAGCGAAGCGGAACGGCTGGCCGATGGCACGGGCTGGATGCCCGCCATCTTCAAGGCCGCAGACCCGCAGGAGGCCGCGCAGGAAGAAGGCCCGGAGCAGGACGCGCCGGAGGATGCCGAAGCAATGGCGGATGAACCCGCCGAGGCGCTGGCCGCTTGACCCGCACCACAAACAGCCGCCCGCGCATGGCGGCGACCTATGCCCCCGGCACGGTACGCGCTCGCCGCTGGCATGGTGAAGGCGACGTGCGCGGCTATCGCCCGTCCTCGGGCTGGATGGCCTGCGCCGACCTCACCGACATTCATCCCATCACGGGCCGCGCCTTGCCGCGTGCCGTGTGGTGGCTCATCGAGACGAAGGAATAGCAGCGGCAGCCCCCGGCACATTGAGCCGGGGGCTGTTCCAAAATCCGGGCGCGGCGGTGGCCGCGCCCGGTTCCAACGTCCAAAACAAAATCGCCCCGTCGCCGCCTTCAGCCAGGCGGGGACAGGGCGGCGCGGGATTCCTCCCGCGCACTTGCTTCACGGCAGTCGGTCGCTATGATGAGCGTACAGCCGCGTCTAGCTGAACCTGCTGCCGGGTTAAACGACGTTCTATACCGCTTCATTCGTTACGTTGACCGTGCCCATTCCTTCGGTCGATGCGTAATCGGCAGACATCGGCCATGTACAGAGGAATTTGGCATGTCTGCATCTACCTATTTTGTTTCCGAGGCCGCCGTCCGCAATCTCAAACAGCGGGCGGAGCGCCGCGTGAGCGGCGTCCGTTCCGCGCATATGAGCGAGGTCGTAGCCGCCGCGCTCGGGTTCAGAACCCATGCGGCGCTGCGCGCCGCACTCGGCGGTCGCGCCACTGCCGAGGCTAGCAAACCGAGCAATGCACGCGCGATCCAGCGGTTGCGGCAGTTGGGCTACAACGCACCAGATGACCTGCATTTGCTACCAGAGCTGGACCGTTCCTACTCGCCGTTCAAGACCTATCCGCTGCGCAAGCAGCGCGGCGTGCGCTGGAACGCATGGCGCAACCTGATGGTCGCGGCGATCAACGCCGGCTTGGAACAGCGCCTGTTCGGGTTGTCCCCGGGCGAGGACTGGTGGGCCGGCGCCGACCCGACGAACGGAGGCGGCGTGCGCGGGTTGTACCGCTTCACCTTCGACGGCCTGCCGGCAACTGCGGCTGTCGCCGCGATTAGCGGCGACGAGTTGGCGATCCACGTACTGCTTGACCCGCGCAATGAGCAGGTCGAAGCCGACTTCAACGACGGCCTGGATGACGGCGCGGCGTGCGCGCACGGCTGGCTGGAACGTCGGCTCGGCGCTTGGATACAGGATGGCGGAGAGGAATTCTCGTGCAAGCGTGCTGTGCAGGCGCGAGTGGCCGCGGTGGTGATTGAGCCGCACGGTTACGCCGACCAAGGCAGCTTCATCCTGTAGAGCGTTCGAGCCAGTTCGTGAGGCGAGAACAGGGCGTGGCGGCACTTATGCGCCGCCGGGCTTTCGGGCTGCGTCCCGTGCCGTCTTTGCCGTCACGGCCATTCGGCTTCAATCCCTCACGCCTTCGCGCCTGCGCGCCTGCGGCGCTGCGCTTGCCTCCAGGGGAAAGCCTTGCAGGCTATCCCCGCCGCGCGATGCTTGGTGCATCTTCGATGCGGCCGAACCGGCTGCGCTGGATCGGCCTGGCCAGCGCCCCGCCGCGATGGTCGCAACGCTGGCAAACACGCTGGCGCTTGCTGCGGCAGGTTGTGCGGATGCGTGCCGTCCTCAACGCTGGCGGTTCCTGCCCATCACGTCACGAAGGACGGTTCACGGACAACCCGCCCGGCATCGCTATGGAGCTTCCACGCCACGCCTCAAGACCTGCGCCGAAAGGTGCGGCAAGGGCGTTCTCGCTTGTCGTTGGGTGGTTGACCTGGCCCGCGTCAGGGGGCGTGCCGGAGATGCCTTCGGGCGGGGGGGGGCGAGCCGGCCCTATCTCCTTTCGGAGCGGTTCGGCCCAAGGCGTCCTTGTCTCGTTGTGAATCCTGGCGGGGGCGCGGCTGCGCCTCGGGCTTCATGGCTGCAACCGTCCGGCGAAAACAATTTCCCCGCCGCTGCGCGGCTTCCTCGCGCAGCAAATTCTTTTCACCTTCCGGTTCTCCACTGCGTTTCGACCGCAAGCGGTGCAGCCAGCCCGTCCCCCGCCGGCCGGATCACAACAAGGACGCGATGGGCGCGAACCTTGTTCAACCGAAAGGAGAAATCATCATGGCCAACATCGGCACCTTCACCACCGACAAAGACGGCTTCACCGGCACGCTGCGCACCCTGACGCTCAACGTCAAGGTCAAGCTGGTTCCCAACGACAAGGGCAGCAGCGAGAACGCCCCCGACTTCCGCCTCCAGGCCGCAGGCCACGACATCGGCGCGGCATGGAACAAGACCAGCGAGGCCGGGCGGGAATACAAGTCCGTGACCCTCGACGATCCTTCGTTCCCGGCTCCGGTCTATGCCCGCCTGATCGAAGGCGAGGACGGCACGCACGACCTGATCTGGTCGCGCAGCAAGCCCCAGGCGGCGTGACCGCCGCAGCGCCCCGCCCATCGCGGCGGGGCGCTGTGCTGTTGGTACAGCACCTATCCAGTCAGCACCTATGAGAAGCAGGCTCGTTCCGAACCGCTATTGGAAATTACACGCCGTTCCTAGCGGATTTAATGTCAAGAAGATTGATCTGGTCAATCTTATCTTTGTGGATCACGATGGTCAGCTTCGCGGGATACTTGAATCGCATTTCGCTGATCCTGAACGTCCACAGCATTATCTTCAGGAGATCCTCGTCGGAAATGTTCTTGTGTCCTTTGATTCGCGTGATTCCCGAACCGAAGATTGTGGTCGATACGCTTTGCTGGGCGTAGACGTTGTTTACCTTGTCCCAGAAATTGATGAGAAACTCAAGGTACTCCGGCATCGTTAGCAGCGCCTTGTTGTTCTCGTCGAACTTGGAGAACGCGGTCAGGAGGTAGTCCTTGTACAGGCAGATCGTGCCTATCTGATATCTTTTCTTCTTCCCCTGTTTCCTGGCCTCGTTCTCATCCAGCACTTCGCTGATATCAAAAGCGTATTCCTCGATGTGGCGGTCCAGTTCGGAGAGTGGGACGCCGAGATGCTTCTGGATGAAAACGCCGTTGAGGGAAGTCTCGCCAATTATCTTGTTATCAACCTGCGTGTCGAAATACTCATTGAAGGCGATTGCCTTCAATCCAGGCTGCTGGAAAATGTCTCCAGTCTTGATCGCGACATCGCTGCCCTCGACATTGATGTCGATACTATTCAGGTTGTTCGACCAGAGCCATATCACCAAGTAGGTGAGCGCCAGTATTACTAAGAAGGCCAAGCCAGCCTTCAGCTTCCACTCGGTAGGGACGTCAACAAAAATAACTACGAATGACAGCGTACCGCTGATGACAGCGGTGATCTCAAGGAATTTCTTGATGACCCGCCTATCAAAAAAGTTGACCTTCGCCATGACGTGGATCATTCGCTCCGATATGTCGATTGATTATGGGTTGTACCTGTAGATGCCTGGGGCCTTCATGCTCCCAACCATGAACTCGCCGTCCTGCAAGGATTTTTTTATGAGTTCCTTGTTCATTGGGACATGAAGCGTAGGGATTTTGCTCATCGAATCCCGGAATACGGGAAGATTTCCCCACAGGTTCTTGACCGCCTGCTTCAATGATCCACCGACCAGCAGGCTTTCCTTGGTGGCATATTCAGGGTAGACGACGATGACGGGTAGCCCCTGGTCGTTGATCCCGTAGTCGATTTCTTCTCGAAGGGCACGGGAATTCGTCGTGATCGAACTCAAGATGAGGATGATGTTCTTCGAGTTCCGAAGGCGCTCCCTGAGTCTCGGCTTCAGGGTGTATTCCCAATCGCTGCCGTCGCGGACGCTGTAAGTTTTGTCGTGCGAATCGACAAAGGGGAACGTCGCATCAGCGCCTTTCCACATCCGCAGGGTGTTGTAGTATTGAAAATCTTTTGTCGCATTGGCACCCAGCGAGCTGGGATGGAATGGCTCCGCAACGTAGAAGGCGGTGTAGTTTCCATTTCGATATGCCATGGCGCTTCTCAATCTCCGTCTGAATTCAATACCGCCTCAAGTTCCTGGCGAACCTGCGCCAGCAACTCGTCGGCCTTGCGCGTGCTGTCGCCTGCGTAAGCCAGCGTCAGCAGCGTGAGCGGGTGGATCTCCATCACCTCGCACAGCTCGGCCAGTTTGTTCAAGGTCGGGCTTTTAAGGTCGCGCTCCAGGGTACTCATATAGGTGCGGCTCGACACGTCCGAAAACGCTTCTTGGCTCAAGCCACGCGCTTTCCTGACTGTCTTCAAAGCCTTCGCCAATGAGTACCGAGCCGCCACCTATGGTTCCCCTGAAAAACCAAGATGACAACTCATTGCGCTCTATAGGGCTACAATCTATAGTGTTCATTGTTGTTCTCCGCTTTCGTGCCTTTACGGAAATCCGTATCGACGGGTTCCAGCAAAGCCACAGAACCGCATCCGTGCTTGCGCACGAAGGCGTACATCCGTTTTCGCGGTTCTGCGCTTCGACGTGGAACAGCATTTGTGCATCATTGGATTTGTGGGATTGCCGACCATGCCCCAGTCACTCACCACCGCCCCGGAGCGCGCGCAACTGCTCGCCAACGGCGCGGCCCGTGCCGCTGGCCGGGCCATCGACCCGGTGCCCGTGGTGCGCCTGTTCACGCCGGACGCGCACGTGACCTGGCTGCTGGCCGCGCTCGACCCCGTCGATGGCGATACCGCCTGGGGCCTCATCGACCTGGGGATCGGGATGCCGGCGCAAGGCACCTTCAAGCTGTCCGAGCTGGCCGGCATCGTCGGGCCACGCAAGCAGCCCGTGATGCGCGATCTCTATTTCCAGCCCACGCGCACACTGTCGGAATACACCTGCTTGGCCGAGCAAGACGGGGCTATCCCGGACTGAGCACAGCCCACTGTGACTTTTTCAGTCTGGTGTCATACCGGGCAGGTCTCAATCAGCATTCTTGCGGCGCAGCCGCACCAGTCTGATCCAAATAGACATGATGCCCGACGCGGGCTACGGCAGGCTGGTCTGTACGGCGCCCCACCTCGGGGCGTTGCCGCCGCAGCATTGAGACAACTACCGCAACGCATCGGAGCCAATCGGTCTTGACAGTCCCAACTATCTTTTTTCCCCATGACGTTCTGATGATGGCGAAGTAGCGCGTAGCCCTGCCGTGGCGGCCTGTCCTGTTCGCAGGGAGGTTGCGCCATGGTCGATCCCCATCACGTCGCGCATTGGTATCCGACTGCCGCTTACCTGTACGTCCTTTGGCTGGATACGCTCGCGCTCGCCTGGGAGTACCTGCGCAGGCATCCCGACTACCGGCTTGACTGGCTGCGCCGTCATCGCCGGCCTGAAGCAGCGCATCGCTGGGGCTTGCGCCTGCTGGAAGACCCGGCCTTGGATGCGCGTGACGCGCATCCCGCTTGGCTGCCTGGTCATGCGGCCGTGGTGCAGCTCTATCCCGATGCCGACCCGCCGCAGGATGCCGCCACCTTCGCGTTCTGGTGCATCCCCGGCCACAAGCAACTTCTCCACGACGGCAAGGGGCTGGCGCTGATCGCGCGCAGCCCAGGCCATTGCCTGCGCTTCGCGTTGGCGTCCGCCCTGGAAGACGGCATGGCCGTGGCCTATGCCCATCGCGGCGGCGCTGCCGCGAATGCGCGTCGCCATACGCACGGCCCAGCCTTGGCCGACGCCAAGCCCAGGCCAACACCTGCCGCGCTGCTGGAGCTGCACACCTTGCAGGCGCTCGACGCGACCCTGGCGGGCGCATCCTTGCGCGATGTCGGCGAAGGGCTGTTCGGTGCCGAGGCCGTGGCCGATTGGTACAGCGATGGCGGCCTGCGCTCCAAGGTGCGCCGCCTGGTGCGGCGCGGCGATGCGCTGATGCGCGGCGGCTATCGCCGATTAGCACAGCTTCCGCCGCTTGAGAAGGGTCGTTTTGATGCGGACGCAAAACGGCCCTGATCGGAAACCTCTCGCTTCTTGAGACTGCCTCCATCCGGTCGCGCTGTGTGGCCGGGCGTTTTCAAACGATGGAGGTTCACACCATGCGTCCCGCTCCTTTGCGGCCTGCCGCCACTGTCTCGACCGCTGCCGCGCAACCTCAACGCTATCTCACCAACGACGAAGCCGCCGAGTACCTACGCCTATCGCCGCGCACGCTGGAAAAGCAGCGCGTGATTGGCGGTGGCCCGCGCTTTCGCAAGTTCGGCCGCCGTGTCATGTACGCCGTGGCCGACCTCGATGCCTGGGCTGCCGACCGCAGCTTCGAGACGACCTCCGATCCCGAATACGCCGAGCACCACTTGGCCGACAGCCGTGCGCGCTGATCGGCGGCGCGCGGCAGGCCATCGCCATGTCCAGCACCGCGCTGCCGTCTCGGCAGCGGCCGTTGCAGGAGCGCGAACAGCTCGACCTGTTCCGCGCCTTGCCCGGCGACATGGCGCCGCGCGACAGCCAGGACTTGATGGCCTATCCGTTCTTCTCGCTCGGCAAGTCCAAGCGGGTCAAGCCCATCGACTTCCGTGCGGGCAACGTGACGATCCGCGTGGAGGGCACGGCCGAACACGGCATCGCCACGATCTGGGATGCGGACGTGCTGATCTGGGCTGCCTCGCAGATCGTGGAGGCGAAGGACGCGGGCCTGCGGCCCTCGCGGCTGATGCGCGCCACGCCCTACGAGATCCTGCGCTTCATCGGGCGCGGCAAGTCGCTGCGCGACTACCAGCGCCTCAAAGCGGCCTTGGATCGGCTGCAATCGACCACGGTGGCCACGTCCATCCGCGAGACGACCGGGCGGCGCCTGCATCGCTTCTCGTGGATCAACGAATGGAAGGAACTGGCCGATGCCAACGGCACGCCGCTGGGCATCGAGCTGATCCTGCCGGACTGGTTCTACGCCGGCGTGCTCGACGCCGCCCTGGTGCTGACCATCGACCCGGCGTATTTCCGGCTGACCGGCGGCATCGAGCGGTGGCTGTACCGCCTGGTGCGCAAGCACGGCGGCAAGCAGGAATACGGCTGGCAATTCGACTTCCGCTACCTGCACCAGAAGTCCGGCAGCACTGCGAAGCCCTACGACTTCGCCTGCGACCTGCGCGCGCTGGTCGCGCGGCAGTCGCTGCCCGGCTACGTCCTGGGCATCGAGAGGATGCCGGACAACGGCATGGAACTGCTGACGTTCCGGCCCGTGCCGCATACGGCACGGGGATAACTCCGGGAGAGCCTGTGAATGGTGTCGTGCTATCAGGCGTGCGGGGTATCGTGCTATCGGGCGTGGGACTATCGTGCTATCAGGCGTGCCGATCGGCCGCAAACCCGCACCAGCACTGGGTTTCCCCGCCCTCTAACTTCCCTAACTTAATTTCTCTAACTTTTAGTAGAGAAACGCCGCTGCGGTGGACAACCACCACGCGGCCGCAAACGCCGCGACAACAGCCGGGCTTTCCAGCAGGGAGGGCCAGGTCATGATCGTCGCGCTGCTCAACCAGAAAGGCGGCGTGGGCAAGACCACGCTTGCTACGCACATCGCCGGCGAGCTGGCGATGCGCGGCCAGCATGTCGTGCTGCTGGACGCCGACCCGCAGGGTTCATCGCTGGACTGGACGCAGCGCAGAAGCCAGCAAGGCTTGCCACGGCTGTTCAGCGCCGTCGGCCTCGCACGCGAAACGCTGCATCAGGAAGCGCCAGAACTCGCCAGGCGGGCAGATCACGTCGTCATCGATGGGCCGCCGCGCATCGCCGCCTTGGCGCGCTCCGCGCTGCTGGCGGCTGAGCGCGTGCTGATCCCGGTGCAGCCCAGTCCCTACGACCTCTGGGCTTCAGCTGAAATGGTGGCGCTGATCCGCGAGGCGCAGGTGTTCCGGCCGGCGCTGCGCGCGGCCTTCGTCATCAACCGGCGCGTCAGTACCACCGTGATCGGGCGCGAAGCGCGCCAGGCGCTCGCAGACCAGCCGCTTCCTGCGCTGCGCGCGGAAGTGCATCAACGCATCGTGTTCGCCGACAGCGTGGCCGCTGGCCGGCTTGCACGCGAGACGGCGCCGAACAGCGCCGCCGCCCGCGAGATCACGGCGCTGGTGGACGAATTGCTGCGGTGGCCGTCATGACAGAGAAGCCGCCACCGAACAGCAAGCGCAATGCCAAGCGCGTCGGCATCGGCGCGCGTCCGCCCGCGAATCCACACGCCGAGGCGTGGATTCGTCAGGGCGACGCCGATGCGCTCAACAAGGGCGACCTGTACACCGCACGTCTGACCCTCGACATCACGCCCGCCATGCGGGCGCGCATCAAGGTGTCGGCCTTCACGCAGGGCGTGACCGTTGCCGATCTGTTGCGCGGGCTGCTGGAGCGAGAGTTTCCAGAACACCGCAGGGAGAGCACACCATGAACGCATCCGCTTCGCCTGCCGCTGGCGCGGCCACGGCTGCGCTCGCAGCACCTTCCGGCCAGCCTGCCAACGCGCCGCTGACGCGCGTGGCGCTGGCCTACATCGAACCACGCTTCAAGCTCTATCTGCGCTTCGGTGAACCCGCGCGCACGCTCCAGCTCGACCGCTGGCGGCGTTGCGCGGTGTTCCTGCCGGGCGCCGTGTTTTGCCGCATCCGCTGGCAGGCCAACGACTACGGCACCGTGCGCTGGCAGCTCATGGTCATGCAGGCTTGCACGCCGCTGGACGCGGCGCAGCGCATCCCCGGCGTGCAGCCGGGCGCGCGCCTGCTGCTGCACGCCGAGGGAGAAAATCAGGTGCGCGCCATGCTGGAACGCATCGACGCCATCGAGGCGCTGGGCATCGCACCTGTCGGTGCCTCGCCCGCGTACTGGCGCACGCTCGCCAACCGGCTTGCTGCGCGCCTGCCGCTGCCGGAGTACACCGCCGAGCGGCACGCCGCCTGGCTCGCAGGGAGGGCGCTGCCATGACCGCCGCTTGTGCTGCCGACACCGCGCCGCATCCTCGCTCGCGCCTGCGCACTCGTATCGTGCTGGCGGGCCTGTCCGCCTGCGGCCTCGCTGCGCTGGCCTGGGCATCCTTCGTGCATCCGCTGCCGCGCCTGATCTACAACCCGTCCGACAGTGTGGCGATCGGCTGGTATCGCGTCGATCCGCTGGGCCACGGTGCCGGCTCGCTGCCACGTCCGTTGTCCGTAGGCAGCATCGTCCTGACCACGATGCCGGCAGATGCCGCCGCGCTGGCTGCGCAGCGCGGCTACCTGCCGGCTCACGTACCGCTGCTCAAGCGCGTGGGCGCCATCGCGCCGCAGGAGGTGTGCATCACCGGCCGCATCGTCCGCATCGACGGCGTGCCTTCGGCCGCCGTGCTGCCCGCTGACCGTTGGGGCCGGCCGCTGCCATCCTGGCAGCAATGCCGTCGCCTTCAACCCGGCGAACTGTTCCTGTTCAGTGTGACCAACCCGGCGTCGTTCGACAGCAGGTACTTCGGGCCGGTCAGCGCGTCCGCCGTGATCGGCATCGCGCATCCAATCTGGCTGGAGGCCCGTCCATGATGGCGGCCGATTCGCTGCACGTTGCCGTGCATCTCATCGTGCCATCGGGCGTGCCGATCCGTTGGCTTTCCGCATGTCGTCGCGCGTGCAGTGCGGGCGCATCCGCGCTGCACTTCGCGCTGCCTTCCCATGTGCAGGCGTCTTGCCTCGAACGCGCCTGGCCTGTGGCCGTCGCCGCGTTCGCAGGCGCGCTGGCTGCCCACGCAGCAGCACCGCCGGGCCGCCGCTGCCCGGAGCGCCAGCGAGGGGCAAAGGCGGAAGGCAAGACAAAAGGACGCGGCACCGGGCCGCGTCGAAAGCCAGTCTGCACGTGGGGTTGGCGCAGCACGGCGCGGCTTCGCTGCCGTGCTGCTTGTGGCGCGAAGCTCGCGCCAATGCAGGCATGTCTGCGTGCTTCGCACGACAGGACACGCCGTAACTTGCAGGGAGCACAGCCATGACCGACCGCCGCGACGACGATTTCCGCATCCGCCCCAGCGCCCCGAAGAATCGGGGCCAGGGCTTCGTCTCCAAGGTGCTCAAGCAGGCAGACAAGGCCAGCGCCGGCAAGTCCTCGGTGCGCCGTTCGGCGTCGGCGCATGGCACCGGCCAGCGGCCCGGCTCGCGCCTGGGGCGCGGCCACACGGCGGCGCGCTTCGCGGGGGCGAAGCTGATGCCCATGTCGCGGCGCGTGACCATCAAAACGCTGCTGGTCAACCAGCGCCAGGCCAGCCCGCAGTCGCTCGCCAAGCACCTGCGCTACATCGAACGCGACGGTGTGGGCCGCGATGGCGAGCCGGGCCAAGCCTACGGGCCGCAAACCGATGCCGCCGACCTCGACGCCTTCAAGGAACGCTGCGCCGACGACCGGCACCATTTCCGCTTCATCCTCTCGCCCGAGGATGGCGCGGAGCTGGAAGACCTGCGCACCTACACGCGGCACCTCATGGGCCGCATGGAGGCCGACCTGGGCACGGGCCTCGATTGGGTGGCGGTCAACCACTGGAACACCGACAACCCGCACACGCACATCGTCGTGCGCGGGCGCGACGACACCGGCAAAGACCTCATCATCGCGGGCGATTACATCGCCGATGGCTTCCGCCATCGCGCCGCCGAGCTGGCCACCGAATGGCTGGGGCCGCGCACCGAGCTGGAGATCCAGCAGACCTTGCAGCGCGAGGTGGAGCAAGAGCGGTGGACGAGCCTGGATCGCACCCTGCAACGCGAGGCAGGCGAGGGCGGCCGAGTGCAGATCGAACGCTTCAACGAACCGCGGCTGCAATGCCAGCGCCTGCTGCTGATCGGCCGGCTGCAACGCTTGCAGCGCCTGGGCCTGGCCGACGAAATGCAGCCCGGCACCTGGGCCGTCCATGCCGACGCCGAAAAGACCCTGCGCGTCCTGGGCGAGCGTGGCGACATCATCCGCACCATGCAGCGGGCCATGCGCGGCGAGCCGCGCGAGCTGGCGGTGTTCGAGCCGGGAGACGACGGCCGAACCATCCTCGGCCGCGTGGCCGCGAAGGGGCTGGCCGACGAGCTGCGAGACCGGGGCTATCTGGTCATCGACGGGGTGGATGGCAAGGCCCACTACGTCGCGCTCAACGCCCGCGACGAGCTGGCGAACTACCCAGCCGGTGCCGTGGTGGAGGTGAAGGGATCGGCCGACCTGCGCGCCGCCGACAAGAACATCGCCGCACTGGCGAGCGGTGGCCTGTACCGCACCGATCATCACCTCGCCATCGCGCAGGGTCAGGCCGTACCGGGCCGCGATCCGCAGGAAGTCGTCGCGGTCCACGTCCGCCGGCTCGAAGCCCTGCGCCGGGCCGGCATCGTGGAGCGCGTGGCCGAAGGGCTATGGAAGGTGCCGGACGACCTGGCCGAGCAGGGCCGCCGCTACGACGCGCAGCGCCTGGGCGGCGTGGCCGTTGAACTGAAATCGCACCTGCCCATAGAGCGGCAGGCCCGCGTGATCGGGGCCACCTGGCTTGACCAGCAGTTGATCGGCGGCGGCTCGGGCTTGGGCGACCTGGGCTTTGGCGGCGAGGCCAAACAGGCGATGCAGCAGCGCGCCGACTTCCTGGCCGAACAGGGGCTGGCCGAGCGGCGCGGGCAGCGCGTAATCCTAGCCCGGAATCTGTTGGGCACGCTGCGCAATCGGGAATTGGCGCAGGCCGCCAAGGACATTGCGGCCGAAACCGGCTTGGAGCACCGGCCCGTGTCCGACGGCCAACGCGTGGCTGGCATCTACAGGCGTTCCGTCATGCTCGCTAGCGGGCGCTACGCGATGCTTGATGACGGCATGGGATTCAGCCTGGTGCCGTGGAAGCCGGTGATCGAGCAGCGGTTGGGACAACAACTCGCTGCGACCATTCATAAAGGATCGGCTTCCTGGGAACTCGGAATTCGTCGAGGTATATCTATTGGATAGAAGCTAGTCTTCCGTCAACAGGTGTAGCCATCTCTTGCTAGCGGCTTCCATAGAACTTTTCCACGAACGAGCGACGGTAACTCTGGTGGCAGGCTAGGCAGCTTTGCTGGGTTTTGGAGAAAGCCGCGATGACTGCTTGGCCGTCATTCCGCTGGGCAGCCTCGCCCATGGCGGTCGCGGCGTCATGGACCTGTCCATCAAGACCCCGAAACTTTCCAGCGTCTGCCCCAAGCCAGGCAAGGATGCGCATCTTTTCCGACATGGACGGCTCGGCATGCTTGGCGATTCGTGGTGCTAGCTCGGTGACCAGTGGCCAGTCTTCTTTGGAGATCGCGCCCGTGACGGCTTGCATGTCGCGCCCGAGTCTTTCCATTATGGTACGAAGCGTCATTGGCTTTGCCGCCTCTACGGACTGCGCACCGAGTGCCGCGGCGAAGGTTGCCAAGAGCACGGACAGCGAAAATGTGAAGAACGATCTGGGTTTCAAGGGCTGGTTCACGAATTTCTCCATTGATGTTTTGACGAATGCTTTGGGTCTAACGAATGGTTGCAGGTGCCCTCAAAATTCCAAACTCAGCGCGATCGATCCGAATGCGTGATAGCCCGCCTGCTGGTCGAACTCGCGGGTTCTCCAAACGCGCATCACGGCAAGCCGCACGCCACGTCCAGCAACGATCCATTGGCTGCTGATGCCGAGAGCTGCTTGCGCGACCCAAGGCCGCCGGCTGACATGGTGGCTATTCCGGAACATGTTTCCGTCGAGTGAGAAGTCCCAGGCGACGGCTTTACCCTCCAGGTTCAGGAAGACATGTGCCCCAGGTTTGGGCGCCAGGACCGATTGCGGCGTTGTCGTGCGCAGATCGGCAACACCAGATGGCGGGCGGTTCTCCGCGCCAGGGCGGATCGGATAGCTGCCGAAGTCGTTCGGTATGTTCCAGCCCGCGCGAAACTCCACGCCGGTACTGGCGGCGGTTTCGATGTTTCCAACCCGCAGGGCATAGCCGCCGATCACGTCGCTGCCCCATCCAGGGCGGACCGCGCCCTCCGTGTACGGCTTGAACTTGCGTTCCATGGCCATCTGAAATGCCGGCTCGTTGCGCAACTGGTTGTCCCAGCCGCGAAAGCGCTCAATGCCGCGTGCCCGATGCACCAGATCCTGGGATTGCTCGGCCAGCGACCAGGGGCCGATCACGCCCAGGGTCAGCTCACGCACGTCAAGGATTTCGTAGCTTGCGGCTTGTGGATGGATGCGGCGATTCCACGCCAAACCCAGGTAGAGCAAACCAGCGTACGGTCGATCATCTGGAATCACATCGGTGCGCGTCTTGTTCTCGGGCGTGTACATGACTTGGCCAAAGCGCACAACGAGGTTTTGCGACGACGAGTGGGCGCCGGCGTCGTGCCAGAAGCCTGGATCAGCCCAGCCGATGAAGCGGGCGTACAAGCCAATCGGCTGGGGCAGGCATTCCGGACGGAGCCCGCCTTGCAGATCGCGTGAGACTGCTGTTAGCGCGACACCGTTGGTGTAGTTGCGATCGGAGCCGGTGAACAAATCGTTCTCCAGACGCAGAGTGCCGCCCCGCCAGCGCAGGGATTGCTCTGGTGAGCAGGAGGGAGGATTTGCAGAGAGCGAGACTTCGGAACCGAAAGCAGCAATCGGGCTGAACAATGCACCCGTAATCAACAAGGCGGCGCACTGCATCGGCTGCCGCACCTTGGTGCCGCGCAGGCTCCAGAGATACCCGTCGATGCCAATCATGTTGCCCCATCGCCTGCCGCCCTGTTGACGTAAAAGCGTTCGAGGGCACTGACGATTTCCTCCGCTTCGTCTACGCAGGTGAACAAGTCGAGATCGGATGGAGAGACATAGCCTTCGTCGAGCAGAAGATCGAAATCAACTACGCGACGCCAGAATGCACGGCCGACCAGCACCACCGGAATACGCTGCATCTTTCCGGTCTGGATCAAGGTGAGCACCTCGAACAGCTCATCGAGCGTTCCATAGCCACCGGGGAATGCCACCAAGCCCTTGGCGTGCAACAAGAAGTGCATCTTGCGCAGCGCGAAATAGTGGAACCTGAACGCCAGGTCCGGGCACATGTAGGGGTTGGGTGCCTGTTCGTGCGGCAGCGTGATGTTGAGGCCAATCGAGCGTGCGCCAACCTCGAAAGCACCGCGGTTGGCGGCCTCCATGATGCCGGGACCACCCCCGGTGACGACGACGAAATCACGTCGGTTCTGCTGCTGAAAACGCGCCGAAATCAGACCCGAGAAACGCCTCGCTTGCTCGTAATGACGTGCCTGTTCGACCCGGCGGTGGGCTCGCGCGAGCTCTTGCCGCAGCCCGGCATTCTCCGCAGTGACGAGCGCCTGACGCTCCAGCGCGCCAAGGCGGGCTTCTGCCGTCTCGGTATCGCTCACGCGTGCGCTGCCGAAGACCACTACCGTCGAGCGGATGCCTTTCTCGTGCAGGATGCGCTCAGGTTTGAGTAGTTCGAGCTGCAGTCGCAGCGGCCGCAGTTCGTCCTGGCCAAGCAGTTCGATGTCTTCGTACGCAAGACGGTACGTTGGCGACTCGCGGATGGCGCGCAGGCGTTCAGCGAGATCTTCGGCGGGCTTCATCACTCGTGCGCCAGAAAGTCCGGCCAGCGCAGCGCATGACCATGCTCGGGCACCGTGACCTGCCAGCCGAGTTGCTGTTGCAGGAGTTCGGCGAAGGCCTGCGCGGCAGACAGTTCCCCATGCACCACGAAGGTTTGCGCCGGTGGGTGAACAAAACCCCGAGCCCAATTCAGCAACGCCTTCTGGTCGGCATGCGCCGAGAGGCCGCCCATGCTGTGGATCGCCGCACGTACCGGGATGTCCTCACCGAAGATGCGTACACGTTCGGCCCCCTCGATCAGGCGCCGGCCAAGCGTCCCCTGCGCCTGGAAGCCGGGAAACAAGATACTGCATTCCCGGCGTGGCAAGTTGTGGCGCAGGTGGTGCCGGATACGTCCCGCATCGCACATGCCACTGGCAGAGATGATGATGGCCCCGGAGCGGATCCGGTTCAGCGCCATGGACTCTTCAGCGCTCGCTGTGAAACTCAGGTATGGGAGGTTCTCGCCGCGCGCGTGCCATCCTGCCAACCGCTTCGCCTGTTCGTCGAACAATTCGAGATGTTCACGCGTGATGCGTGTGGCCTCGGTGGCCATCGGCGAATCGACGAATACCATCGGTTGTCGCAACCGCCCCTCGCAGGTGAGTCGATGCAGGTGGTAAAGGACTTCCTGGGTTCGGCCAACCGCGAAGGCCGGCACGATGACGTTGCCGCCGCTCTCGAAGAGGGTTTTCTCGACGATGCTGATCATCTCCTCTTCGGTTGCCGAGAAATCCTTGTGTTGGCGGTTGCCGTAGGTGGACTCGATGATGAGGATGTCGGCGTCCTCGATGGGTGTCGGGTCGCGAAGGATCGGGCGCCCCGGCTGGCCGAGGTCACCACTGAAAACGAGCTTTGTCGGATAGCCATACTCGGTCACCCAGACTTCGATGATGGCCGACCCAAGAATGTGCCCGGCATCGCGGAAACGGGTGCGCACCCCCACGCGGGGCGCGAACTCCCGGTCGTATTCGATGCCTCGCACCTGCTGCAAGCAGTCGCTGGCATCCTGCAGGGTATACAGGGGTGACAGCGCGGTCTTCTCTTTGAACCGCTTGGCATCCCGCTTCGCATCGCTTTCCTGGATGTGAGCGCTATCGGGCAGCATCACCCCGAGCAGATCAACCGTGGCTGGCGTGGCGTAAATAGGCCCCGTGAATCCTGCGCGCGTGAGTTTTGGCAATAGCCCGCTGTGGTCGATGTGGGCATGGGTCAGGAGCACGAAATCAATCGATGCCGGGTCGAACGGGAATGGCTCATGGTTACGTGCCGCCGCCGTGCGTCCGCCCTGAACCATGCCGCAATCCACCAGGAAGCGTACGTTGAGCGCTTCCACCAAGAAACACGACCCGGTAACTTCGCGCGCAGCGCCCAGAAAATGCAGTTTCATGGGACCTTCACTCCGGATTTTTCTTTTGTATCGGGCAAGTGCCCAGGCCAAGCAGACAGTAGCCCGGACAGCGACCGGCCAGGCCGGTGACGAGGGGCATGATTCCGATGAGCCCCAGCCAGCGCCAGGGTGAGTCCAGCCACAACGGCAGGCTGAGCAGAATCAGCCCGAGGACGATGCGGACAATGCGGTCGACACTTCCAACGTTGATTTGCATGATGGTCTCCTTGTGTTTCGTCAGCGGCTTGAAAACGCGACGGGGGCGGCAGCGCCCCGCGGCGGATGGATTGCGGTTGATGGCGCGGTGGATGTGTCCCAGCCACCGCCAAGGGCCTTGTAGAGCGCCACCAATTGCACGGCCGCGTTGGCATGGGCCCGCGCGGCTGCGGTTTCGGCCTCGTGCAGGCTGCGCTGGGCGGCCAGCAGCTCGACCAGGGCGATGTCGCCCGCGGCGTAGCGAGCTTTGGCGTGGCCGTAGCTGGTGCGTGCGGCATCCAGTGACATGCCACGGCGCTCAAGCGTGTCCAGTCCGCCGTGGTAGTCGCCCAGGGCGCGCTCGGCGTCGCCCAGCGCCGTCAGCACGGCCTGCTCATAGGCCAGCGCGGCCTGTCGCTCGGCCGCCTCGCGTGCCCGAATTTCGGCTCGCACACGGCCACCGTCGAACAGGCGCCAGGAAATCAGCGGCAGGATGGAAAAACGCGAGCTGGATGCATCGAACCAATCGCCCGTACTGAGCGCTTGGAACCCGCCGCCGACACCGATGGAGAGTTTGGGGAACAACTCGGCCGTGGCCACGCCGATGTCGGCGGAACTCGCTGCCAGGCGACGTTCCGCAGCCAGCACGTCCGGGCGCCGGCGCAGCATCTCTGCGCGCTCGCCCACCGGCAGCGCCCGCAGCGTGCTCGGCGTCAAGGGGCCATCCAGCAGTGCCAGCTCCCGCTCCGGCGGCGCGCCCAGCAGCACGCCCAGGCTGAGTATCGCGGCGCGCTGACGCGCCTGGATATCCGGGATGAGCGCGTTGACTGCTGTCCATTGGGCGTACGCCGCCTCCACGTCGGCGGCCGACGCGTCGCCCAGCGCATGCCGCAGGCGCACCAATTCCAAGGTCTGCTGCAGCGTATCCAGTGTGGCCTGTTGTGCGTGCAACTCGTAGCGGGCGCCGACGGCGGTGAACCAAGTGCGTGCGACCTCGGCCACGATGCGCATGCGTATGCCCTGCGCCTCGGCTTCGGTCGCCTGCAGGCGGGCGCTGGCGCCTTCCAGCGCCCGCCGCTTGGCCCCGAACAAGTCGGCCTCCCAGGCCGCGTCGAAGCCCGCGTCGTAGATGGTCTGCGTGGCGTCAAGGCCGGGGATCGAACCTACGGGCAGGGGTCCGTTCTCGCTTTGACGGCGCCGGTTGACGCTCGCGCCAGCGGCGGCGGTGGGCAATGCCTCGCCGGCCACACGATCGCGCAGGGCGCGTGCCTCATCGATGCGTGCCGCAGCGTGGCGCAGATCCAGGTTCTGTGCCAGCGCCGTGGCCATCAGGCGATCGAGGATGGGATCGTCCAGTGCAGACCACCATTGGCTCAAGTCTGCGGACTGGGATTCGCTTGCCAACGGCAAGCTCCAGCCGCTGCCGACGTCGACCGGCGGCGGCTCGCGGTAGTCGGGGCCCACGCTTGCGCAGGCAGTCAGCAGCACGCAGGACAGGGCCAGCACGAGCGGACGCGCGCGCCCAGGGGTCAGGCCGGTGACGGTTGCGCGAAGAAAGGGAGTGCGGGGCTTGGATTTCATTGCAGGCGTCCTCGGACGAATACGGTGGCCATGGTCAGCGTGGCGAGGGCGATGACCGCCAGCGGCCACAGGCTGGCGAGAATGTCACCGGGCGGCATGGCCTTGAGAAAGCTGCCTTCGACGATGATGAGGAAATGGGTCAGTGGGATGGCCTGAGCCAGCCATTGCAGGACGACAGGCATGTTTTCCACAGGCGTCGCAAAGCCGGACATCAGCACCGCCGGCACGCCGATGGCGAACGCTCCCAGGATGGCCTGCTGCTGCGTCATGCTGACCGCGGAAATCATCAGGCCGATGCCGACCACCGAGGCGATGAACAGCACCAGGCTGGCGAGCAGCAGCGCGAACGAGCCGGTGAACGGGATGCCGAACAGGAACACGCCGGCGCTGATCATGAACAGGCCCAAGAGCGTGCCGATCGCCAGCGCAGGCAGCGACTTGGAAACAATGATCTCCGGCGTCGAGGTGGGCGATACCAGCAACTGGTCGAAGGTGCCCAGCTCGCGCTCGCGCGCGATCGACAACGAGGTGATCAAGAGCGAGCTGAACAGCGCCAGGATGCCCGTGAGGCCGGGCACGATGAACCAGCGGTAGACCAGATTCGGGTTGAACCAGTGGCGCACGACCACGGGCGTTGGTGCCTGGGCGTCGGGCACGACCTCGGCGCCGACATCGGCGGCGATGGTGGACAGATAGGCTACGGTGATCTGCCCGGAGTTGCTGCGCCGGCCATCGACCAGTACCTGCGCGCGGCCACTTTCGCCGGCGGCGATGGAGCGCGAAAAATCCACCGGAATGGCAAGCGCGGCGATCACCTCGCCACGGTCGATCAGCTCGTGTAGCTGCTGCTGGCTGTCGACATGCCGGACGTGGGTGATGAAGCGGGCGCTGTCCAGGCGCTGTACCAACTCGTGCGACCACCGCCCCGCATCCTGATCGTAGACGGCGATATCGACGTTGCGCACTTCCAGCGTCGCGGCAAAGGCAAACACCAGCAACTGCAGGATCGGCGGCACGAACACCACCATGCGGCTGCGCGGGTCGCGCAGGACGCTGAGTACTTCCTTGATGAACTGGGCGCGCAGGCGGGTGAACGAGAATGCGGACGTCAACATCGCTTCACTCCAGGTTCTTGCGCGTGGCGCGCTTGGCGATCACGAAGAACAGCACCCCGATCGCCGCCATGGCCGCCAGGTTGGGCAGGAACACGGCCCAGATGTCGCCGGCCAGGAACACCGTCTTCAGCGAATCGACGAAGTAACGCGCCGGAACCAGCCGGGTGATGGCGCGGATCGGTGCCGGCATGGCGTCGATCTCGTACAGAAAGCCCGACAACATGAAGGCCGGCAGGAAGCCCGTGAACAGCGCGATCTGCGCTGCCAGGAACTGGTTGCGTGCCAATGAGGAAATCAGCAGACCCTGACCCAGCGCCGGCACCATGAACACCCCCGACAGCAGCAGCAGCGCCGCCAGCGAGCCCCGCATCGGGACCCCGAACACGAACACCGCCAGCGCCGCCGCACCCAGTGTGGACAGCATGCCGAGCACGAAGTACGGCAGCAGCTTGCCGATCAGGATTTCGGCCACCGAGGCCGGCGTGGACAGCACCGCCTCCATGGTGCCGCGCTCCCATTCACGCGCCACCACCAGTGCAGTCAGCATGGTGCCGATGATGGTCATGACGATGGCGATGGCACCGGGAATCAGTGCGCGGCGGCTTTCCAGCTCGGGGTTGAACCAGTAGCGCGGTTCCAGCATGACGGCCTGCGCTGGTGCTCCGACGTCCAGTCCGGCACGCCAGGACTGGACCACGCCACGGGCGTAGTTCTCGACGTAGTTGGCGGTATTGGGGTAGGAGCCATCGGTGACGATCTGCACCAGCGGCTCGCTGCCACGCTGGGCCAGCCGCTGCTCGAAATCCTGCGGAATCACCACGTAGCCGCGCAGGTCGCCTGAGACCAGTTGGTCGGCCACTTCGCGCCGGTCATGGGCGAAGTGGGCATCCAGGAACTTTGTGCCGGCAAAGGCCGCCGCAAGCTCCTGCGCTGCAGCGCCGGGCGACTCCAGCACCACGCCGACGCGGACATCCTTCGCATCCAGCGACACCGCATAGGCGAACAGCAGCAGCAACACCACTGGCAGCACGAACGCGATCAGCAGCGTCGAGGGGTCGCGCAGCGCCTGGTAGCTTTCCTTGGTGACCAGGGCGATCAAGCGCCGCAGATCAAAATGGCGCAAGTCGGACTGCAGGGGGCCACTTCCGTCTTTGTGCATTGTGGCGCCGTTCATGTGGCGGCCTCCAGCTCGCGGTCTGACGACTCCACCAGGTGAATGAAGGCGTCCTCCATCGTCGGGTCGGGTCGTTCGGGGCTGACCGCCGAACGTTTGAGCGCGTCGGGCGTATCCAGCGCGATCAGTTGCGCACGCGAGAGCACGGCCACGCGGTCGCAGTATTCGGCCTCGTCCATGAAGTGGGTGGTGACCATGATGGTCACGCCCTTGCGGGCCAGTCCGTTGATGTGGGTCCAGAATTCGCGCCGGGTGATCGGGTCCACGCCCGAAGTGGGTTCATCCAGGAACAGCACGGGCGGCCGGTGCATCAGCGAACAAGCCAATGCCAGGCGCTGCTTGTGGCCCAGCGGCAGGGAATCGGGCGTGGCGGACAGCCAGTCGCCCAGATCGAAGGTTTCGATCATCTCGGCAATGCGCTCGCGCCGGGTGTTGCCTTCCAGTCCGTAGACGCCGGCCGAGAATTCCAGGTTCTGCTGCACCGAGAGCAGGCCGTAGAGCGAAAACTTCTGCGCCATGTAGCCGAGCCGACTCTTGGCTGCGCCGGTGGCGCGGCGCAGATCATGGCCCACCACATGCGCTTCGCCAGCAGTGGGTTTCAACAGGCCGCACAGCATCTTGAAGGTGGTGGACTTGCCGGCACCGTTGGGGCCGAGCAGGCCAAAGATTTCGCCCTTTTGCACCTCGAAGCTGACGTTGTCGGTGGCGGTGAACTCGCCGAAGCGCTTGGTGAGGTTTCGGCACGACACGGCAATGTCGAAACCCAGCTCAACCGGGGGCAGACGCTCGGCCAGCGTCGACGTGCCGCCGGGGCCGCCACCGAGCAGATCGATGAAGGCGTCTTCGAAGCGCGCAGGCACCTGCGCCAGCCGCACCTGCGCCTGATCGGACAGGGCCTGGAGCTGCCCTGCGTCCGCGCCCTCGCGCAACACCACGCGCACGCCGGCGCCTTGGATCACGCCATCGCTCACGGTGGGCAGGTCGAGTGCCTGGGTCAGGACCGCTCGGCGCTCGGCACCGACGTCTTCCAGACGGAAACTGCGGCCTTCGAGCTGCGCGGTCAGCTCCTGCGGCGAGCCATCGAACAGGAGCTTCCCTTGGTTCAGCAGCAGCACGCTCTCGCAGCGCTCGGCTTCGTCGAGATAGGCGGTGGACCAGACCACGGCCATGCCTTCATCGGTCAGCGCCTGCACCATGCGCCACAAGTCCTGGCGGCTGACCGGGTCGACACCCACGCCCGGCTCGTCCAGCAGCAGCACCTTCGGCCGCGCCATGAGCGCACAGGCAAGGCCCAGCTTCTGCTTCATGCCGCCGGAGAGCTTGCCGGCCAGGCGTTTGGTGAAGGGTCCGAGCCGCGTGAAGTCCAGCAGCTCGGCAAACAGATCGGCGTTGCGGTCCGCATCCATGCCGCGCAACTGCGCATACAGGCGCATGTTCTCCATCACCGACAGGTCTTCGTACAGGCCAAAGCGTTGCGGCATGTAGCCACTGGCGACATGAATGGCGTCGTTGTCCTTGACCACGTCATAGCCTGCCAAGGTGACGTGGCCGGCGTTCGGCACCAGGAGGCCGGTCAGAATCCGCATCAGCGTCGTCTTGCCGGCGCCGTCGGGGCCGACCAGACCCGTCAGCCGTCCATAGTGGATGCGCGCGCTCAAGCCCCGCAGCGCCTTTACGTCGCCGAAATGCTTGTCCACGTCTTCGATGACGATGGCAGCGTCTTCGCCCGCACCCGCAGGCACGGCGGCGATAGCAGGGCTTGCCTGCATTTCAACGCTCCCCCGCCGGGATACGGGTGCCGGCTTTCGCATCGACCTCGATCGTCACCGGCATGCCCTGGCGCAAGGCACTGTCGCTGTCGGCTTCGTCGATGACGATGCGCAGGCGGTAGACCAGATCCGTGCGCAAATCCGTCGTCTCCACCGTCTTGGGGGTGAACTCGGCGCGCGGCGAGATGAAGCCGATCTGGCCGCGATAGACCTTCTCTGATGAATCGCTTTTGACGCGCACCACAGTACCGGGCGCGATGCGCCCCAAGTCCGACTCGCCCACGTAGGCGCGCACGTAAACCGACTTGTCCAGGCTCAGGCTGTAGACCGCGCTCTGGCTTGCGACCATGCTGCCGGGCTCCCGCACTCGTGCGATGACGGTGCCGCTACTGGGCGCCATCAACTCGGTGTCCGCCAAGGCTGTCGTGGCTTGCGCTGCGGCAGCCTGTGCGGCCGCAAGGCGAGCTTCTGCCGCGGCGATGTCTTCCTTGCGAAAACCTTCGGATGCTTGCGACAGGGCCGCCTTGGCCGCTTCGACGCCAGCGGCTGCCTGGTCGCGCGCCGTGCGTGCTGCATCGACCGTGCGCTGGCTGCTGGCGCCCGATGCCAGCAGGCCACTCTGGCGCTGGAAATTGCGCTCGGTCTCGGTGGCGAGCGCCTGGGCCTGCCTGAGGGCTTCGCGCGCCTGGGTGATTTCCTGCGGTCGCAGGCCGCGGCGCAGCTTGGCCAGTTCCGCCTGCGCCACCTGCACCTGGGCCTGTGCTGCCGCAAGTGCTTCCCGATAGGGTTGCGCGTCAAGCGCCGCCAGGCGCGCGCCCGCGCTGACGGCATCGCCCTCATCGAAAGCCATTTGCATCACGCGCCCGGGCTGACGGAAGGCCAGTTGCACCTCGCGGATGTCGACGTTGCCGTAGAGGCGCAATGCATCTTGTTGTCCATGGTCGCGCGACAACCAGAACGCCAGTGCGCCGCCAAGAGCGAGCACGACGACGGCGATCACGACCCAACGGGTTTTCTTGAAGAGGAGGTTTGGAGTTTTCATCGATGGGTTTCCGCTGGATAAAGGTGCTCAGTGCTCGCGTGCGACCGGCGCATTCGCCGCTGACCGGCGCCAGGCGATGGCCGCTATGCCAGCCCACACCAACGTGCGCAGCGTCATGGCGACCACCGTGCGTCGCTCCCAGGCGCCACCCAGAGCCACATGCACTCCGAAAGCCAGGAACACGAGTGCGGTCGCCACCGTGATGACAATCGCTAACCACGCGGCCCAGCGCCGGCGCATCCACAAGCCGACGCCGGCGACGATGTAGGCGAACCCGGCTAGAAAGTTGAACCAGAGCACGAAAGGCACATAGTGGCCGGCAGCCTGGCGCGCCGCGCCGTCGACAAACAGGACTGCGCCGCCTTCCCAGATAGTCATCAGGCCAAAACCGATCGCAATCAAGGAGACCACGCGCATCCAGATCGCGCATCCGCTGTGTGCCGTCATGTTCGTTGCTCCCGATTTGTGGAAGGGTTTGGAGGTCGCAGTCGCGCTTGCGGAGAAGACAGGTGTTTCATGTGTTGCTTTCGATGCCACGGCGATAGATGGCAAACACGGCTGGTGCGTCACGGCGGATGCGACTGACCTTGCCCGCCAACAGCGACTGCATGACCAGTCCCTGGATCGTGCCGATGAACAACACGGCGGCGGCATCCACATCCAGTCCCGCATCCAGTTCGCCCTGCGCCTTGCCGGCTTCGAGCAGGCGATGCAACCGCTCGCCGTAGTGATGAATCAAGGTCTGCACCATTCGCTTAGGCAGGGTCTCTCCAGGTCGCTGCAATTCGCCGAAGAGCATCCTCGGCACACCCGGGTGCTCGGACACGAAGTCGATATGCGTCATGAAGACCGCCTCAAGGGCTGCGACCGGGGACGTAGTGCCTTCTGCTGCCTTGTCCACCCGAGCTAGCAGGCGTTCCGTGACCCAGGACATCACCGCCTGCAGGATGGCGTCCTTGGTCGGGAAGTGACGAAACAGCGCCCCCTGGGTCAGCCCCATGCGCTGTGCGATGGCTGTGGTCGTGATGTCGCTGGGGTTCTGCTCGGCGGCCAAGTCGACCACCGCCTCGACTGTGGCCGCGCGCCGCTCATCGGCCGGTAGATGCTTGGGGTGTCCACTCATTGCTTGCGCATCCGAAAATAAGTAATCTATTACTATCTTATCACCATGCAAGCTTGCCGCAAGAGGGGAAGCGCGAAAAGGAGACCGCAATGGACAGCAGAACCGTGATCTCAGACGACCGGCAACGGTCGATTTCGGGCAGGCGCAAATGTCGCCCTCCGCGCCTTGTTGGCGGAGGGGAACAGGCACATCACAAGCCCGGCGGGATGTAAGTGGAACTGCGCCATCTTCGGTGCTTCGTCGCCGTCGCTGAAGAACTCCACTTCGCTCGCGCCGCCGAGCGGCTGCACATCGAGCAGTCGCCGCTGTCGCGGGCCATCAAGGAACTGGAAGAAGAACTCGGCGTGATGCTGTTTGCCCGCACCACGCGCAGTACGCGGCTGACCCATGCCGGAACATTGTTCTTGGAGCATGTGCGTCGTGTGTTTGCTGCCTTGGAGCAAGCGCGAGAGAGCGTGAAAGCAGCGGCAAACGGTTTTCACGGGCAGTTGCGCGTGGCCTTGTCGGATGGCATCACGCCGTCGCGCCTGCCCGCCTTACTGGCGTTGTGTCGCCAGGAAGAACCCGAGGTCGAGATCCGCTTTTTCGAAGTGTCACTATCGCAGCAGATCAAAGGGCTGCATGATGATCTGTACGACGTGGGGTTTGCCCAATCCGACGAAGTGGGCGACGGCATCGTCACTTTGCCCGCTTGGAGCGATGCACTCATGGTGGCAGTGCCGGCCCGGCATCCGCTGCTGGCCTACAAGCGTATTCCCTTGGACGAGTTGCTGCGCTACCCGCTGGTCTTGTGCGATCCGCAAGTGTGTGAGGGCCACGCCAAGCACGTTGAACGAGTGCTGCGTCGTGCTGACATGGAACCACTGATCGCAGAACGGGTTGCCACCTGCGATCTGATGATGGCACTGGTATCGGCCGGCTTCGCGCTTGGACTAGCGGGCGCTGCACACATCGCCGCCAGCCGTGAGCCGGGTGTCGTAGCTCGACCGCTGGCGTCGCGAGTGCCACCACTTACGACCTACTTGCTCCGTCTCGACGGCAATCCGTCTGATGAACTGGCACGTTTCGTTGAGCGCGTGCAGACCATCGAGTTGCCGGAAACTCCTAGGGCCATACGAGGCCGAAACCCTGATCCCCCGGAGGAATTGATGCCATGAAGAAGGCCATCCCATTCTTGTTGGCGGCCATCCTGACCGCCTGCGGTCAGGCCGAGACGCCTCAGAAGGCCATCAGTTCAGAACCGGACATCCCGACAGTGGAAGAACTGGCGGCCAACCCCGAACGGCTCAAAGAACTGCGCCAGCAATGCAAAACCGACCGCCCGAAGCTCGGCGACGTGCTGTGCAACCGGGTGGCCGAGGCCACGCGCAAGCGGTTCTACGGCGATGGCGAAACCCCTTACACGCCGCCGAAGGAATCGCCCAAGTTCTGATTGTTGGCGGATAGCCGCTTCGCCTTCATTTTTTTGTTCGACACGCCGCAATGCGCCTTCGCTTGCGGCGTTTTTCTTTGGTTCGACACCGCGCGAACTCCGTCTTTTTGCTCGACCTTTCTGCTGAAAATGGTCTTTGACCGGCACTGACCCGGCACCGAACCTGACGCCTGCGGCACGTCCTTGTGCCGCTCTTTCCATGAGGAAAAAGCGCAGGAGAAATCGGAGGCCAGGTCATGCAAGGGACGAACGTGCTGTTCGGTCAGATCGCCGTGGTATTCGGCATCGTGATCGCCGGAGTGTGGGGCGCCACACAATGGACAGCAGCGGCCCTTGGCTACCAAGTACGCCTTGGCTCGCCCTGGTTCGACTTTCTTGGCACGTCGATCTACCACCCGTGGAAGCTGTTTGAGTGGTGGTTTTTCTTCGGCGCTTATGCGCCGGAAGTCTTCGATACCGGCGGCGCCATTGCCGGTGCCAGCGGCATGGTCGCCGTGGGCGTCGCCATCGCCATGTCTGTATGGCGCTCGCGCCAAGCGCGCCTAGTCACGACTTACGGCTCTGCGCGCTGGGCCAACGCGCAGGAAATTCGCAAGGCTGGCCTCACACAGCCGGCCGGCGTGTTCCTGGGCCAGCACGATCGCCAGTATCTGCGGCATGAAGGCCCGGAACACGTCCTGACCTTCGCGCCCACGCGCTCGGGTAAGGGCGTGGGCCTGGTAGTGCCCACCTTGTTGAGCTGGCCCGCGTCGGCCGTCATTCACGACATCAAGGGCGAGAACTGGCAGATCACCGCAGGCTGGCGCTCGCGCTTCTCGCATTGCCTGCTGTTCAACCCGACCGATGCGAAATCGGCGGCCTACAACCCGCTGCTGGAGGTTCGGCGCGGCGCGCATGAAGTGCGCGACGTGCAGAACATCGCGGACATTCTGGTCGATCCCGAAGGCGCGCTGGAGAAGCGCAACCATTGGGAAAAGACCTCGCACGCGCTGCTGGTCGGCGCCATTCTGCATGTGCTCTACGCGGGCGAGGACAAGACGCTGCGCGGCGTCGCCAACTTCCTCTCCGACCCGGCCAGCCCGTTCGAGCTGACCTTGCATCGGATGATGACCACGCCCCACCTGGGCGATGGGCCGCACCCTGTCGTCGCTTCGGCGGCGCGAGAAGTGCTCAACAAGTCGGACAACGAGCGTTCCGGCGTGTTGAGCACGGCCATGTCGTTCCTCGGCCTGTACCGCGATCCCACGGTGGCCGAAGTCACTTCGCGCTGCGACTGGCGCATAGCCGACCTGATCGCTGCGGAACATCCGGTGTCGCTGTATCTGGTGGTGCCGCCCTCGGACATTTCGCGGACGAAGCCGCTCATTCGCCTGATCCTCAACCAGATCGGCCGGCGCCTCACCGAATCGCTTGATGGCTCCGACGGCATCGAGCGGCGCCACAAGCTGCTGCTGATGCTCGACGAATTCCCGGCGCTGGGCCGCCTGGACTTCTTCGAGACGGCCTTGGCCTTCATGGCGGGCTACGGCATTCGCAGCTTCCTCATCGCTCAGAGCCTGAACCAGATCGACAAAGCCTACGGCCAGAACCATTCGATTCTGGACAACTGCCATGTGCGCGTGACGTTCGCCACCAACGACGAACGCACGGCCAAACGAATTTCCGAAACGCTCGGCACCGCCACCGAGCTGCGTGCGCAGCGCAACTATGCGGGCCACAGGCTCGCGCCGTGGCTCGGGCATTTGATGGTGTCGCGCCAAGAAACAGCGCGCCCGCTGCTAACGCCGGGCGAGGTGATGCAGCTTCCGCCTGACGAGGCGGTGGTGATGGTGTCCAGCGTCGCACCGATCAAGGCCAAGAAGCTGCGCTACTACGCGGACGCCAATTTCAAGCGCCGCGTGCTGCCGCCGCCCGCGCTTGCAGGCGGGCAGTACGCTGACGCGCCGCCGCTACGCCCGGACGACTGGAGCGGGCTGGCGATTCCGCGGACGCCTGCCATACCGGCCACGGTATCCGCCGATGGCCTGGGGAGCTTGACCGCCGACGACGGCGGCCCGCGCCGTCAACACGAGCTTTCCGAAGCCGTCGCCTACGCACCCGAGCTGGTCGTTCCCGCAGCCGACCTCGCGCTGCTCGATGACGACGACGACCTGCCGCTTCCCCTTCCTCGCCAGCTTGATCCAGCCATGCAGCGCACGGCCCGGCTGGCTTCCCTCGACCCCAACGACGGAATCGAGCTATGAGCCACTACCGCCTGAACCTCTTTATCCAGCCCGAGCACGCCAAGCGCCTGGACGAGCTGGCCGCCAAGAAGGGCGTTTCCAAGTCGTCCATCGTCGCGGCGGCGCTCGCATCGTGGCTGTCGCCCGATGCCGCCGACCAGCGCGAGGCGGCCATCGCCAAGCGCCTGGATCGGCTGTCGCGCCAATCCGAACGGCTGGAGCGCGACCAGAACATCCAGATCGAGACGCTGGCGCTGTTCATTCGCTACTACCTCACGGTCAGCACGCCCGTTCCCGAGGCGCACCAAGAGGCCGCCCGCGCTCAGGGCAAAGCGCGCTTCGAGCAGTTCGTTGAACAGTTGGGCCGCCACCTGCTGCGCGGGCGCAGCCTGGTGCGCGACGTGGTGGAGGAACTGCATCCCGATCCTATGCGAATGGAGGACGCGGCGGCGGCTGCGCAAGCGCGGGAGCGTGCGTCATGAGCGCCGTTCCGCAGTCCATGAGCGCCACGTCGCTCGACCGCCGAATCCAGATGCTGCGCACAGCGATGGGGTCGCTGATCGCCGCCGCGCTCGAAGACCCGGACGTGGTGGAGGTGATGCTGAATCCTGATCGCACCCTTTGGGTGGATCGGCTTTCCAGTGGGCGCGCGCCGATGGGCGTGGAACTGCCCGAGGCGGACGGCGAGCGAATCATCCGCCTGGTCGCGGCCCATGTCGGTGCGGAAATCCATCGCGGCCAGCCGCTGCTATCCGCCGAACTGCCCGAAACCGGCGAACGCTTCGAGGGCATCTTGCCGCCGGCAGCGCCGGGGCCGGCCTTTGCGCTGCGCAAGCGTGCTATCGGCGTGATCCCGTTGGAGCGGTACGTCATTGACGGGATGATGACCAGCGTGCAGGCGGGCTTTCTCGTTCGCGCCGTGCGCGAGCGGCAGAACGTGCTGATCGCCGGCGCCACCAGCAGCGGCAAGACCACGCTCGCCAATGCTTTGCTCGCCGAAATCGCCGCCACCGGCGACCGCGTGCTGGTGCTCGAAGACACGGTGGAACTGCAATGCGCGGCCCGCGACCACGTTCCGCTGCGCACGCGCGCAGGCGTGGTATCCATGACCGAGCTGGTGCGCTCGTCCATGCGCCTGCGGCCTGATCGCGTAGTCGTCGGCGAGGTGCGCGGCGCCGAGGCGCTGGATCTCATCAAGGTGTGGGGCACGGGACACCCCGGCGGCATCGCCACGATCCACGCAGGTTCCGCGCTGGGCGCGCTGCTGCGCCTGGAGCAACTGATTCTCGAAGTGGCCGTGAACCCGCCGCGTGCGCTGATCGCCGAGGCGGTCAACGTGGTGATCCACATCGCCGGGCGTGGGCGCAAACGCCGCATCGAGAGCATTGCCCGCGTCGTCGGCTTCGACGGCGTGGGCTACCGATTGGCGAATTGGGAGGCGGACGCGCTGGACACGCCGTTTCCCGAGTTGTCGCCAAACCCCGATGCCGCATCCGCTGCGGCGACTTCCCCATCCCCTGACTTACTTGGAGAACTGCCATGACGCAGATGACTTTTCCTGCTTTCCGTTTTTCTGCAAATCCGGCATTGCGTCTTGCGCGGCTGCGCTGCCTGGCCCGCCCTGCGGGGCAAGGGCTGCTGCTGGCCGCGCTGCTGTTGTTCCTGACCGGAACCGCGCAGGCCGCCGGTTCCTCGATGCCGTGGGAAGGCCCGCTGCAATCCATCCTCGAATCCATCCAGGGGCCGGTGGCGCGCATCGTCGCGGTCATCATCATCATCGCCACGGGCCTCGCGCTCGCCTTCGGCGACACTTCGGGCGGATTCCGCAAGCTGATCCAGATCGTGTTCGGTCTGTCCATCGCGTTTGCGGCTTCGAGCTTCTTCCTGTCGTTTTTCAGCTTCTCCGGCGGGGCCGTCGTATGAGTGCCCCGGACACCTTCGCCGCCGGATTCGAGGTGCCGCTGCATCGCTCGCTGACCGAGCCGATTCTGCTGGGCGGTGCGCCGCGCACCGTGGCAATTGCCAACGGCACGCTGGCCGCCGCCGTCGGGCTGGGCCTTCAACTGTGGATTCCCGGTGTCGTGCTCTGGATCGTCGGCCATTCGCTGGCGGTGTGGGGAGCGCGCGTCGATCCGCAGTTCATGCAGGTCTTTGCTCGGCACATCAAGCATCGCCCGCTGCTGGACGTGTAAGGGGAGGACGCCGCGATGCTGAACCTAGCCGAATACCGCCAGCGCCCGGCCTTGCTCGCCGACTGGCTGCCCTGGGCCGGGCTGGTCGCGCCGGGTGTCATCTTGAACAAGGACGGCAGTTTCCAGCGCACGGCCCGGTTTCGTGGGCCTGACCTCGACAGCGCGACGCAAGGCGAACTGATAGCCACGTCGGCGCGCTTGAACAACGCGCTACGCCGCATGGGTTCGGGCTGGGCGCTGTTCATCGAGGCCGAGCGCCGACCCGCTGCCGACTATCCGCAATCGGAGTTTCCCGAGCCGCTGTCGTGGCTGGTGGACGAGGAGCGCCGGGCCACCTTCGAGGAATCGGGCAACGACTTCGAGAGCGGCTATCACCTGACGCTGGTGTACCTGCCGCCCGAGGAATCGCGCGCCCGCGCGGCGGGGATGCTGTACGAGAACCGGCCCACCGATGGCGTGGACTGGCGCGAGCGGCTGCAAGCCTTCGTCGCGGAGACGGATCGCGTCTTTGACCTGCTCGATGGCGTGATGCCGGAAATCGCTTGGCTCGATGACGGCCAGACACTGACCTACCTGCACGCCACCATCTCGACGCGGCGCTATCGCGTCGGCGTGCCCGAAGTGGCGTTCCATATCGACGCGCTGCTGACCGATTCCGCACTGGTCGGTGGCCTGGCGCCCATGCTGGGCGACCAGCACCTGCGCATGGTGTCGGTGCGGGGCTTCCCGACCTCGACTTGGCCGGGGATTCTGGACGACCTCAACCGCCTTGGCTTTGCCTACCGCTGGAGCACGCGCTTCCTGTGCCTCGACAAAGCCGAGGCGGAACGGGAGTTGGGACGCCTGCGCCGCCAGTGGTTCGCCAAACGCAAGAACGTCATCGCGCTGCTGCGCGAAACGATCTTCCAGCAGGAAAGTCCGCTGGTCGATACCGACGCCAGCAACAAGGCCGCCGATGCCGATGCCGCCTTGCAGGAGCTGGGCAGCGATCAAGTCGCCTTCGGCTACCTCACCGCCACGGTGATGGTGCTCGATGCCGACGCGGCTGTGGCCGACGAGAAGCTGCGCATGGTGGAGCGTGTCATCCAGGGCCGGGGCTTCATCACCATCCCGGAAACGCTCAACGCCGTGGATGCCTGGCTGTCGTCCATTCCGGGCAACGCTTACGCCAACGTGCGCCAGCCCATCGTCTCGACGTTGAACCTGGCTCACATGATGCCGGTTTCGGCGGTATGGGCCGGGCCGGAAAGGAACGAGCACCTGGATGGCCCACCCTTGATCGTCACACGCACCGATGGCGCCACGCCGTTCCGGCTGGTGACGCACATCGGCGACGTGGGCCACATGCTAGTCGCGGGGCCGACCGGCATGGGCAAGTCGGTTTTGCTCGCCACGCTGGCAATGCAGTTCCGCCGCTATCGCGGTTCGCGCATCTTCGCGTTCGACATGGGCCGCTCAATGCGCGCCACGGTTCTCGGCCTGGGCGGCGAGCACTACGACCTCGGGACAGATGGCGAAACCGCCTTCCAGCCGTTGGCACGCATCGACCGCGAGGGCTACCGCACCTGGGCGGCCGAATGGGTGGAAGGCCGCTTGCTGCATGAGGGCGTGGCGGTCGGCCCCGACGAGAAGGCGGCTATCTGGTCGGCGTTGGGAAGCCTTGCCGGTGCGCCGTTGGAGCAGCGCACGATGACGGGGCTTTCCGTGCTGCTGCAATCGAACGCGCTGCGGCAGGCGCTGTCGCCCTATGTGCTCGGCGGTGCCCACGGCAAGCTGCTGGACGCCGACCATGACCGGCTCGGCATGGCCGGCGTGCAGTGCTTCGAGATGGAGGAGCTGATGCACAGCAAGGCCGCCGTCATGGCCGTGCTGCACTACCTCTTTGCGCGCTTCGACGAACGCTTCGACGGTGCGCCCACGCTGCTGATCCTCGATGAAGCGTGGCTGTTCCTAGATGACCCGGTGTTTGCCGCGCGTATCCGGCAATGGCTCAAGACGCTCAGGAAAAAGAACGTCAGCGTCATCTTCTCCACGCAGAGCCTCGCCGACATCAAGGAATCGAGCATCGCGCCCGCGATCATCGAGAGCTGCGCGAGCCGCATTTTCCTCGCCAACCCGCAGGCGACCGAGCCGCAGATTCGCACGATCTATGAGGGCTTCGGCCTCAACAGGCGGCAGATCGAAATCGTCGCCACCGCGCAGCCCAAGCGCGACTACTACTACCAATCCCGCCTCGGCAACCGCCTGTTCGACCTCGATCTGGGGCCGGCGGCGCTGGCGTTTGCGGGCGCATCCACGCCGCAAGACCAGCGCGACATAGACCGCGTGCTGCTGGACGCCGGCGTGCCCGGCTTCGCGGGCGCCTGGCTGCGCCATCGCGGCCTCGATTGGGCGGCCGACCTGCTGCCCTCGTTCCCCGGCCTTGCGCCGGGTTCCCTCGCTGACCAACCCCTGGAGAACCTGCCATGAAGAAGCGTCTTATCGCCGCTGCCATCGCGGCCATGCTTTGCACCGCCACTGCCCATGCGCAATGGGTCGTGGTCGATCCCACCAACCTCGTGCAGAACACGCTGACCGCCATCCGCACGCTGGAGCAGATCAACAACCAGATCCAGCAGCTCCAGAACGAAGCGAAGATGCTGATGAACCAGGCGCGCAACCTCGCCAGCCTGCCGTCTAGCGTGGTGAACCAGTTGCGCGCCAACCTGGCGACGACCGAGCGACTGATCGCCCAGGCCCGCGGCTTGGCCTTCGACGTGACGAACCTCGATCGGGAGTTCGCGCGCCTGTATCCCGAGCAGTACGCCGCCACCGTCAGCGGCGACCAGATGTACCGCGATGCGCAGGAGCGTTGGAAGAACACGCTCAACGGCTTGCAGACCACGATGCAGATGCAGGCGCAGGTGTCGCAGAACCTGGGCGAAGACGAAAGCGTGCTGGCCGATCTCGTGGGCAAGAGCCAGTCGGCCGAAGGTGCCTTGCAGGCGATGCAGGCCATGAACCAGTTGCTGGCTTTGCAGGCCA
Organism: Stenotrophomonas sp. GD03877; assembly: GCF_029840555.1. Classification (NCBI taxonomy): domain Bacteria; kingdom Pseudomonadati; phylum Pseudomonadota; class Gammaproteobacteria; order Lysobacterales; family Lysobacteraceae; genus Stenotrophomonas; species Stenotrophomonas sp. GD03877. The sequence goes on along the minus strand of NZ_JAOCCT010000008.1, from coordinate 5,309 downwards.
AACAGTCGATCCAGTCGCAGCGGCTCCAGATCACGCAAGACCGGGCGGCGTCGCTGGATCTGGCGCGGCAGGCGGCGGCCACGGAGCGCGCCCGCGAAGTGCGGCGGCGCTTCCTGGGCGAAGGCACGCCGTACACGCCGCAGTCCGTGAACTTCTACGGCAACTGACGGGAGGCCGCCATGCGATGCGTCCTCGCCCCGTCTGTTGTGGTGCTTGTCGTGCTGCTGGCCGCTTGCAACAAGCAGCCGGCCGACAACCTTGCCGATGCTCTGGCCGCCGATCCTGCGCGGCTCAAGGCATTGCGCGCGCAATGCGCGGCCGACCGGCAGGCCAAGGGCGAGGACGCTTGCCGCGCCGCCGCCGAAGCCTTCCGGCGGCGCTTCTTCTCCGGCGAGGCCGGGCCGGACGAATACCAGACGCTGGCCGACCTGCCGCCGATTCCGCCGAGCTTCGAGGAACCGGCCGATGGCATGGCGCCGGCCTTTCCCGCCGAACCGGAGGACACGCCATGAATGATGTGACCATCATCGACCAATTCCTCAACACCTTTGCCGCTTATATCGACTCGGGTTTCGGGCTGCTGCGTGGCGAGGTGGCGTTCCTCACGGCCACGCTGATCGTCATCGACATGACGATCGCCGGACTGTATTGGGCCATGAGCCATGCCACCGGCCAGGGCGAGGACGTGATCGCCAAGCTGCTGCGCAAGGTGCTCTACGTCGGTGCCTTCGCCTACATCATCAATAACTTCAACTGGCTGGCCAGCATCGTGTTCCGCTCGTTTGCGGGATTGGGCATTACCGCCACCGGCTCGGCCATCACGATGGAGAACTTCCTGCAGCCGGGCCGGCTGGCGAAAACCGGGATCGACGCCGGGGCGCCGATTTTGGAGCAGATCGGCGAGATGGCGGGCTTCCCCGAAGTGTTCGTGAACCTTGATCCCATCGTGGTGATGTTCCTCGCGTGGCTGGTTGTGATCTTGTGCTTCTTCGTGCTGGCGATCCAACTGTTCATCACGCTGATCGAGTTCAAGCTGACCACGCTTGCGGGCTTTGTGCTTGTGCCGTTCGCACTCTGGAACAAGACCGCGTTCCTCGCCGAAAAGGTCTTGGGCAACGTGGTGGCCTCCGGCGTCAAGGTTCTGGTGCTGGCCGTGATCGTCGGGATCGGCTCGGGCTTGTTCGCTCAGTTCCAAGTCCATCCCGCCGAGCCGTCCATCGACCACGCGCTGGTCATCATGCTGGCCTCGCTCACCTTGCTGGCGCTCGGGATCTTCGGCCCCGGCATTGCGACAGGCCTTGTGTCCGGTGCGCCGCAGCTCGGCGCGGGCGCGATGGCCGGTGCTGCTGTCGGCGCTGCCGGCACGGCCGTCGCTATCGGCGCCGCCGCGACGGGCGTGGGTGGCGCCGTGGCTGCTGGCGCGCGTATGGCTCCGGCCGCCGCAAAGCTGGCCGGTAGCGGTGCGCGCGCCGCCACGTCGGCGGCCAGCAATGCGAAGTCGGCGTTTCAGGCCGGTTCCGCCGCCGCTGGCGGCGGCGCAAAGGGCGCGATGGCGGGCCTGGGCAACGTCGCCAAGACCGGCGCGCAGTCCGCCGGACGCGCCGCAGCATCCCGTGCTTCCGCTGCCGGGCAGCGGATGGCCGCTCCGTTCCGTGCTGGCTGGAATGGCTCGACGGCCGACGCTGGCGCGTCAACCGGCCAAGCCTCCGCAGGAGAGGCCTCCGCAGGCGGCGCCGCTGCACAGAAGCCGGAACAACCCGCCTGGGCCAAGCGGCTGCATCGCCGCCAGCAACTCACCCACGCCGCGACCACCGCCGCGCACACGCTGCGCGGTGGCGACGGTGGCGGCTCGGGGCAAGGCCCGAGCCTGCGCGGCTCCGACGACTAATGCGATTCACAAGGAGAACTGACCATGCGATTCAGAAAACCGCAGGTGCGCTATGCCGACACGCCGCAGCCTGCCACGCCGTACCAAGCTGCCGGCCAGGTGTGGGACGACCGTATCGGCTCGCCGCGCGTGCAGGCGAAGAACTGGCGCCTGATGGCCTTCGGCTGCCTCACGCTCGCGCTGTTGATGTCCGGCGGCCTAGTGTGGCGCTCGGCGCAGTCATTCGTGACGCCCTACGTCGTGGAAGTGGACAACGCGGGCCAGGTGCGCGCCGTGGGCGAAGCCGCCACGCCCTACCGGCCCAACGATGCACAGACGGCGCACCACATCGCGCGCTTCGTGACGCTGGTGCGCTCGCTGTCCATCGACCCCATCGTCGTCCGCCAGAACTGGCTGGACGCCTACGACTACACGACCGACAAGGGCGCGGCCGTGCTCAACGACTACGCGCGGGTCAACGACCCGTTCGCACGCATCGGTAAAGAGTCGGTGACTGTGCAGATCACCAGCGTCGTGCGCGCCAGCGACACGTCTTTCAACGTGCGCTGGACGGAACGCCGCTACGTCAACGGCGCCGCGGCGGGCTTGGAGCGGTGGACGGCCGTGGTGTCCATCGTGCTCCAGCCGCCGCGCACCGAAGAACGCCTGCGCCAGAACCCCCTGGGCATCTACGTCAACGGCCTGTCATGGAGCCGCGAACTGGATTCTTCCGAAGGAGCCAAGCCATGAATGATCTTTTCCGTAAATCCGCCTTGCCGGTGATCTTGCTTGCCCTGGCGGGCTGCGCCACGCAGGGCAAGCCACCGCCGACCATCTCGCTCGATGAGCCGGTACAGGCCCAGCCGCTACCCGAGCCACCCGCGCCGGTGGAGGTGGTGGCGGTGCCCGAGGTACTGCCGATGCCGGCGCAGTTGAAGCCATTGCCCGAAGCCGAGGACGCCAAGCCCACGCCGGAGCCAGCCGACGAGAAGGTGCGCGTCTCACGGGCCAATGCCGAGGCGCGCGTCGCACCCACGCGCGAGGGATACGTCAACGCGATTCAGGTGTGGCCGTTCACCGATGGCGCGCTCTACCAAGTCTATGCAGCCGTGGGCCGCGTGACTGTGATTTCGCTCCAGCCGGGCGAGGAGCTGGTGACGGTGGCCGCTGGTGATACCGTGCGCTGGATCGTTGGCGATACGTCGAGCGGCAGCGGTGCTGACCTGCGCGTCAATGTGCTGGTCAAGCCGATCCGCTCGGGCCTCAAGACCAATCTCGTCATCACCACCAACCGCAGGACGTACCTGCTGGAGTTGGCTTCGACGGAAAAGACGTGGATGGCGTCGGCTTCTTGGGAGTATCCGCGTGACCGGATGCTGGCCTTGCAGCGCCAGGCGCAGGCGGCCAGCGCCGCCGCGCCGGTGGACTCCGGCTTGTCGCTGGAAAACCTGCGCTTCCGCTACGCGGTCAGCGGTAGCAACCCGCCGTGGAAGCCGCTGCGCGCCTTCGACGACGGGCAGAAGGTCTATATCCAGTTCCCCGCCGGCATCGCGCAAGGCGAGCTGCCGCCGCTGTTCGTAATCGGGCCGGAAGGCGACGGGCAACTGGTCAACTACCGCTTCCGCTCGCCGTACTACATCGTGGATCGGCTGTTCGGTGCCGCCGAACTGCGCCTGGGCGGCGACAAGGGCGACGTGGTGCGAATTGAGCGCACGGACGGCGTTGCGCGGAGGAACTGACCATGAGCCAGGACGACACCCCCGACCTCGCCACGCCGCAGGCAGGCAAGGTCGCGCCGGAAGCGGTGGTGCTGCGCGCCCAGCCGCGCCCGGTCACGCGCCTGAACCGACGCACGCTGGCCATCCTCGTCGGCAGTCTGTCGGTTGCCGTGCTCGGCGCTACGATCTGGTCGTTGCAACCGCAGCGGCGCAGCGCCGACGAGCAAACCGAGCTTTACAACGTCGATCGCGTCTCGAAATCAGAGGGGCTGGATGGCCTGCCGACCGACTACTCGAAGCTGCCGCCGCAAGTGCCCGAGCTGGGGCCGCCGCTGCCGGGCGACCTCGGCCCTGCCATCGTGAATTCGCAGCAGCCGGCCGTGGCCGCCTACGCGGCCCCCGGCCACGATCCCAACGATGCCGTGCGCAAGGAGGCGGAAGCCGCTGCGGCTTCGTCGGTGTTCTTCCGTTCAGGGGGCCAAGGCCAAGCCGCCGCCACGGTGGCACAGGCGACGCCGGGTGTGCCTGGTGGTGCAAGCGCGCTCGCGGCCTTCGACCCGCTCACGGCTGGGCCGGCATCGGTGGCGGCGCAGCCTGCCGACCCGACCGCCGTGCAGAACCGACAAGACCAAAAGGAAGCGTTCCTGAAAGCCGGCTCTACGGAAACACGCAATTCCGGCAATCTGGCGCTGCCGGCGTCGCCGTATCAGGTGATGGCCGGAACCGTGATCGCGGGCGCGCTGGTGACGGGCATCAAGTCGGACTTGCCGGGCGACGTGATCGCCACGGTGACGGAGCCGGTCTTTGACACGGCCACGGGCAAGTTCCTGCTGATCCCGCAGGGATCGCGCATCCTGGGGCGCTACAACAGCCAGGTCAGCTACGGACAGAGCCGCGTGCAGGTGGTGTGGAACCGGATCATCCTGCCCGACACGTCCTCGCTGACGCTCGACAACCTCGTGGGCACCGACCCGGCCGGCTACGCCGGCCTGGAAGACGACGTGGACTGGCACTGGAAGCGCATCGTTGCGGGCGCGGTGCTGACGACGCTGCTGGGCGTGGGTGCCGAGCTGGCCGCGCCGGAAAACCGCCAGGACGGCAACCGCATCGTCATCGCCGGGCGCGACAGCGCCCAGGACAGCATCAATCAGGTCGGCCAGGAGATCACCCGGCGCAACATGAACATCCAGCCGACGCTGACCGAGCGGCCGGGCCTGCCGGTGCGGATCATCGTCAACCGGGATCTGGTGCTGCGGCCCTACCAGCCGCTGTTCTTCAATCGGGGAGCTTCGCAATGAGCGCGACCAAGAAGCTGCGGCTCGGGCCGCTGCCCAAGACCGAGAACGTCAAGATGACTTTCGCCTGCCCAGCCAGCCTGAAAGCCGACCTCGACCGCTACGCCGCGCTGCACGCGCAAGCGTATGGCGAGGCAGTCGATGCAGAGAAGTTGATCCCGCACATGCTGGAGGCGTTCATGGCGAGGGATCGCGGGTTCAAGAGGGGAGGGCAGCCAACGCCGCAGCCATCGACTAGGGCCTGTTAACACTACGTGCTAACATACTGCGCATGGAACTTACGCCTGCGCAATTCGCGCGTATCGAGGATTGCCTGCCGCGGCAGCGGGGCAATGTGTCGCTGGACAACCTTCAGGTGCTCAACGCGATCCTGTTCGTGGCCGAAAATGGCTGCAAGTGGCGGGCCCTGCCCAAGCGGTTCGGCAACTA